>DATGWS010000001.1:0-18002 GCA_035299365.1 Candidatus Didemnitutus sp.
CTTTACGTGGCTCTGGGGAGCTGTGGGAGCGATTCTAGCCGTGCCCGTGATGGCGATGATCAAGGTGTTGTACGAGTCAATTCCGAAGCTTCGCCACGTTGCCATGTTGTTGCAGGAGCACTAGGATCTTGGTTTGCTGGGTTCGATACGTCCGAGCTTGAGCGCAACTGCAGTGGCGAGGTCGATCTGGCGCGCATTGCAGAAATTCATCAGTGCAATGAACACATCTGCGGCCTCATCTGCCGTGTGTTCGTTATCGGGAGGAGCCCCTTTCCACCTCTTCTTTTCGAGGTTGGCCAACTCCCCTGCCTCACCGCATAACTCGAGTGCGAAAAACTCGGGCGGACGTGGTATGAAACACGCCTGCTGATAAGCTTCAAAAGATGATTGAATGGGTGCCAGTCCGCTAGTCACGGAAGCAATAAGTTCGTCGCACAACGGATGATTCACTCAACACCTGCCTCTTCCTCCGGTTCATGTGAACCACCTTCGCGCATACGATAACCAACACCTCGAACGCTTGTGATCAACTGTGCCTGACCGGGACGTTCAATCTTTTGACGTATGCGCTTCACATAAACATCAATGATGTTGGACTCCGGATCAAAGTTGTGTTTCCACACGTGTTGCATGATCATTGATCGGGAGAGAATACGGTCCTTATTGCGCATAAGGTATTCCAAAAGCGCATATTCTTTTGTCGTAAGCTCGATCTCCTTATCGTCGCGAAATGCAAAGTGCGTTACCAGGTCGAGCGTCAGATCACCGCAAGCCAATTTTGTGGTCTTTTCCGTTGTTGATCGTCGCAGAATCGACCTAAGGCGAGCAGCAAGCTCTTCGAAGTGGAACGGCTTGGAGAGATAATCGTCGGCCCCCAAGTCAAGTCCCTGTACGCGGTCTTCAGTAGCACCACGAGCCGTGAGCATGAGCACCGGCGTAACATTTCCTTCATCGCGGAGAGCTTTCAAGACGCTATAGCCATCTAACTTTGGCAACATCACGTCGAGAACGATGGCGTCAAAAACATTATTCAACGCCAGATCCAGCCCGATCTGACCATCTGCGGCTGTCTCTACGATGTAGCGTTCTTCTTCCAGACCCCGCTTGATAAAGCTGGCCACCTTACGTTCGTCTTCAATCACAAGGATTCGCATGACGCCAAGATACGACTGACCGTATCTTCGTGGTCATGACATGGAAAACGATCATTGGTCAGACGCGGGTTCAGAAGATGCTTCAACGCTGTATTCTGGATAACCGCATCCCGCACGCCCTCCTTCTAACGGGCCAGGAAGGTGCCGGAACGGTGGCCTTGGCTCTAGCTTTTGCCCGGACGGTCAATTGTGAAAGCCCGGTGTCCACTGCATCCACGATCGCCCCCTGCGAGACTTGTCACGCTTGTGTTCAAGGGGCTTCCCTTCAACACCCCAATATCCGTGTTGTGGCATCTCTTCCAAGTGGCAAAGCTGACACCGAAGATGAACTCAAGGATGATGTTATCGCAGAGCTTCGGGATGCAATTCAAGCCCTTGCTATCGATGCCTATATCCCGGTGAGACTTGCAAATGCCACACAAATCCGGATTGGGCAGATCCGTGAATTGAAACGATCTCTGTCGCTTTCAGCAGTGCAAGGGGGTCGACGTGTTGTCATTATTCTCAATGCAGAAGAAATGACCATTGAGGCTGCCAATGCCTTCCTTAAAACACTTGAAGAACCACACGATGATGTGACGCTTATTCTTACAACGTCACGACCGGAGCGACTGCTTCAGACGATCGTGTCTCGTTGTCAAGAACTTATCGTCCCTCCATTAGATGACGATGACATTATCAAGGCTCTACTGGACCGCAGCCTCTGCACTGTGGAAGAAGCAACAATCATCGCACCCTTTGCCCAAGGGAACCTGCAAAAAGCCATCGACTATCTCTCGGAGGACATTCGTGCACTTCGAGAAACGGCCGTGAACCTTCTGCGTGCGGCTCTCAAGGGAAAAGATTTTCGGAATGGATTGATGGACGCAGTGGAAGAGGCGGCTGATGGACGAAACAAGGCTCGTGCCGACGCGATTCTATCGCTCCTTGCTCTGTGGCTGCGCGATGCTCATGTCATTGCAATGGCTGGCGAGGGGGCTCCTATCATCAACGTTGACCACCGTGCAGCCCTAGAACGATTTGCTGCTGCTTTTGGACAGGCTGACTTCCCTGCTGTGCTTGCTGCGGTCGAACAAGCATCACGTCACCTCGCACGCAATGTATCCGTTCAATTGGTTCTCTCAACAGCGATGCTCGAGATTCGAAGAGTGTTTGCTGCAACTCGTATCACAGACCGGACCGCATCATGATCCGACCGTTTCGTGTAGTGTTCGTACTTGTTCTAGCAACTGCCACACTGTATAGTCAGTCCGTTGATCTTCATCTACGAAGCGCTGTGATAGACGCCCGCGGATCATTGAGTCTTGAAATGGTTCATTTTTCTCCCGGCTCCAATGTCCGCTCTGTACTCCAACCGTCGATGTTATCACTCACGATTGACGGTCAACCCGTACCCATCAACGAGATAGCCTGTCCTGAGCCATCTTCACCATCAGACATCTCATCTGTCCTTACCATCGACGTTTCTGGTTCAATGGTTCGTGGCGGACCGAACATCTCCCTGGCTAGGTCTGCGGCTAATGCCTGGATCAGAGCTCTTTCGAAGGGTTCGGATTGTGCGATCACTGCCTTCGACCACAAAGCATCTCTCATCACAGACTTTTCCACCGATTCCGTGATCTTGATGAAGGCCATTGCCTCCCTTACTCCTCGAGGAGGAACGGATTACGATGCAGGGCTTCTTACTGAAGAAATCGGCGGTCTCTCGATGGCTGCCACCGGAAAGAACAAACGCGTCTTGATCTTTCTCACTGATGGCATCGGTACGGCGAACACCCAATACATGATTGAACAAGCTCGGCAGAACGGTATCACCGTCTACTGTGTTTCACTCGGAATGTCCATGCCTGAGTCCCTGCGTTCCCTCAGTGAACGTACGGGTGGACTTTGGTTCGAAAACGTCACCACCGTTGACCAGGCCGAAATGGCATATAAACGCATTCATGCCGATGCCACCGAACCGCGGAGTTGCACAACGGAACTTATGCTTCCTCCATCGTGCTCCAAGGAGAGAGTGCTCATTCTTACAAGCGGTGCGGAGTCGATTCGACGCATCCTCACAACCCCCGACTCCTCGATCACACGTCCTACGGTTTCTCCTCTCTCACTTCGTTTTGAACAAGGGGCTTCTGCCCAACAAATCACGATTCGCGCAGGACTTACTCCCCTAACATTAACTGGAGTGCTCGTTACGTCGCTCTCGCCAGTGCGTGTACAGCACAACGACGCGCCTATTGCCTTTCCGTTCACAATACCATCACTCGATTCAGTGACGTTCACCGTTACCAGTGAACATCGCGATAGCATCTATGCTGTAGGTCGCATTCAATTTGCAGCTACACCCTGCCCCCTACCCTCTGTATATACAAGTTCCGGAAAGCCATACGGCAAGCCATTGGAACGGACGATCCATGTGGTTTATCCCAACGGCGGAGAACGTATTCCTGCACATGCACGAAAACAATTGAGATATGATGGTGTGCCGGCAGATCTACCGGTGCGATTAGAGATCAGCTATGACCTTGGTACAACGTGGACACTAGTTACAGAGCGCGCCACAGGCCATGACGTCCCGTGGATCGCACCGTCAGTTACCAGCGATTCTTGTCTCCTTCGTGTTTCTCAGGTAGTTCCTGATGAGATCCGTATGCAACCAACTGCGGTTATCCGAGGTGTTCGTATCGAGCAGTGCTCGTTCATCGGTGAGGGGACAAGACTTGCTTCAGCAGCACTTGTCCAGCGTGATCAGCGGTCAGCCGTGGACAGCGTCGTTCGCATCAGCGATGCAAATACGGGCGAGACCATCTACTCATTCCCCGGTATTCGATATGCTATCACGAGAAATGGTGGATCGATCATAACGTGGGGAATCTCCGGTGCTCTCGCCAGTTTCGATCTTACAACAGGCAAGCAACAATGGAACTCAGAGATCGCTCCATCAACGCAATTGATCACGTGTTTGCCCGATGCTAACGGCCGAATAGCTCTTATTCTTGGCGGGTGGGATGATCGGCCACGCGTGATCGACTGTCTTACAGGACTCACAATCGTTCGCCTGCCAAAAAACACCCGCGATATCGAAAGTGGCGTGATATCTCCCGACGGATCCATGGTTGCCCTATGCGGGAGAGACTCGAGTGTTTCGATCTACGATGCACGAACGGGCAGTCTTAAGCACCGACTTGTTGGAACAACTCCTACGCAGTTCTTCAGAGCAGCGTTCTCCCCGTCAGGTAATCAGGTCGTCGCAACGGCGAGCAATGGGACTGCAATTGTGTGGAATGTTGCAGAAGGCCTGGTTCAGAGTGTAATTGCAAAGCGACAATACGTAAACGACAACTCCTACATTACATTTCTTCCGGACGGCAGCAGAGTTGTTCTAGAGACTGGGAAAGACCAGACCTCCATTGTTGACGTGGCTACTGGTGAAAACGTTGTTACCATGGCACGAAGTCCCGGAGTTGGTGGGGTTATGACGGTAGTACCATCTCGAGATGGCTCTAAGATTGCTCTCTCATCACTTGGACGGGTTACTGTTCACGAAACATCAACCGGTGTAATGATCTACGAAATGCGCCAGGTAGATTATCACCCATCTTTTTCTCCTGATGGCTCACGATTAGCGTTGAGAACCTCGGAGTCAGAAGCCGGTGTATATCTGATAAGTCCTGCAATTCTCCAAGCTGATACCAGTGACGCTCGTTGGACCATTTATCAAACCAGGGCAAAACTTCGCAACGTACGTTTTGGACAACGGCCCGTTGGTGAGTCTGTTGATTCAATAGTTCGCGGTGGCCTGGTAAATGGTACTGTAGACACCATTCGTCTCGATGGCCTGAGAATTGAAGGTTCCGAAATCCGTCACTTTGGACTTCGTACGCTTCCGGGAGCCGTTATTCCGCCGGGCGATAGCATCGACATTGAATACTCCTTCACTCCGAATCTTGCCGGAGAGCGAGCAGCGATGATCGTTGCTGAAGTAACGGGCGGTGTGCTTCGTTCACGTATCAGTGGTCCTGCTCGTGGAAACATCATCTCAGCAGAAGCAGACTTCCTTAATTGCGGAGTCCTCGATGTAGGCGAATCGAGAGATGTGGTTGCTGATGATCTCATCTATAACAGTGGCAAGACTCCTGTTCGGATACGTTCAATTAAGAACGTTGGTCCGGACGCCCAATCGTTTGAACTCCTTAGCGAATCATCATTCACCGTTGAACCAGGTGAAAAGCGAGAACTCCTCATCCGATTTAATGCACTCCGTGAGGGCAGAGTCACTACGCGTCTTGCCTTTGATATCGAAGGGTATCCGGAGGTGCTGTATGCCACACTCTACGGCAGAGGAGCGATCGACACCTTCAGGGTAGCACTTTCGGATCCAACAACATTCCGCGGCATCCTACTGCCGACCGCTGTTATCCCTCCGGCTGGAACAATCACCACCGGAGTTTACGATGTTCTAGGGCTCACTGGTGGCTATAGCATTACGGACAATGTAATGGCCACGATCGGTGGCGTACTCCCACTTCCTAATCGGTGGTTCGGCGCCTCCGGCTACGATGCCTCGTGGAGTACTGCATGGTCGCTGGGAGCTAAGGCCGGGTTTACCATCAGCCCAGATGTTATTGTTGGAGGGGGCTATCAACTCGGTCAAAGCTATTACGATCAGGACGTATCTGAGAAACTCGAATCGAAGATCACGTTCAATGCCCTGTGGGCATCCGGTGGCTGGGGCAATGATGATAGCAGGCTGAACGCCTACCTCGGCTACGCCTTCAAGTATCATACAACCGGATATGAAGGCTCGTACAATGCAGACGCCACGATCTTCGGTGTTGGGTATGATCGAAGACTTGGATATCACTGGAAGGTCTGCGGCGAAGTGTTCTTTATGCGCACGATGACGTTTGTGCCAATCACTGTTACTGCCAGGTACTTCGATGATGTGCAGGCATTTGAATTCGGCTTTACGGTAACGGGGATCGCCGCAAGTGGTGCACAAGCCTCATCGTGGCCATTGATACCGATGGTCTCGTGGGTCAGGCGCTGGTGACCGTGTGTAACGTAGGCACAACAACAACATCGGTACCGTTAATGTCGATTGTGATCTCACCGGCACGGACGTGAACACCCTTCATAGGAGCAGCAAAGACGAGACCTGGCGTGCGCAAGAGATCAACACGAATGGTTCGCGCCAATGCGGTGATGTTCACAATGACCATGATTCCTCGACGCGACCCACGTCCTCGCCTGATGTAGGCAACCACATCCTGATCATCAACTTCCACTCGCTGGATGCGATCAGTATCATGGAGGTCATTCAAGACATCCATGGATCCAAACTGTCGAATCTTCTCTATGAGCCACTCTGCATGCCCAACACCTACATCCCACGGAAGTGGCACATCATTGAAGAGGGACAGTGAAGATGTTGGATGTGCTTCGATCTCTGCAGGTGTAAATCCAAGTCCGGTATTCACCGGTCGTGTCTCATTGAGTTCGAGACCAGCATGAAGAAATGACACTCCCTTCGGGAGGTATCGAAGAAACAGCCACAAGGCAGCTCCTGCCCTCTCGGGCAAACGTTCGGCAGCACGAGGTGTGTTATGAGACTCCGGCGTAGCGAAGTATCTGACAGGTATGTCGTTATACGCAATCCGATCGATGAATCGCGCAAGCTTCTGTGGGTCATGCGCGTCAAATGGCAAATATCCAATCACTGCATCGTAGCCCGTAGCGCGAGAGGCCTCGGTGAGATGGAAATTCTCTTCAAAAAGGATGAAGTCGTGCTTCAGTGCCCTGCTCTCTGAAACAATCCTGGCCCGTAGATCACGAGGTAATGCATGCCCCATATCGATAAGTGCACCATCGATACCGAACATGCGGATATAGTGCGGTATGATTCCGGCAATGGTATTCCACAGCGACGTTTGTCGATAATCTGAACGATCAAGGTCTCGTTCAAACATCCGGATCGTATTGTAGGCCATGTACCGGTACGACGGGTGATCGTGGAGACGGAGATACGTTACGTCGCTCCATGCCGGTTGTGGATCATCAGGAGGCCAGTCTGCAAAGGCTCCGGGAATTCGCAGCACAGCTCCGTGCGGACCGATGCCCTTCCATCCATGTTCGTCCTTTACAACGCGAAACGGCATGAGGTCGAACAACTTCTGGTATTCCGTAGACGGTTCTGGAAGTTGTGTAAAGTCTCCCTCCTCCACCTTTTCGTGCATTGTGCGGAGGTCAGCCGGTGAAAACGATGGTGACCGGAATGTGTCGATCGAACCTACTTTCTCTTCATCAACCCAATAGAACCAGTTCGGGTGAATCGGAGCATAGTCACTGTCGATACTGACTGTACGAAGCACGGTCTCTACCACAACCTTCATCCCTAAGAGGTGACAGATTTCGATCAGCACACGTGCCTGATCATCCACCGTCATGTCGATACACGGTTCTGACAGTTGCGGATCCAAACGGAAAGGATGTTTCACGGCATACGGAGAACCGAGGAGCCCCTTTCTCCCAACTGTACCGATCTCCGTGATTGGGAGCAAGACGAGCGTGTTTACGTCCAACGAATTCAAATACGGGAGCAAGGCAAGAAGTTTGAGGAATGTCCCGGTAGAACGCCAACCGTCTTGTGTTGTGCCCGGACCATGGTCATAGGAAGTAGCATGCCGCACCATGGCATTATATGCCACTGCTGTGTCCAACGTCCACGTACGATTTTGGTCTCTCTTGCGACGTAATGCATCTATCCTACGAAGTTGATGGAGGAGATACGAGGCGCCGGAAGAAAACGTCACAGGTGTATGCGCTCCTACCCAGGCACCCGGCACAGAATAGGGATGCCATGTTGCGTGTTCTTGTTCTTCCAGAGTGTTTATGAGCTTGAGGATCAGCGGCGTCACGGCGTCTTCTCCGTTGCATGGTAGTGATCGTAGACCTTCTTTGCCATTGTCTTCCCGACCACTTCAGATAGTACGTCAAACGACGACTCGCGAACCCGATCCACGGAGCCGATAATCGACAAGAGTTTTTTGGCAGATGCCTCACCAACACCCGGTATCTCGGTGAGTTCAGTCTGCAGTGTACGTTTATCGCGCAATGTTCGATGATAAGTTATTGCGAACCTGTGTGCCTCATCGCGTGCTTGTTGAAGGAGTCGCAGACTACTTGATGTTTTGGCTAGGTAAAGGGGCACAGACTGTCCGGGAAGAAAGACCTCCTCTAATCGTTTGGCAAGACCAACAACGGTGAATCTACCAACCAAACCAAGCGATGCAAAGATCTCCATAGCGTGAGACAACTGCCCTTTGCCACCATCAATGATCACAAGATCAGGCATTTCCGTCCCCTCTTCTATGGCTCTGCTATACCGTCTGGTGATCACTTCCTTCATTGCTTCAAAGTCATCATTGCCTTCTACCGTCCGAAGTTTGAAATGACGGTAGTCGGATTTTTTCGGTTTGCCATCTACAAACACAACCATGGAAGAGACATAGTCTGTCCCTTGCATGTGAGAGTTATCGAAACACTCTATGCGCCGAGGCAATCGTTCCATGCGAAGGTCCTGCTGAAGCGCGAGCACAGCACGTGGCATTGACTGGTCCTTCTGCGCTTGCTGCATGAGCAATTCCCGAAGAAGAACGTCGGCATTCATCTCGGCCATAGAGAGGAGCTTACGTTTGTCTCCAATCTTTGGAACAAGAATCTCTACGTTCTTTCCTCGTTGTTCGCAGAGATATTCAGCCAGGACATCAACATCTTCGATCTCGGTCTGCATAAGTACTTCGTCCGGGAAGTGTTCAGCTTCAAGATACCATCGCTCAATTGTGGTACGTAGGATCTCCGAATCGGAACGGTCTCGAGAGCCGCCAATAAAGAAATGTCGCTTCCCAACAAGCTTCCCATCCCGTATAGTAAACACCACAGTGCATGCGGTGCTTTCGATTCGAGACAAGGCGAATACGTCGCGGTCTGTATCGTCTGTTGCCAACACCTTCTGTTTCGATGTGTATTCTCGTAAACGTTCCAAGCGCCCCCTAACAACAGCAGCATCTTCGAATCGCAATTCTTCTGCAAGAACCATCATGCGATCCTCGAGTTGGCGTTCGAGATCCTTGGTTCTGCCATTTAGTACCTGTTGTGCCTGACGGATATACTCGTTGTAACGTTCTCGGTCGATATACCCTTCACATGGTCCGTCGCACTTCTTGATGTGATAGTCAAGACAGACTTTCCACCTACCGGCAGCGATTGTTGCGTCCGTTAGAGCGAGTTCACAGGATCGTATTGGGAAGATCGACCGAAGCGTTTTCAGGAGCGAGTAGAGATAGGTTCCGTCTGTATACGGTCCGAAATATTTACTTCCGTCACGTACCACCCTCCGTGTTTTGAAAACACGCGGGTACTCCTCCCTCGTAATCCGGATGTACGGATAGGACTTATCATCCTTTAGCAAAATGTTGTATTTCGGACGGTGTTCCTTGATCAGCGTATTCTCGAGGATCAGTGCCTCAACCTCCGTATCGGTAACGATCACATCGAGGTCAATGATCTTGCGAACAAGAGCCTTCGTTTTTGCGTCAACCGGACGTCCCTCTTGAAAGTAGGATCGAACCCGGTTCCGCAGACTTTTGGCCTTGCCCACATAGATGATCTGTCCTTCTGCATCCTTATGCAGATACACACCGGGCTTTGTTGGCAACCCGGCGATCTTCTTTTCCAAGGCCTCTGAAAGGAGGGGGCGATCGGTATCCATCACAGCAAAGGTAGCGCAATTCGTGCGACCTCTTGGCACGTCGCGTATATTGTGGAACGTTCATTTTGGGAGGAATGTGGTGCAGCACGGTACGGATGTGATACACTCCATCGAGGAGATCGCCAAGGAGCTCAAGGATGCTGCTTGGTTCATAGGACAAAGAGTAATCAACAGGGAGGAAGTGATCGAGCAGGCCTTCTGTGCCCTCCTCACGGCCGAGCACGCCCTGCTCCAGAGTCGGACGGGCGTTGGGAAGTCCCTCCTTGCTGAACAGATCTTCAGCATGTTTGAGGGGGCTCGCCTTTTCCGCGTTCAGGCAAGTAAGGAACAGCAGCCCGACACGTTTTTTGGTGGACTCGATCTTGAAGAGCTCAAGGCCGGACGGATCATCCACAACACCAAGGGATCCCTTGTTGAAAGTGATTTTGGCTTCATCGATGAGATCTTCGATGCAAATGACTTCACGCTGCGTGCGCTCTTATCGCTGTTGAACGAACGCCGACTTCTGCGTGGCCTCCAAGACGTGGCATCACCACTTCATTCGGTGATCGCTGCAACCAATTACCTGCGCGTGAGTGAGGTAACCGAAGCCCTCTTGGATAGGTTCCTTTTCAAGGCCGTGATCTTACCTGATAAAGACCCCTTTATTCAGTACCAGATCTCTCAACGATATCTCGTCCATGGCGGACGTCCGGCTGTACCAGAGAAGAGAATCCCGCTTACACGACTCCAGCACATGCATCGGATCATCACCGGCCGCAGTGACGATTTTCAGATTGCGATCACAAATGAATTGCTGTATTTCACGAACATAGTTATCCGCCATTTCGAGTTTCTGCGCAACCGACAATTGAGCGAACACGCAAAGCGAGGCGAAGGAACAGATTTCTACATCTCCCCGCGAACGCAAGCAAAATCGCTCGATCTCCTACGAGCTCTTGCATTGTTAAAGGGGCGTACCAATGTCATTCATGATGATGTAAGCAGGCTCTATTTCATCTTTTCAACCGTTGGTTTGCCTGAAGAGATGGCTCTGTTCAAAAAGGCATATACAACCGTACTGAATTCGTTGACGGCGTCGCGTGGATTCGACCAAGTGACCATTCTTCTCGACTTCACCGATCTCCTTCGAGAGATCAAAGACGATCCGAAGATCATGATGGAGCCCCTTTCGCGATTTGCTGAATCGCCTGTTCGCCGGACCTTCCTAGAATGGGTGAAGGAGAAGTTCGGCAGCGAACAGCCGCACGAACAGAACAGAAAACTTCTCGAACAGTTCCTCGTGGACTTTGTACCTGTTTGTGACGAAGTGCGCGAGTTGAAGAACTCTGTTGAAAAGACTCTTCAGCAAACAATGATCATTGTTGAGCGAGAGCTCCAACGCCTAGGGTCCTCATAGATGTCTCGCTCAACCATCGAAACCTCGTCGTTCTTCTCCAACATGGAGCAGTACGGCTTTTTCGATACAGTAGAAGATCATCTGCCGGATGAATTCACAATCATCTATGAGATCGCACGGATCCTAGAGGATAAGACCCATGCCATTGCTCGGGCCTTGGCTCCTATCCTTGAGCTCAACGATCCCTCTGCAACAGACAACAACCTAGATCAGATCCTCATTCCAAACGTCCCAGAAGCAAAGGAATACGAGGCAGACCTCATTCGGAGTGTTACGGAGGTCCGATACATCTACCCTGCCCAACACCTTCTTCCTGAGATCGTGTTTCTTCGACGTCTCGCTGAACGGTCATTGTGGATGCCCCGTCCACGTTCTCCACGCAACTTTCGCTATCAAACAGAAAGCGATCGCTTTGCACCGGACGATCGCAAACAAAAGGTCTACATACTTTTTGATACCTCAAGCTCGATGCGGCAACATTACCGCATTCATCTTGCCAAGGCCATTGTCTACCTATTCCTCCAGCAAAATCAGCGCGACCTGGGTACGATCTTCTTTCGAACCTTTGACCTCACCGTAGGCGAGCTGAGGACAGCACGCGACGTACCGTCGTATGACAGGCTGATCTCCGACGTGATGCATATCAATGCCATTGGGAATGGGACCGTACTCCAGAAGGCTCTACAAACAGCGATCGACGACATCTCCCATGAGAGCCAGTTGAGCCAGTCGCAGATTCTGGTGGTTACCGACGGCGTGGCACATATTGATCTTGAGAGGCTCAAGGAGCAGATGGGAGAACACATTACGGTGAACACCGTTAAGATCGGTAACGCCCGAATGCACGTTGATGCAAAAGTGATCGAGGATCAGGTGTTTCAGTCCTCAAACGATGATGCGGTGAGACTTCGGGAGCTAATGAAGCAAAAGCGTGATATCGAGCTACAGGTCTCTACTGCTTCCGGTCATCTGCGTCAAGAAGCTCTCCGATCACAGCTAGGCCTCTTACAACGCCAGATCGATAATCTTACAGACCGTCTTGGCGCATTTGTATCAGAACACTATGGATTAGAAATCCAGAACCTCAGTGCTGTGTACGTGAATGTGGACGACATAGCGCCGGAAGAAATGTTTTCGTTGCCTGAGGATAAGGTTGCAGAACTTGAAGTACTTGCAGAGTCGCTCTTAGAGGCATTGCGAGAAGAACATCAGGTTGAGGATATCAAACGAGCTGCTGTCCTCTACGACCACTTGATCCTGTTGATGAAGTACAACAAGATCGACGCTTCTCGGTTTGAAAAGGCAGCAAAGGAATTAGAACAGACACTCGATTCTATCCTGAATAAACCAACGGGAAGTTCGGATGACCTCTCAATAAGTGACCTAGAGAGGATGCAGCTGCGCAATATGTTGGACGTAGGAAGTTTCAGTCAGAAGTTATCTCTGGCGGTGCTTCTCCGACTCTTCTATTTGAAGATCAAACGCTGGTGGATGGCGCGCAAGCAGCATCGTGCATTTCGCACAATCACTGGACGAACGGTAAAACGGCGTTAGTCGTCTAGATCCACCGGCAAGACCGGAGGAACAGATGCACGTCCTACAGAGTGATATTCGAAACCATCGGCAGCCATATCATCAAGTTGATAGATATTCCGTCCATCAAAAATGAGCGGACGGATGAGCAGATCTTTCATCCGCTTCACGTCCGGCTTACGGAATTCGTTCCATTCCGTCGCAATAATCAGTGCATCAGCACAATCGATTGCATCATACGGCGATGAAGCGTACACCACCTTGTCACCTAGGACTCGTTGTGCTGATTCCCGCGCTTCCGGGTCATAGGCCTTGATGGTTGCTCCTGCCTCTATCAGGGCTTCGATGATGACAAAGGCCGGAGCCTCGCGTACATCATCCGTATTGGGCTTAAATGATAAGCCCCATATACCAAATGTCCGTCCAGAGACGTTGTTGTCGAATCTCAGCATGATTCTATCGATGAAACGGCGAACCTGACGGTCGTTCACATGTTTTGTGGCTTCAACGATTTCAAGGGGCGATCCGGCTTCATTGGCTGCATGGATGATCGCTTTCACATCTTTTGGGAAGCAACTCCCCCCATATCCGATACCCGAAAAGAGGAATCGCTTTCCGATCCGTCCATCCGTTCCGATACCTAGTCGAATCTTTTCGATATCAGCGCCAACATGTTCGCAATACTCAGAAAGATCGTTCATGAAGGAGATCTTCACAGCGAGGAAGGCGTTGGCTGCATACTTCGTTACCTCCGCACTTTTTTCGTCGAAGATCAGGATCGGCGCGCCACCACGTACGAATGGCTCGTAGAGATCCTTCATAATCTCGGCTGCATAAATGCTTGATGTTCCAACGACTACGCGATCCGGTTTCATGAAATCATCAACGGCAAATCCTTCTCGAAGGAATTCCGGATTACTCACAACATCAACCCTGCGATCAGGAGCAACGTCCGCAAAGATCGAAGCAACACGAGCCGTGGTGCCGACCGGTACCGTGCTCTTGTTGATCACAATACGGGGCTCTGTGATGTTAAGAACGTTGAGTAGCTCTGCAACAGTGTGAGCAGTAGACATCACCATTGCGAGATCTGCTTCTCCATCCTTGCCCGGAGGTGTTGGAAGACAGAACATCAAGATCTCGCATGTTCTAATAGCCTCTGTAAGATCGAGCGAGAACGTAATACGTTGTTCGCGAATATTTCTCTCAAGGACAAGATCCAAGCCCGGTTCGTAGATCGGTATGTCGCCCTTACTCAGGCGTTCCACCTTTATCGGATCTACGTCGATGCAGAGTACTGTGTTGCCCACATCCGCAAGGCACGTGCCTGTGACAAGACCAACATACCCGGTTCCAATGACGGCGATGCGATAGGACATTGATGCTGTTCAGTGTGAATGAGGTGCCGAACGGTGTTACCCGAGATCGTTGATCACGGCGCGAAGCACAAAGATGAGAATGAGGAGGATGGCGACCAAAATCCCGAGCTTTAAAAGACGCTTGAGGATCGCCAGAAATAGAAGTATAACCAGCACCACCACGGCAACTTTAGCCACCGGATGGAGCCCCGTGTATAGAAGAGCAAGATCGTTGATCATGAATTCTTGAAAACGAAGGTGATGGTTCCTTCCATCTCAACTCCGGTTGAAAGCTTATTAAAACGCCATTGCTTGAGAACCCTCATGGCTTCTTGATCGACCTTTGGGTTTCCACCTCGGCGAACGGGCCACACAAGGCTAACCGTGCCATCAGCTAAAACTCTGAACCGAAGTTTTACTTCTGTGTTTAGGGTGCCAGCCGGGAAGTTGGGAAGAACCTTGCTCACCACGGTTCGGTTACCGCCACCACCCCAATCGATATCACCATATCCGAGCCCCTTGCCCGGACCGCTTCCTACCCACCCCAAGCCAGTTCCATCATCCTTGCCATCCTTGTTACCAACCGTTCTGTCCGATGCGTCACCATCATGTGGCTTACCGTCCCTGCCAACGTCTCTTGTTGCAATAAGTCGGGCTGACTGATTGGGATCAGCAACCTGCGTATTTCCATTTGATGAGGCTGAGCGCTGAGCGTCCTGTAGCGGATTCTGCGTCTCCTTTCCTCTCTGTGACGCTCCTTCTCGGGAAAGATTACCACTACGTACGCCAGTACCATCTCCATCACCGAGGATGACAAGCGTCAGTGGCACAGTTGTCTTCACGGTATAGGATTCAGGGGGCGAATAACTCGTACACATGGAGACCAAGAGAATGATCGCAAGAAGGATCATTGCCACGATAAATCCTCTCACCGCATTCGGATTCCACTCGAATCGGATCTGGACTAATGGACTATCGTGGTATCGACTCATCGAATGCGGGCGATCCAAGGTTGACGGAAACCGAGATTCACAGCAGCTGCCTCTGCATCTTCTCGAGTACTGAACTGACCAAAACGTACACGGTACCAGGGTTGTCCACGGAGTTGTTGCTCCACGATGTACCCGTCCTGAACACGCTTTTCACGAAGCGTCTGCAACCATTCATCTGCATCGTCACGTGAAGGACTGGAGAAAACTTGAACAACCCACATAGCTCCCACATTTGACGTAGCAGGTGTTGTTGCGATCTTTGGCACAGATCGAACCGGTTTAGGCAGGGGCGCTTCCAAGGGCTCAGAAGGCGCTGTTCGCCTAGGCCGCGGCATGGTTCGCTCCTCTGCCTTGCTACGAGGTTCAACCGAAGGCACATCGTCACCCTTGGCTGGCGGTTCGGCATCAGCAAACAACGGTTCTGGGGCCGGAACACTATCCAGCGCTACTGTTGCCGTGTCTAGAGCAGGAGGCACTGGTTCGCTTGGTACCACCTCAGGAGCGATAAATGCCTGCTCCTCCATTGATGGCCTACTGAGGAAGTAATATCCTCCACCAATGAGTGCCACTATTAAGACAAACCCTGCGGCTATTCCGAACCAGAATACGGCAGTGCGGTTCTTTTTCTGATGTGCCTCTGGCATTGGAGGCATTGGTGGAAGTGCATCTACCCTTCTGCGCTCAGCAGATGTTTCTGTGGCCGCGTCAGAAGCAGATTCCGGAATACCTTCGTTCTCGGAATTCAACTCCGAGTTCTTCCCGGATTCCATAAACCCGTCTTCATCGGGCCCAAAGCCCGTATCGTCCCACGTAGGATCTTTTGGTTCCATGATCAGAACTTCCAGGTACATCCAACAGTGACAAAAATACCCCGTTCGCGATAGCCTTCCCAGAGGATCACGGTGCTGCCAAGGAGATTCTCAGCACGGGCGTTGAGATCGAACGACGTAGAAAGCGAATACGAGGCCATCACTCTGAGGTCAGCATATCCGCTGAGTGTTACCGTATTGGCTACGTCTGCCCAACGTTGCCCAACATAGACCATGCCAAATCCGGTGCGGAATTCCGTGAACCATTGACGTTCATAGTCAGCAGAAGCACGAAGTGACGGTACATATGGCTGTGCTGATGCCTGGGCTACGGAAGCGTTCGTCATGCGCACATCTGCCACAACAATATCTCGTGGTGTGATGGCGAACCGCGCGTCGGCATTGATCTCTACTAGGCTGACAGTTCTGTAGTCAACCGTGAAGACACCGGCACGCCCCCTAACCCAAACCGGTTCTCGATCAGTCTGCCTCATTCTCACACCGGCACTAATCGTTGTGCGCACTGATGGGTGGAAGGTGATGGTACCGCGCAGGTCTACAATGTCATAGGCCGCGTCGAGGCTAACGGAATCATCGATATACGGATTCTGCATCATCAGATCGCGAAACGTTACCGAGCGCATACCGCTGCGGACAGCTGCCGTGATGGTAAGATCTGGTCCAAGGAAGATATCGGCCTGACCGCCCAAGCCCAGCCCAAACCTATCAACGCCGGTAGTAGACGTTGCCCATTGTACACCTGCTCCGCCAGCAATGCGCAGCGCCTTTGCAACCCACCGTCCATAAGCACCAGCCTCAACGTACGGATAGGCATTCTCCGCATACGTCTGCAACCGCATATCCATCATCAAACCAACATCTGCACTCTTCCATTGTTGTTCAGCACGTAAGGTACCGCGAAACACGTTATCGGAAACATCGCGCATCGAACTTGTGGAAAGCGATTGATGAGACCATGATGCCTGTGCGCGATATCGGACGTCTTCGAACCGACCATCCACGTCAACACCCAGCGCTAATGTTGTATGACTTCTTTCCGGCGCATCGGGTACTGCGAAGAGTTTATACGAACGATGTCGTAAAGCAACATCTGCCTGCGTGGTGCTGCCTCCAAAGAACACGAATTTCTCAGGAGCCACATAGGTACTCACGAGTTTCACACCCGTATTGAGATATTCGGTGTTCTCTGACCACCCATCACTCGCTTGGATATCAGCCGCCAGATCTAGTCGATAGCCCCCTGCCACAAACGAATACCCGGCAAGAACATTCGGTGTGATATAGTTCCCGATTTCGGCCTGAAGATAGCCTGGCCACACCATCGTTGTCCGTCTGTACTGTGGTAAGGGGCGTGCCGGCAACGACGGGATCGGTTGCTTTTCTGTTGGGTTCAAGGAATCCAAACGAGTAGCCGAAAGCAGTGGTGGACGCTGTGGCGCACTCTTCACGCCAGCTCCAACGTTGATCAGTTCCTTTCCGGTTACGAGGAATTCCGGGAGCTCCAACGGACCGTTTGGCGGTTGTGCTGGTGGCTGCTGTTGTGCGGGCACTACAACCGAACAAAGAACACAAACGGCAATGATGAGCAGAGACTTCATCTGCGCACCTTCTTGAGTCTCTTGATGCGAGCATCAGCAGTCTTACCATAATCATCATCCGGACGCAGTCGCATCACGGCTTCATAGACGTCTCTTGCTTCATCAAATCGCTTAAGAGCTTCGTAACATTCACCAAGTGCAAGAAGGCTGAGCGTGTACCAATCTTCGTATCCGGCATATTCCTGACGAACACGTTCGTAATGAACGATAGCTTCGTCAAATCGTTTTTCACGAAGATCGATCGTGCCCAGTTCATACAATGCATTGGAGGCGAATTGCGGTTTGTCCGACCGTTGTGCAAGAATGCCAAGATGGTACTGAGCACTGTCCACTACGCCCATTCTGCGATAGAGTGCAGCTACCTGATACCG
>DATGWS010000002.1:0-14527 GCA_035299365.1 Candidatus Didemnitutus sp.
CTGCGTTAGATTGCTAGAGTGCTAGAGTGCTAGAGTGCTAGAATGTTCTAACAATCTAACAATCTAACAATCTAGCACTCTAGCACTCTAACACTCTAACTCAATACTCCGGCACCCACACGGCGGCATCAACGAATGCTGAGATATCACTTGGGCGTTCTACGCGCGCGAGGCCTTCGTCGAAGAAGAAGCGGGTAACGGCGTTTGCTACAACGATGGCGGCTTGGCGGATGTTTGCCATTGGTGGGTAGATGAGCCCCTTTTCGAACTGTTCTGCGGTTACCATGCCGGCTAATGCACGGGCGGCAACAGCAAATGCTCTGTCGGGGATGGCAGATGCCTGTGTAGCATACACGGCAAGGCCAACGCCGGGGAATATGTAGACATTGTTGCCTTGCCCCGGGTAGTGTGTGTGTCCGTTAAGAACAACAGGGGCAAAGGGGCTTCCGCTGGCAAAGATGGCCTTACCATTCGTCCAGGTGTAGGCTTCTTCGGCCGAGCATTCACTCTTTGAGGTTGGGTTGGAGAATGGGAAGATGATCGGACGATCGGTATTAATGGCAAGCTGCTGAATAACATCCTGCGTAAAGCTCTTTGGAATGGTGCTTGTGCCAATGAGCGCTGTTGCCTTTGTCAATCGAACTGCTTCTACCAACGTGTGAACATGCTGGTGTTCATGTGCGAAAGGCTGCTTGGTTTCTGCGAGATCTTCGCGTGTGGCAACAACAAGCCCCTTACTATCTACAAGCCAACACTTTTTGCGTGCTTCGGCCAATGGGATGCCTTCCTTGTGCATCACGCGACACAGGAGGTCTGCGATCCCAGTGCCTGCAGAACCTGCGCCAAAGAACATAAAGACTTGGTCTTTGAGCTCTTCGTTCTTCATGCGAAGAGCAGAGAGGATACCCGCTACACCAACAGCTGCTGTGCCTTGAATATCATCGTTAAAGGATGATATATGATCACGATATCGTTCGAGAATGGGTCCGGCATTGTGATTTGCAAAGTCTTCCCATTGAATACTGCATTGCGGGAATACAGTCTGGACAGCCGCAACGAACTCTTCGATGAATGAATCATATTCATCGCCGGTGAGTCTACGCTCTCTCATCCCGATATAGAACGGATCATTCAAGAGGTCTTCGTTATTCGTTCCAACATCAAGGACGATCGGGAGGGTCATGTGAGGGGGCACGCCGGCACATGCCGTATAGAGCGCCAGCTTCCCCACTGGAATGCCCATGCCTTGTGCGCCAAGGTCGCCAAGGCCTAGGATCCGTTCTCCGTCTGTTACACAGATCCATCGCACATCAGACTCTGGCCAATTGCGAAGAACCTCAGCCATCCTCCCGCGGTGACGGGCACTGATAAAGAGTCCCTTAGGCCTGCGATAGATCCGCCCAAACGTCTGGCATGCCAGACCAACGGTTGGCGTGTATACCACGGGCATGTACGCTTCGGGGTTGCCCATCAGGATGTGGTAGAAAAGGCTTTCGTTGCGCTCTTGAAGATCGCTGAGGTAGACGTACTTGTCGATCGGCTCGGTAAGCGACTTGATATGGCCTTCAATACGCAAGATCTGCATGTCCAACGGAGAGACCATGTCGGGGAGGAGCCCCATCAGACCGTATTTTTCGCGCTCCTCACGGGTAAATGCCGTGCCTTTGTTGTATCGTGGGTCTCGCAACATGTCGAGTCCACGCTTAGTTGTCTGGTCATGAATTGTCATAGGCCACAAAAATACGGACTCTTCGTAGCTTCGAAGCCTATGAAACGCCCCCTCCTTGTGCTTTTTCTTGTTCTGCTTGTGATCGGTGCCGTTAATGCAGTGGCACAAGACGACACCTATACGTACAGATCAGCTGCACGAAAAGATCGCATATCTCTCGATGGAGGATTGATTTTTCCGTTTGGAGATATTTCTAAGGGGCTAGACCTTGGCACTGCATGGGGCGTGAACTTCAATTTCTGGAAGTTTATCTCCGACAGATCGATCGCTGTTGTTACCGTTGGCAATTCATGGTATCAACTTGGGAGTGAAGCTCCAACGGACTCAACACCCGTGGACCTCTCAGAATATTCGATGAATGCCACTCCATTGCTTGGTGGTATCGGATGGGTTTTTGGAGACGACGTGCTCCATCCATACGTGATCGTTCATGGAGGTGCTACGTTCATTACTGTGAACATCGGAAAGAACCGACCAAGCGAAGAGATCAACAACGAAGCATATTTCACTCTTGCCGGCACAGCCGGACTTGGCTATTCAATCTCCGAGCGCTGGACAGCAATGGGAAGCCTTCGTTATTCAAAGATGTTTGGCGAAGACCTCCAGTCGATCTCACTTCTCTTTGGCATTTCCTTCCGACTATGATCATCCGCACACTTGCACTCGTTCTCTGTGCCACGTCCGTTGTCACTGCACAACCATCTGAACGTCACCTTACAAACATCCGTCAACTCACATTTGGCGGCGATAATGCAGAGGCGTATTGGAGCCCGGACGGAACCAAGCTCGCCTTTCAATCCAACTACAAGAAATGGGGTCATGCGTGCGATCAGATCCACATGATGGAGACAGCCAAGGCCGCCGGTGACTCTACCTACGTCGCACCCCTGATCAGTACTGGTAAGGGGCGTACCACGTGTTCGTATTTCATGCCCAATGGTTCGGACATTCTCTACGCGAGTACGCATGAGTCAGGTGATGCGTGTCCGCCGGAACCGGCACCACGCGCCGATCGCAAGTATCTCTGGCAGGTGCTTCCAACGTACGACATCTTTGTAGCCAATGCCGATGGCAAGGTGATAACAAAGCTTACTGATCGTGCCGGCTATGATGCCGAGGCCACTGTCTCTCCTCAGGGCGACAAGATCGTGTTTACGTCAGACCGCAGCGGGGACCTCGAGCTCTACACGATGGACATCGACGGAAGCAATGTTCGTCAGATAACAGATGAGTTAGGATACGATGGCGGCGCGTTCTTTTCACCGGATGGCAAACAACTCGTGTATCGCGCATCTCGTCCTACATCAGACGAGGAGAAGAGCGAGTATAAGGAGCTCCTCTCACAAGGTCTCGTAGCTCCAACAAATATGGAAATCTTTGTCTGCAACGTTGACGGATCAAACGTGCGCCAGATCACAAAGCTTGGCAAGGCGAACTGGGCCCCCTACTTTCATCCCTCACAGAAGAAGATCCTGTTCTCCTCGAACCACGCATCACAACGCGGCTACGATTTCCAGCTCTACATGATCAATCTCGACGGAACAGGCCTGGAACAGATCACAACCGAAAGCATTTTCAACGCATTTCCAATGTTCTCGCCCGACGGGAAGCACCTTGTATGGTCGAGCAACCGAAACAACAACGGCACACGTGACACGAATGTGTTTATGGCGGATTGGGTGGAGTAGCATGCTAATGTGCTAGTGTGCTAATGTGCTAATGTGCTAATGTGCTAATGTGCTGGTGTGCTAGATTGTTAGAGTGCTAGTGTGCTAATCTTTAATGGGGGTAAAGATGAGTCGAATCACAACGATGGCTGTGATGTGCTTTGTTTTGGCATGCACTTCAGTCATTCAAGCGCGAGACGCGCGGACGCTAATCACGGCTGGGCAAAAGCTTGCATCAAAGCGTTCAGAGCTGGTGCAGGGGGCAACAGTGAATGTCGATCGCGAGTTAATGAACTCGATCGCTGTGAACCGTGATGCGGAGCTCACAGTTTCATTGCCTGTGGATGGCAAGGACGAGACGATCACGCTGTACAGACATGATGTTCTACCGCTTACATCTCCGGTTGTTGTTGTCACTGCTCGTGGGTCTGAGCGGTTCTCAACACGCAACATCGCTGTATATCGTGGTTCACTTCCCGGACAGCCCCTTTCGCTTGTGAGTCTGGTTGTAACTCCAAATACTGTGACTGGTGTTATCGATGCAAAGGGTCGGCGAACCATGATAGGACCGAGTCGCACAGAACGTGAGACGTTCGTTGTGGCTACTGTCAATTCAAGAGATGCCACATCAAAGCAATTCTGCCATACTTCAGACCTCGATGTACCGACCCGCGTCCTTGAAGCAATGAATGAATCCATTGGGAAGTCAATGGAGCGCGTTCAAGCCAATGACACGTTGGTATTGGAAGTTGCTGTTGAAGCTGACTACCAGGTCTTTACAGGAATGAACAGCAACGTTGAGACTGCCACTGCGTACATCGCTCAGCTGTTCTCCGTTGCCTCCCAGGTCTATGAGAGAGATCTGCAAACGAAGTTGGTGCTGTCATATGTACGCGTCTGGTCCGTTGCGAATGATCCCTATTCAGACCAGGCGATGGTGTTCAGTCTGATCGATCCATTCAAAGCCTACTACCGTGCGAACATGGATACCGTGAAGCGCGATATCGCAGTACTCCTGACGATGCGAGGTCCGGCAGGCGGCATTGCCGGCAGCATCGGCGGACTCTGTACACCGAGCGGTTCATTTGCCGTATGCGACCTTGATGGTCAGGTGAAGGAATTCCCAACGTATTCGTGGGATGCCATGGTGGTTACACACGAGATAGGCCACGTTTGCGGCGGGCTTCATACACAGAGCTGCCTCTGGCCAGGCGGACCACTGGATTCCTGCATTGCGTCTGAGGACGGCCAATGCGTCTCGTGGGACGAGACACACCCAGCGGTGGGAACTATCATGTCGTATTGCCACCAGACCGGGACACCTACGCTGTTCTTTCATCCTCGACACAAGGTAGTACTGCGTTCAAACATTGAAGCCTCTTCGTGTGTTGGAGCTCGGTCTGTTCCAATGACCAACGTCCTGCGCGGCAGGCTCCTTCATGCAACTACGAGGCAGCCGATCTCCGGTGTTACACTCGAGATCGCAGGTAGCAACGAAGACATGATGATGCGGCAACCCGAACCTGTTGGCAACCGAACATCGATAACGGATGCGGACGGACGATTCCAATTTGATGGGCTAGGGAACGGGCTCATGGACGTCATCGTTCCCGGCAACTACATGGTTGTCCCTTCGTCGTGGCTCACGCTAGTCAATGCCTACCACATAAGCATCAGCGAACCACTCACGGAAGTTGAAGTGCTCGTTTCAAACGCACAGCCGGTAACGTTCGACCTGGATGTGGACTCCACAACGACAGCCCTCAAGTTCATCCTGGTGAACGAGGACCTGCCGGGGTTCTACGTGTCGCTCGACCTAACGAAGTTTGTGATCGATCGGTTGCCGCTTACGCAGAGCCTTCCGCCTGGTCAATACACACTCCTCCCATTTGCTGTTGGACGGAAGTTCGAACCCGAGCAGCTAACGTTCACCATCCCTGCCGACCGTCCGGCAGACACCATTCGTATGAAGGTCACAAAGCCTTCAACCCCATCCACCTTGATGCAGGTGGCGGCACTCTCCTTGTTCGAAGATGAACAGGGCGTTCGCTCCCTCTCGCCGAACGAACCAGGGCGACTTCTTGATTACAACTCGCGCGTATTGGTGAGCGCTGTTACGAGTGGTCCGGGTTCTGCATTCTATAAGACCGGTCTCTCCGCATCGAGATACTTCACCATCGTTCCCGATCTCGATACAACACAATTTGTGCAGGCATCCGCCGACCCGTTCCTGTATTCGATCCCGATGATGGACGGCGTGGTCAAACGCAACCGCTCCTTCCCACTTACTGCACGTCCATATACGTTCAGCTCCTTTGCCTCAACGTGGACGCCGATCACAGGCGGCGCCGTGATCATCGACTCTGGTTCAACTATTGCCGAACGAATCTCTGTGCCCATTCCCTTCACGTTCGGTGGCGGCACGATCGATTCACTATGGGTCTCACCGAGTGGCAAGGTCACAGCCGGCCTAAACGCCCCATACGATGTGGAGGTAAACTCCACACCACGGGCCGATATGATCCTTTGCCCCCTATCATCCTATGCCTACCCACGGTATGATTCAGTTCAGGGGGCTGTTCTTGTAGAGACACGGGGCACAGCTCCGGAGCGAACATTTGTGATCGAGTGGAGGAACCTTGGACAAGAGCTCTATGACACTGCGTTGTACTACGATGGAGTAATGAATTTCCAACTGCACCTTCATGAAACAACGGGCACTATCGACTTCGTGTACGGGCCAATGGAGGTTCCCAAGGAGTCTCCGATGGAAGCCAACATCGGAATTCGTGGTAAGGATAATCTCGACTTCCACCGTGTTCAATTCTTGGTAGGGGGCGTGCAGGGATGGTCAAAGGTCAACACTCGCACGTCAACGCCGCTTGCATCATTTGTGCTAAGCGCGGAGAGAACGCCGGAGCCGGGTCAGACATATAGATTCTCAAAGCCAATAACATCTGTTGAAGAAGCTCGTTCTCAGAGTCCATTACTTGTTACGCCAAACCCCACATCAGATGTTGTGGTTGTTCAATGGCCCGCTGAACTTCACATGAACACTCTTGCCGTTGTTGATATCTTGGGAGCAACCATCGCACACGTAGATGTTTCACCAGATGCAACAACAATGCGAGTAGACGCCAAGACACTTGCAGCCGGTACGTACTGGATCATCGCGCGAGGCAAGGCAACCTACACAACATCATTCACCGTTACACGATAGACACCACGCTTCACCATCACCCCGATCGGCTTCAGATCTCCTAGATCAAGAGATCTCGATACTTCGAGGAAATCGTTCACGTGTGACGGATCTACACTTACTAACAAACCACCGCTCGTTTGAGGGTCGCAGAGTATATACCTCTGCTCCTCATCGAGCGGTGCGAGTTTGTGGCCATAGGATTCAATGTTGCGTGTAGTACCACCCGGGAACGACTTCTGGCTAAGGTAGTCCAGTATCACTGCACGGTCAATGACAGGCACATTGGCATACTCGATCTCGGCGGAGAGGTCAGCCCCCTCACATAATTCACAGAGGTGACCCATAAGGCCAAAACCTGTGACGTCTGTCATTGCATGTATATATGGCAAGGTGGCAAAGGTCTCTCCGGCCTTGTTGAGTTTCACCATCACATCACGAGCGAGAGTGGCATGCTCTTCTTTGAGAATGCCCTTCTTCTGTGCCGTTGTAAGAATGCCGATGCCAAGGGGCTTCGTGAGAAACAGCACATCACCTTCTTCTGCACCGGTGTTGGTCTTGAGGTTTGCGATGTTCACTCTGCCGGTTACAGCAAGACCAAAAATCGGCTCCGGACTATCAATGCTATGTCCGCCTGCGAGTATGATACCAGCCTCCATACATGCCTGACGCGCCCCATCAAGCACAAGGCGTGCTGCTTCGATGGGCACCGTATTGATCGGCCATCCAAGCACGGCAATAGCCATGAGAGGTGTGCCTCCCATGGCATAAATGTCGCTGATCGCGTTCACACTTGCGATGCGACCAAAGTCAACAGGATCATCAACGATCGGCATGAAGAAATCCGTGGTGCTTACCACTGCAGTTCCATCGCCTAGGTCATAGACAGCTGCATCATCACGCGAATCATTGCCAACGAGCAAACGCGGATCGAACTGCGCGATGAGCTCGGTGCTTAAAATCGTGTCGAGCACGGCCGGCGAGATCTTGCAACCGCAACCCGCACCGTGGGAGTATTGTGTGAGACGATAGTTCATGGGAGATAGGGAGTGGGGTCAGTACAAAAATCGAGAAGAGGGACCACATGTACATTGTCTTGTAGTGAGTATGGAATGCTCCCTGGATAGAGAACAATGATGCGCTCGAGCTCGAGGTCAGTAAGAGCCGTTTTCATAGACGGTGTTAGACGTGGAGCGTCGAGTCTCTTCACTTCAACACCGATCAGAGTACCTTTTGTATGCAACACAAGATCGATCTCGGCTCCGGCATGCGTTCCCCAAAACCAAGCCGCACTGTGCTCCACACGTGAGAGTACATTTTCGATGACAAAACCTTCCCATGAAGCTCCCATGCGTGGATGAGCATATAGATCACGAAGTGTCCGGATGTTGAGGAAGTGGTGCAGGATCCCACTATCACGAAGGTAGATCTTTGGTGCCTTGATCTGACGCTTGGCAATGTTGGCATGATATGGTTGTAACTGGCGAACCATGAACGTATCTGTTAGGACATCAAGGTACTCCCTAACATGGCGTTCGGAAACGTTCAGTGCCCGTGCCGGTTCTGTTGCTTTCCAGGTCTGGCCATGATAGTGCGTTAACATCGACCAGAATCGGAACATCGCAGACGTTGGCACTTGTATCCCCCACGTCGAGAGGTCGCGCTCAAGGAACGTTAGGATGAAACTGCGTCTCCAAGCGTCACTATCCTCATCACTAGCTGCGAGAAACGACAACGGGAATCCACCGCGTTGCCATAGCGAAGACACACCCTTGTCTTCAATCTCATTGATACGAAATCCATCAAGAGTGATCGATTCTATACGACCGGCCAAACTCTCCGAAGCCTGACCGGAGATCTTGCCCGAAGTACTACCGAGGATTAGAAAAGTAGCTGGCGTCTCTGATCGATCGGCCAATACACGGAGAACCGGAAACAATTCCGGCCTGCGTTGGATCTCGTCGATCACCACTACCCCCCTGAGTTCACCGAGGGTGGTCATCGCCGATTCCAATCTGAAAAGGTCGAGTGGGTTCTCGCAATCGAGATAGTTCACCGATGCCGGCGACACAAACTGACGAGCAATTGTTGTCTTACCACTTTGCCGAGGCCCTGTCAGCAGCACTACACGTGAGCGTGTTAGTGCCCTCGATACCTCTTCGATTTTTAAACTACGTTGGATCATATTCAAATAACCTTGAAATCTTAACTCAATATATCACATTATCAAGGTTATTTTACGTTCGAACACCTTGATTATCAGACATGGCGCGACACTATTTCAATATTACTCTCACCCCCATGACTGCGTCATGGGCTAGGTAACTTTAGCCCCTATGGGGCTATTCGCTATTCGCTATTCGCTGTTCTCTGTTCTCTGTTCGCTGTTCTCTGTTCGCTGTTTCAAACAATAATCATACGTCCGATCATAATACTCCAAGGCAATCTCTGCGGCCGTGGCCAGGTCTCCAGCGCTAACTGCGCCTATGGCTTGGTTGCAGCGTTCACCGCCAAGTTTCCGTCGGATGCGTTCAAAGGCGGCAATGAGTCCTTCCGGGGTGGCACTGCCATAGTCCTCTACCAGATTGATAACTCGCTGCTCTCGAGGCACATCCAGAACGTCTATCGGTGCCTGCTGCATTGCGTTGTAGAATACATCGGGGATCACCACAGTTCCGATGTTCTGGCTCTCGTCTTCAACCCACAAGGTATGCTCGGCGGATAGGCGGTGCAGATCTCGACACATCAGATTCATGAAGTGTTCCGTAGTGGGCTGCGGTAGTTCGCCGAGAGCGCCAAACGAGGAGCCTTTGTGATTTGCGAGACCTTCGAGGTCGAGGATCTGCTCGCCCCTTACCATCAATTGATGGAGATGGTGGGTCTTGCCCGACCCTGTTCTGCCACCCACTACATGTAGCTTCCATGGACGGGAAATGATCGCCAAGCCCCATGCCCGGAAGCCCTTGTAGCCGCGCGGAACAACACGCACGTTCAGTCCGGCCGTAGTGAATAGCCAACCCATGGACGAACTGCGCATGCCCCCTCTCCAACAATAGACGATAAGGGGCTTTCCTAACGCTCGAGCCTCTGCAACGAAGTCCGCAAGCTTTGGGCCTACGATCTTGAGGCCAATATCAATGGCTGGCTCTCTACCGTTCTGGACATAGGCGGTTCCAACACGGGCGCGTTCTTCATCGTTGAAGATGGCGATGTTGATAGCACCGGGAACGTGTCCGGCAGCATATTCAGCCGGAGATCGCACATCAATCACGGCGTATTCATCAGAGAAGAGATCGTCAAACACCGTAGTCATCATGGTCCGGGATCTGCGAGTATTCACTCACAATGTTAGCTGCTGGTTCGGAACGTTTCCGATACATCCCCAATGCGTGGTCGAGATCAACTTCGATGGACTCTACATCACGAACAACAATTGTTGATGCACGTTCTCGACGTTGATATAGCCAGGACGTAATGATACGCAGTTCGTCGAGTTCTCGGTCGTTAAAAGCCCCTTGCGGGGCATCACTGAGGAAGACTGTGCGGATCGCTTCAAAAAGCGGACGTCTGTCCGCACCAGTACCGATCACGCGCTGATACGCAAGACGTCCGGCACGCAGTGCATAGACCTCTACGGTTGAATACCGGTCACTCGTTGGCACAATGATCACCACATTCGTGTCCGTAACAGCAAGGGGCTTATCGCTACCATGCAGCGTTACACGCTCAATCTCACGAATGCCATCGCGAAGCATGGCGGCACGTTCGTAGTCGAGCGTTGATGCTGCGTCCTCCATTTGCGAAGCAAGTTTGGCGATTGCGCCCGACTCCACATTCATCAGGAACCGACGAGCACGTTCAACACTGTCGCGATAATCATCAATGGTCTGATGCAACGCACACGGACCAAAACACTTCTTAATGTGATAGTCAAAACACGGTCGCACATCTGCATCCGGAAAGAGCTCGCCACTACATGTGCGGAGATTGTGTTCGCGGATCACCATTTCGCTGATCCGTTCGGCCATCCGACGGTTACGGAATGGACCAAAATATTCAGCGCCATCATCATCAATGCTCTGCACAAGCTCAACACGTGGGAATGCCTCGTCTGTGATCTTCAAAAAGGCGGGAGGATGGTATTCCAATCCCGCGCGGTTGTGCAACGGGTGTTTGGTCTTAATCTCCCTCGACTCCAACAACATCGCTCCAAGCTCTGTGCCCGTAGTCTCCCATTCAACGTGACGTATGTAACGCACCATTTTCCGCACCGACGTGCCATGTAGCGGGCCATCGTGGAAGTAGGTATTCACGCGATTTCGTAGAGACTTTGCCTTCCCAACATACAGCACCGTCTTCTTGGTGTTCAGGAAGTAATACACGCCGGGTTCATCCGGCAGTTCGTTGAGTCGGGGTGCAAGAAGTTGTTTAACCTTTGATGTCGACTTCGAAGATGTGGTTGACTTTGGTGCATGTTGCAATGCGATCAGATCGCCAAGTGTTAGTGCGTCGTGCTCGCCCCTTGCCCTCTCGATCAATTTCAACAAGACCTTTGCCGTTGCCTCAGTATCGCCCATGGCGCGATGTCGAGCAGCAATGCTGCACCCATAGAAATCCGCCACTGCGCCAAGGTTGTGTTTCGGCAGACCAACACTGAGCCTGCGCGACAGTCTACACGTACATAGTCGCAACACATCCGGAATGGGCTCCCCCATTCGTTCTATGGCCTTGCTCACAAAGCTCCAGTCAAAGCCAACATTGTGACCAACAAAGACCACCACCTTCTCATCTGATGACAACTCAGAGACGATAGGGGGCAGTACAACATCCTCATCGGGAGCTCCGGCCACCATTTCATTGGTGATCCCCGTCATCATCTGTATAAAATCCGGAATCGGCTGGTGCGGATTGATCAGCGATTCATAGCGCACCACAATCTCATCATCCTCCACAACACACATGGCGATCTCCGTCATCCGGTGATCGCCTGCCTTACCGCCGGTTGTTTCTACGTCGATGACAACGAAGCGGACGTTTTCGAGGAGAGTGGCTAGCATGCTAATGTGCTAATGTGCTAGTGTGCGGGTGTGCTAGTGTGCTAGTGTGCTAGTGTGCTAGTGTGCTAATGTGCTAGTGTGCTAATAGTTGAAGTGAACGGCAAAAGCGATTAACACATTAGCATATTAGCACATTAGCACATTAACGCCTCAACACCGGCATCTCTATCGACACATCCGTCTCACTGCCCGGCACTCCGGCCACCTTGTCTGTGGAGCGTTCGTAGTGGTAGAGGGACATGGTGAACGTGCCCGGAGCGGGAGCCGGTTCGGTGGTTGATTGCAGATTGAACAGAAGCCCAACCGGCAGATCACGCGAATCTCTATCTAGAACAATTACCGCCCCCTGCTGTTCACTGATGGTATAGAGGAACTGATGATCGTCCTTCTCTTCTTCAATGGATGCTGTGAGATTGATCGTGGGGCTAACGGAACGATTCTCGAGCTTGACAGTGCAGGCATACAACACTCCGGCTGAGAGCTTCATAGTATCGATGCGGTTGGGGTTGTTGCCCCCTACTCCATCGATATCCTCCCACACATAGACAAGTGTGTCGCCAAGCACATTGGTTGGGCGCAGTGTGAATGTTACCGTGGTGATTACATCATGATCATTTACATCATCGGGAGCGTTGGATGACTCTTTGCATCCGACTAGAACGAGCGCTGCCAAAAGAAACGCAGATGCGAGGGATATTGTGGACTTCATACGATCCTCAGAAGGTGGTGGTGAATCGAACAATGAGGTTTCGGCCGGGGTCGTCGGCGAAGTACCGGTACCGACTCAGATAGTCGCGGTACGCGGAGTTGAAAATGTTTGTGCACGAGATTGTAAGCCTGGATTGAATCGTATCGCTAAGATCAATCATTCCACCAACGGTTACATCAGCAAGAAGATATCCGGGAGGGGGCGGTGCATAATCCTCACCCGGCGTGTAGCGCGTTTGTTGTCGCACGCCAAGAGCGCTGATGTCGATGAATGCATCGTGCAGGAATAGCACATCATCTGCATGAACGTGCGTTCCTAGACGTAGCCTGTCGCTCGGCATAAGAAAGAGCGGCTGATCGTTCTCTGTATCGGTTCCGCGCACCATACTGCCTGAAGCATAGACGTTGAGTCGCTGCGTAAGGGATACTGTTGCGGAAAGATCCAATCCGCTGATGATCGCCGGCAGTTGTGTAAAGCGATATGTAGGGAATGTTCCTCGCACCGTGATGGTAGGGTTGTTCGGGTCAGGCAACGAAAGGATGTAGCCATCAAATACATTGGTGTAGATCGTTGCTTCGATCTCTAGTCCGGGCACGGCATACCTGGCCGTGGCATCAACACCCACGGACCGTTCAGCGTTCAAGGTGCTATCTCCAATCTCATAGATGGCCGTGCCGTGGTGGACATCGTTGGAGTAGAGTTCGTTTACTTGGGGTGGACGCCATGCGGTGGCTACGTTCATGTTCACCGACCAATCGTCAGATGGGATCCATAAGCCCCCTACACTTGCTGTTACACTGGCAAAAGTTTTGTGTTGTTCTGTCCGGACATTGCTGCCACGTTGTTGGAGTGATACGTCAAGCCAACGAACATCGTATCGAGCACCGGCGCTGAGCGTGAATGTTGACCACGACATCGACTCGAAAACAAAACCACCAAGGCCCCACGAGATATAGTCGGGCACCAGATACACCGTACCGGTGCGATCATTGACCTGACGTTGTGCGCTAACACCCGCCGTGCCGTGTGTTGCATTAACGAGCTCGTGTTCTACAGCCGCATCCAGCGAATATGTTGTAAGGAGCAAATTCATTGCCGGCTTTTGCAATGCAGTTGAAAGCGCGGAGTCGAGGGAACCATACCTTGTATTGTGTGCGTCATACTCACTCCTGTCATTCTGTTGCCATCCATACGTTAAACGCATCAACGCATCTGCAGACATGCGCAGTCGCCCCGCAACAGACAACATCGTATGATTGATCTCCTGTCTGGGATTTCCGATCACATACGAAAATGGATACGTTACCTCCGGCTCGCCGCGTTCAATCGCATTCTTCAGATCCTCAGCATTGCCCATGTGCGATCCCTTGTAGATGCCGAGCGTTGTATTGAAGATCGAACCCATAGCCGTGAACCCCAGATCGTCATCTCCGGCAGTAAGTGTTCCACCCGTACTCCATTCCTCAAAGCCCGTGTTCGTGAGATAGTAGCTAGGTGTTGCTGCATCACCCGCACGTCTGAACGCACCTTGAGCACGTATGCCAACGGGTATCTCACCAATGGACCTCGATTCAATGAAAGCCCCACCAGCCCCCTGCCAATTATTGGAGAAGAGGTTCACAGAGCCCTCGCCGTGAAGTCCATCAGATTCCGGTAAGGGGCGAGGCACAACGTCGATCACACCGCCCATTGCATTCGGCCCGTACATCACCGAGGCCGGACCCTTTACCACAGAGATCCGAGACGGTGTGAATGGATCGATTTCCGGTGCGTGTTCTGAGCCCCATTGTTGACCTTCTTGGACGATGCCATTATTCCGCAGGACAAGACGAGAGCCCATCATACCGTGGATCATCGGCTTGCTGATACTTGGTCCGGTCTGCACTACCGTAACACCCGGCACCTGCGTCAACACATCAGCAAATGTTTGACCACGATGTTCATCGATCTCTGCTACCGTGAGCACATCCACACGCTGCGTGGGGAGTCCCGATTGCGTCAGCTTGGAATCCTTCACCACAATCTCACCGCGTTGTTGCGATGAGGGGGCGAGCAACACTTCAATACGCACGTCATCCGATGCGCTTACGCCTACACGCACACGCTCGCGTTTGTATCCCACATACGTCACATCAAGCGTCACAGAGTCCTGCTCCACATCATGCA
>DATGWS010000003.1:0-11946 GCA_035299365.1 Candidatus Didemnitutus sp.
TGCTCGTAAGTAATACGTACCCGGCGTTGTAGGCGCTGTCCACGTGAAGTCGTATTGCGCTTGATTGCCTGCCATGGTTTTTGGTGCGGTGTGGGTGAGTTCTCGTGCAGTACCCGACATCTTGACCTGGAGCCCCGTACCACCGGCGGTAAGTGTGCCCGCATCCGTTGTTCCGTTGAGGTCCGTTTTCACGGCGATATTCACTCCTGCCACGCGTCCAGTACCTGCGTGAGCTACCAGAACAGAGAGGTTAAGTGTTTGTCCGGGTGTTGCCGTGCGGGTATTGCCGGTAGACCCAGGTACACTGACCGTAACGGCCGTGGACGCTCCGGTTGCATGACAGGTGCCGCATCCGGCACTATTGAAGGCTGTTCGCGCAACCTTACCATTGTTGCTGGCCAAGCCGGGAACAGCGAAAAGCAAGAAGAGCAGCGTAGAAAGTTGTAGGAGCCGGGACATGTCGGCCTTTAGGGATAGTGTGGATATGCCCCTGTTTATGGGGCTCAGGGGGTATATGGAGAACGGAAGGAGAAAGGTTACAGGTGCCTTGTTCCGGCTTGGCTGTATCTTTCTGCACCCCTTTCTCCATGTAGTGTTTGAACCCCCGCAGAACACTTGCCCAATGGACACTCACGTACAGCCATCCGATGAGGATCTCATGCTTCGCGTACAACGCGATGATGTTGAGGCATATCGTGAACTGTATAACCGCTACAAGAAGAGGATGTTTGCATACATCTTACAGATCGTGCGGGACCAAGAGGTGGCCAAGGACGTGTTTCAAACGGTGTTTTCTACGGTCTTCGCCAACCGTGATCAGTTTACGTACGGAACGTTTCGTGCGTGGCTCTTTACGATTGCAAAACGAACGGCGATGAGAGCGTGGACGGCAGAAGCCCCTTCTCGAGCGGCCGCTGGTATGGATGAGGTATATGACCCTATTGATGAAGATGACAAGACCGGACACGACGTGATCCTTTCGGAGGCACTCAGATCTGCGATTGAGAAGCTCACACCAGAGTTCCAGGAAGCATTACGCCTGAGGTACTACGAGGATCTGTCGTTCGAGGAGATCTCAGAAAAGATGAACACAACATTGTCTCTTGCCAAAGTAAGAGTCACTCGGGCTAAGCAAGCGCTTCGCAAGCTCATGGTCCCGATAGCGTATGAGGTAACATCATGACAGCACGACCAAACATGGATCGATCGGCCGGCAGGCCAACAACGGCCGAGGACAGACTTATAGACGACATGATGGAGTCTGAAGATCTCGATGCGTTCTTCAATGACGTTGAAGTGAAACTGATGTCGCATGCATCACAATCCGTCCCCGTTCAACGGTCGTGGCTTCCGTTTGTTGGTGGGGCTCTTGGACTGCTCCTCTTGGTATCTGCAGTTATCTACCTTTTGACGAATGACCCCACCAGTGCTGCTGTAACCACATACTCATCACCTGCAACACAGCTAGAGGTTGTGACGAAGAGCGATGAACAGCCTACCGCTACACCAAGGACCGAGCAAGGGGCACATACAACCGATCGTATGATCACTCGTCAAACGCCGGCTCAAAGCGCTGCTGCACCTACAACACAACAACAGAGCGAACCGTTACGCGCGAATGCTTCGGCATCGAGCAATGCAAGTGATATGATCAGAAGGGCGGACTCTCTTCAGCTTGTGCTGAGTACAACCACAGATCCAGGCGAGAAGGCCACATTGAACTACACGATCGGCGTTCTGCACAAACGAACAGGCCAACCTGAACTTGCACGCAGATCCCTGGCCCAGGCCGAAGCATTGGCAATGTCCGTTTCTCACACGGCACTCCTCGCCAAAATCAAACGCGAGCAAGCCTCACTTCGATGATCGTACAAGACGGGGCAAAGGGCTAGGCAGCTGAATATCATCCTGGCTTGTTGCGTCATGTTTGCCCCCTACTCGGTACGTCCACATTTCTACCGGTGTTTCATTTGTATTGCCCATAACAAACGAGATCGTTCCGGGATCAGTTGACGTTGTGTATCCCGACGTTGTTCGCACGATGAGCCGGTATGTACACCGAATCTCCTTTGACTCTCCTGCCACAAATGAGTCCGGTACCTTCCATGCTACGTATTGGGAGGGGGCTCCACTGCCCCCAATCGTATCCGCACGACTCTCTTCATCAGTGATCACAATCTCCCATGATGCGATGTCTTCGTCTGCATCAACGGTGGGATAGAAGTGTATCCGCACGGGGCTCATCAGCATTGTCATCCACGACTGAGACTGATACGGCATCTTCTGTTCGTATCCATGGATCTCAATCACTGATGAGTCATGCTCCACAGAGCGTTTCGTTGCAATTGTTCCTCCGAACCCTGCATTACGAAGCCATGTTGTCACAACATTCGTTCGTGTTGAAAGCTCTGCATCATCAAGTTTGTTGAAGGTGACAGTCAATCGTGAAGCTGATGCACATGCCCGTCGGAGTGCTCGCGCATTTTGTGCGGCCATTGTTCTCGCTATCACGCTATGAGATGTTGTATCAGACACCTCGGGCAAAACAACAGACACTGTATCGGTTTCGAGGAGATCAAGCGGATAGTGCATCATTCCTACAACAGGGATACGCACCACATTGCGGTGGCGAACACGCTTTATCGTCCAGGATGTATGTTCCCGTCCGGCTTCATCAACAAAGAGCGGTCGCACGCTTGCTACAACCACCGGTGTTGGTTCGATATATGTCCGTTGATAGTGTTCATGAAGGATCACTGTTGTACGAACAAGTGTATCAGTGACGAGCATTGATGAATCGATATCTACAGCCAACAATTGAATGCCGGATGTTCCAATTTTCTTTGAGACGATCACCGTGTCGCGAGTGAGAAGCGTATCACGTTGAATCCCGGCGGACTTATTCGACCGTGTTTGCAGCCTCACACCCAAGGAGAGTGTTGAGATACTCCACGCAACATCCGTTGAGACGGACGACAGTGGGATCTCAGCCATGATAAAGGGGCTAATGTGAAACGCACCTACATCATCACCAGTAGATGAGATACCAACTTCAAGGTACTGAACAAGTCTGGCTAGGCCGGGGAGTTCGCCTTCGCCGTCAATACGCACCGATCCCTCGGGAAACTCTATTCCCGGTGGTTCAACGATCTCCTGAGATTGCTCAACTGAGGCGATCAACGGAACACGTCCGAAGACACCGAGTTGAAGACGAATGGTCGGAAAGGCGTACATCACTGCAAGTCTCAGATCAGCCACGAGATACGTGAACTCAATGTTGTGCAGCACCACGGCAGTGAACGCTTCATCATCAATGGAGAGCGTTGTTGTTTCTCTCGATTGCGCGGTTGTATTAAGTGACGTGACACCCGCACCTACGATCATCCACCAACGTGGCGCAAGTTCAACACCGGCAAGCAGATCGCCCCCTATCTGAAAGCCGATAGAAGGATCGTAGTCTATTCCTGCGCTTGGGTATCCCGGCAACGCGCTGAAAGACGGTGTACTTAGAGACGCACCACCACGAACAGCAAATCCGAACCACGGATCTGTTGCAAAAACGGATGAATGAGAAAGGAGAAGAAGGAGCGTCAGCGTACAATAACGAATCGCTGCCGTGCCTGAGAGCTTTGTGCCCGAACGATACACTGATACGCTCCCGGTGTGAGACCGCCACCAAGCGTCAAAGAAACAAAGGAGTTCGTGCCTTGTGATGGCAACTCCGTGGTGAAGAGCAAGTTACCTGTCATATCGTAGAGCTCCAACACGGCACCAACAACAGCATGATGTATGAGGACTGATACCGGACCCGAAGATGGGTTTGGATAGAGCGTGATGGCAGGTTGTGTTGTATCACGTATCACGGTCCTCACACCACCACCCTTCCACTGATCGCGAACCACGAGGCGAATGTTCGCGTCATCAGCTGTTGTAGCTACTAGCCCCGTGTCGGCTAAGAACTCCACTGAAGAGATTGTCACATCGGACCAAGAAGTATCACCAAGACATGCCGTGAATGTGAGGGTGGCAATCGTATCAGATTGTGGAAGAAGATCACTCTCCACCGTCACACGACGCATTACGCTGTCTGTTCCAATGTCCACCGCAGCTTCATCTAACACAAGGACACTTCTTCTGAATGAGAGGTGCAGCCGTGTTGTGGTGGCGCTCCTTAAACGGAGCCACTCAGCCCCCTTTGTGATCGTGACGGGAATGCTCATTCTGTCACCGATATCGATTGTGTCTGACGGAGGTTTCAATCGCACCTGAACCGTATCATCCTCGGGATCCGTTGTGTCTGATGTGTCGCCGATTACTGCATGGAAGTGTATGGTAGCTTCTGCCGTATCCGTTGATCCATACGCCCTTACGATAGCTGTGATCGTCTGCGACACTCTCGCATCCACACTCATCGTTGCCATGAGAGAATCGCCGGGTTGCAGCAATTGTGGAAGGGGCTCACGAGGCACCAGAGATATCGGTGAGTCGGACCCACGAGTGCTAATTGAATCTACCCTGATGATTGCTGTGCCAACATTCTTTACGTGAACAACATGTGTGGCAACGCCCACCACTCTGATCGTATCCGGTGTTTGGGTGATAACGGACAACTCAGCACGTGTGGTATCGGGTGGACGAATGCCGATGTACTCTATCGTTCCTTGTGCAGATCTAGCAGTGCTCGTCCAGATGGTGAACAGCGTCGACTGCAGGCCTGTCTCACTCGGCGAGATCGTTGTTGGCACCGTCCACATGGATCCACCGGCAACGATCACCGGCATAGGTTGTGCAAGAATCGAAATGCTTGGATCGAAGAACGTGATGCTATCGATGCGTAGGGCAATAGACGACAGATTCACTACACTCAGAGAAACAGTTGTGTCCGAGCCAACGGTGATTGTACCCGCAGTTACGTTTTGCATAACAAATCCGGGTGTCGGTAGAACGGAGACTATAGTATGCGACTGCTCGAATTGACGTGTTCCAAAACGGGCCTTGTACACGAGTTGATGCGCCCCGAGCTGTTTGGCGCGGACTGCAAGACGAACGGTATCTGCGGCACCTGCATCTAGGTTAAGCGTGGTTGCTGAAACTGACGGTCCAATGATCCATGCTGGGTCTGGCACAAGATCTTCAACGGCTATTGTAACAGTAGTTGAACGATCACCACGATTCTTTACTGGTATTCGAACGGTATCGGGGGTATCGAGCAGCACTATATCCGGCCTAGGTGCAAGGATAACTACGTCTGCCTGACGAGAGTCTACCCCATTCCACCGTACACGTGCACTACTCTGCGTTCCGTTATAGTACAGAACAACATCTGCTGAATCAACACCCTCAACTATTGCAGAACAGGACATTTCAACAAGCGACGTATCCATTGAAATGCTGTTCGGGAATCCTAGGATGAGAAGGGGCATTCCGGACGGCTCAACAACAACACTATCTACACGGACAAGAGCGGGTCCGGTTTTCACGATCTTCATTGAGATAGGGCGTGGCGATGTGAGTTCAATATTTCCTGCATCTACATCTACAAGACTCAACTGCGTTGGCCTTGGTCCAACAACGGAATCGATGGAAACACCACGAAGGACAACAACTGACGTATCGCCATCAATAACAATTCGCACAGAGTCTACGAGGACTCCAACAGTCGTTGGCGTCCAGCGCACCGTTACCGCCACCTGCTGTTTTGTACCGATCGCATTTGGAGGCATTATGGAAAACGAAACACTATTCGAACCCGCTACGGAGGCTATTGACTCCACAGTAGCCGCTCGCAACTGGCCTTCGTTGGCTATCCTGATGATTCCGGATCCCGACCGACCGATTAACACCGTATCGAAAGAGAGCAGTGTTGGCGAGACCGATATTTGAGGGAGTGGGCTCCAACGCAACATGTAGCAGTCAGGCATGGCACCCGCGTTTGGTGCTGCACGTTCCGGCGATGGCCCAATCGGAAGATTCTCTGATGTCGTCTGCCCGTACAGAACAAACTCAGCATCCCTATTTGTTAACAGCCACCGAGGCATATCAAGACCAGAGCCCGAAACATAGCTTCCATAGTTCATGTGTTTCAGATCCGCAGAGAGGATGAACACAGCGGCATCAATAGCACCTTGGGGACCGGACTGCATCGCATCTGCAGTAGTGGCAAGCGAGCCAGATGTTTCAATGGCCACACAGATGTTGCCGTCTTCGTCTACACAGAGAGAACGGACAGTATCCGCGTCCGAACTACCGAGGTAGCTGGAGGCAATGACTGTTCCCGCAGCATCAACAATGCTCACAAAGCCATCGGTGGCTCCGGCCTTCGTTGCAGCATACGAACCAACGGAAGCGGGCAATTGAGCAGACTCCGTTGTTCCACCAATGATCACACTTCCGGACGGACCTTGCTGGGCATCAACCGGACGAATATCTTCATCGCCTTCGATCATGGTTGTGCGCAGGAGTCCACCGGAGATCGACATAACCTGCACGCTCGCACCTCTGTGGTCACGCTCCGCAACAGGTGCGCCCGGGAGGTCGGCACTTTTTGTTGACCCTACAAGCACAAACTCTTCGTCACTCAGTGCGATGACACGAACAATCTCATCATCTGCATCGCCCCCTGCATACGTAGCATACAGCACCGAACGTAGGTCTTGCGTGAGCACGAGCATAAAGCCATCGTCATCGCCCCCCGCAATAGCCTGCATAGCTGTTGGCGATGTCTGGATCTTTTCATCGTCAGTTGTCCCAGCCATCACTACGGATCCGTCGCTTCGAACCACTGTATGGTTAACGTGAAGCTTCTTCTCAGTAACGATCTGCAGTGATGAGATCACTGTAGATAGTGTTGAGTCCAGTCGCAGTACAACTACACGATTCGTTCCGTCATCATCGTATTCAACAGTTGCAGTGGAAGCAAAGTTTGTACTTGTTGTACGAAAGACAACGATCACACTTCCGTCCGGATCTGATGTTACCGACAGCGCTTCATCATCCGCGCTTGAGCCGACATATGTTGCTGCATGTCGCCTTCCCTCAGCTGTTCGCCGTTCGAGCACTACATCTCGTCCACCAAACGGCGTGGTGCGATAAGCACCCGAGGTTGTTTCGATATCCACCGATGTTGTTGTGTAGATGCACAACACACCGCCGTTCATATATGACGAAACAACAAGATCCTGTTCAGTTGCCGAGCCCCCTATATACGTTCCACCAACCGATGATTGAGCAACGGAAAGCTGAGTACCCATGGTTAGACAGATACTCAGCAAAAGGGTGATTAGGGGGCTACTGGTCACGCTAGCAAACTACAGCACCTTTCTAGAACGTTATTCGAAGGATGTGCGTTGTTGGGTTGTATGCCGTAGTGTACCGTTGAAGTGGCGTTGGAGCCGTATCCGTTTGTGGTTCGCCAGTTGATACCAAGAACTCCTCTTCATGACGCGGACAGATCATTCTATCCGAACCGTTGGATGGAACGTTGATGAGTGTTCCTTGATGAGTGCAGACAGCACTGAAAACAGCAAAGGTTTCTTCACCGGTGCGAATGATGATCACTGGCTGACTGTTGTTGTTCGGCACAAAGGCCTTCCGCACTGCACCGCCTACAGTATTCAGCTCTGGAATTGTGGTTACATCAACGTCAACTTTGTCGCCAGTGGAAGGCGAGGGAGCAACGATCCTATCATCGGATTCGCACGAAGACACAATGGCACTGAGAGCCAGACCGCACAATCCGATCCCGGCACTTCGAAGAGAGACATCAAGAAACGCTCTTCGATTGACCTGTCGATGTGATGGAGTGTCCATCATTTGTCTCCCGTATTACCGAAGAGTGAAGCATGGATTTCGATCGATTGACTCACTTTGTCGTTAAAGCTCTTACGTCCCTTTACGCCGAAATCACTCCACGGCACAGTGAATCGTGCATCGAGCATAACAAGATCACCAGACGCGCGCGCCTTTGTTGCATCACTTGCCCGAACGTAGGTGATAGTAACGCTCGCTTCCATGGATTTGGTTACACCGTGCATTGTGAATTCACCAACGGCAGTAGCCTTGATTGTTGCTTTTGCGCCATCCGTTTGTACAACGGAAATGTTTCGCAGTTCGCGCACCACATAGGTGATCGATGGATGATGTTCCGCATCTAGCCACTCCTCACTCAACATATGTCCGTCTCGCTTTGACATGCCGGTTTGCATGGAGCTTGTGGAAACGGTAATCGTGCCGGCGGTTGCTTCAAGGTTTGCAGGATCGATCATGAAACCACCTGCAATACCTGATGCAGAACCTTCAATCTTCTCCAGCGGTGCATTGCTCACAAAGGTGAGTTCATTGGTTCGTACGGCATTGTTCAGCTTCACATACCTTTTCCCGGAAACTCCAACCTTTGCATCTGTGGCCGCGTTTGCAGCAGAGAAGGTCAGCGCCGCCACAAGCGCTAGGGATGCAATTCGTGCCACACCCTGGTGGGAAGAGCCACGTTTGCGTGAAAGGATCACACCGGCAAAGGAAAGCCCCATACCTAATGCCATCCATGGCGCAGCGCCAAACGGGAAGGCTACATCCAACAACCCCATCCATTGTCCGGGTTCATAGGTTGTTGTGCGGACAGTGGTGCCAAACAAGGCGTCTACTTCCTCCTTCACAACCGGACGTCCGTCACGTGAATAGATTAACATGTCTCCATAGGAAATGGAGTTTGTGATCCATATCGAGGCCATTGCAACGGTGAGTGCAAGGCCTATGAGGATGAGTGTTCGTGGGAGTGACATCGTGTTCTCTCTCTCGTTCGTTAGTGACGTGATGGTGTTTAGTAAAAGATGTGGATCTGTACATTCCAGCGTTTTGCCTTGTACTGGTCGAGCAACTGCGGCGACTGACCTGTCTCCACGATGCGGTAGTCGGGTCGGATCTCGAGGAACGGCAACACAAACAGTTGAGCTCCAATCACCCACTGTGTAACCGTTGATTCATATGCTGTAGGGGCTATGGAGGTAAGGGTTGCCTGTTCCGCACGACCTTCCAGATAGACTCCGTCAAACACCTTAACCATGAGTGCAACGATGGCATTGCGTGTATCGGCAAGTCCTTGTGAGTGCATCATGAAAACTTCGCCCATGAGCGACACGCGATCTTCCAGGCCAACGCCGGCAAAGACAGACGTCATGGTCATCGAATTGGCAGCCAGCACCGAGGCACCTACGTATGAATTCGTGATTGCTGTGAATGTGTTGTGATCGCTCACCACCAATCGTCCGCTATAGCCAACGCTCCCGGGAGTGATCTGCCTCCCGTTGATGTTTACCCTGGCCAGATTGGTCATATCAAACACACCAGCCGAAAGACTCAGCCACGTTGGAGTTGCATAGGTGATCTCTGCACCATATTCTGCGTAGTTCGGTGCGATAAGGGGGTGGGCATATGCCGTGTTATCAGCGATCTGCCTGATCATCATCGAATGGTCGTCATAACGTATTCCCATCGATGGCTGGAAATGCCCTATACGAACCTGTGGCCAGTCCTTGGTTGGTTGAGCAAGAACGGAGGCCGACCACGACGTTTGCCCATCATACCGTATAGGACCGGCATTGTAGGTACCCTCAACCGTTATCCCCTCCTGCGGTGTCCACGCCGCGTGCATGGCAACCTGCATGGGAAAGGTCTTGCGGGTGGAGCCAGAATCAATACCTCTGGACGATTGCGCTCGTAGGTCAAGCCCATAGTTGAACGTCTCGTTCAAGGTCAGATTACTCTGTTGAAGGGGCTCAAAAAGTCCCCCGAGACCTATCGAAGATGGCTTGATGATGCTCTCATCCATCATGGAATACCATCCAAGCTCGTTCCGTAGTCCGGCCCCCTGCTGATTCACATGGCAGTTTGCACACCTATTTCCACTCATCAGGGTGTACTGCGGTATTGCCAGCACAGTTGGGGCGGACAGGATGAGCAAGACAGCAATGGCGCCAAAGATTCTCACGAGGTTCCACGAGATAGGTAGGTGTTGTACACTACATGGACGATGGGCTCCAAAGAGTTACACCCTCATTCCTCTGTAACCAATGCCGTCATTTTTGCTTTATCCGCAGTTGGGGTATACATCGGCTTTGTGCCGCGCTCTTTTCATTACGGGAGGCTTTATGTTCCGCTTGATATTCCTTACGCTATTCATACCCGTAGCGATGTTTGGCAGTTCACTGCCACGACCGCAGGTATTCATCGCAAATCAAGGTCAGTGGCCTACAAGTGTTCTATATGGAGCTGCAACGAACGACGTTTCGGTGTGGATCACAAGGACCGGAATGATCCTTGATCAGTTTGGCAGAGATGCCACGGGAGCGCATCAACACCACGCCATTACCCTTAACGTGATAGGCGCCAGCGGCACTCCGGTGCTCGACGTTCGAACGTCCACTTCAAGCCCCGTCATCACCATGCAGAAGGCCGGTTTGAGCTCTTCTGTACTTCAAACAGCAACGTCTGTAATCGTTCGGAATATTCGCCCTGGCATTCACGTAGAGTATGTCTGGGAGAACGGTGCGGTTCGTTACAACGTATTGGTTGACCCGGGAACACAACTTCCTTCGCCACTCTTCACAGTGACCGGAGCCAGTGACCTCTCGGCAACGGCGGACGGTTTTACCTATACCACGTCGCTTGGCTCTATCGCGATGTCAGGTCTGGCTGCCTATGCCATGGCACCTGACCAACAACGTTCCGTAAAGCCCCTTGCACGGGGTTCCGAGATCGGCTTTGTGGTCTCCGATCGCAATTCATCTGAGGCACTCACGGTAGACCCTCTGGTTTCGGCACGTTCGATCCACGGAAGCGGAGTACAAGAGATAACATCGATGATGCTGGACAGACAGGGCAATGTTGTGATCGCCGGATCTACCAGCTCCTTCGATATCGAGATTCCATCCGGTGGAGCCACTCCGAATGGAGCAGCCGGTACTGATGGCTTTGTTGCCTGTCTTACGCCGGACCTCAAGACGATCATTGCATGGACCTATGTTGCCGGTGACAGCAACGAAGTAGTGAGATCGGTTGTGGTTAGCCCCCTTGGCGATATTTGGGTAACGGGCGAAACCAACTCAACGGACTTGCCTGTGTCTGCTGCCAAGGGCGGCAAATACTCCGGTACGGTTGATGGTTTTGTCTTCCGGTTCTCATCGGATCTTAAACGCATCCTCGCAGGGAAGTACCTATCTGGAAACAAGGAAGACCTTCCGCACTCGATCGCATGCAACGCTCAGGGCGACGTACTTATCTGTGGCCAGACGCGCTCTACATCGGGGCTTTCCATCAGTGTTGGATATGACCTTTCACACAATGGCGGCTGGGATGCCTTTGTGATCAAGATCGAGAAGACCGGTGCTGATGTAGAACACTTCACCTATTTCGGTAGTCCGGGCGATGATGCATTTACAACGATCATCATAGACCAATCCGGCAACACCGTTGTTGGTGGATGGACAGCTTCAAACGAGCTGGAAACATTCCCGGCAAAGAGTCGTGTATGGGTTCCCGATGAAAAGGACTACTACTATGGCGGACATTGGGAAGAGTCTGGCTCAAACCCGTACGATGTAGAATTTAATGGAGGTGCGTCAGATGCTATCATCGTGAAATTCACCTCCGAGAGTTTGTTAACCTTCTCTACGTATTTCGGTGGCAAGGGAGAAGACAAAGCACGACGTGTTCTTGCAAGTAAGGACGGACGCATTACGGTAGTTGGCACAACAACGTCCTCTGATCTGCCACTCCCAGAGGGAAGCGCTTCGGCATATCGAGGTCGGTCCGATGTGTTTGTGTTTGGGCTTAGCCCTGATGGACTGCGCCTCAACAGCTGTCTATATTATGGCGGCACGGGAAATGATGAGGCTGGTGATGCAGCATTGGATGCAAAAGAGAATATCGTGCTCACAGGCAGCACAACATCCA
>DATGWS010000004.1:0-7505 GCA_035299365.1 Candidatus Didemnitutus sp.
GGCGACAATATTCCTCACGTGAATACGAAGGAGATCGAAAAGGCATTTCAGGAGGCTGTGAAGGATTCCATCTTCACAGACAAGGACTCTACTGAGGTAGCACTCACCAAGGATGTGCTCAAGAACGAGATTCTGCGTGCACAACGGGAGGCAAATGGTGAATATCCGATGGTTAAGGTGCGGGTGCGGTATTTGCGATCCCCTTCAGTGAATGTCCCGTTCCCATGTATGGTGCTTGGAGTTGATACTGGAACGGTAGCAATGCCCCTTCGCGGGGCCGTGGTGTCATTCCCACGCGCTATGCTCAATGGGGCATGGCCTCGACAAGGGGACACGCTCCTGCTCACGTATTCCACCAATAAACATTCGTCTACGCGTTTTATGAATGCCGTGTGTGGCACACCTCGTCTTGTTCGTAATGGCATTCCGAAACATGAGGCTCATACCGAAGGCAGTACCGGACGGCGTTTCATTCAAGACAACCTAGCACGAACGGCACTTGGTGTGGATCGTAGTGGCAACCGCATCGTTCTTGCCGCGATACGTCCAGATAGGCCTGAGGATCGTGCCCATGGTGCTACGTTGCAACAAACTGCACAGATCATGGCGCTTCTCGGCTGTTACAACGCCATGAATCTCGACGGTGGGGGGTCTACGGGTATGGTGGTTGGAAACGACCATGTGTTCTTTGATGGTGCAGACCCGCTTACCCGCCGTGTAGGACTAGGCGTTGGCGTGGTGAAGCTCTCAAAGATCTTACGTGCACCACCTCGTTAATCGTAGAGTAGGTACTTCTTTCTCCGCGCAACAAACGGTACTACTCCTTTGCGCCCGATGCGTTCTAGTTCGGCAAGGGGCTTACCTGATACGATAGCCGCTACAAGTTCTGAAGAACCACAAGCTTTTGCGAACATCTTGCCATGTTTCGTTTGTGCAAGTGTGTCGGGAAACGACTCTGACCGCAACACACGTAATCTCCATAACAATGTAAGTGCTACATGGTAGGGCTTCCACGATCGCTGTGTTGATAGGTAATATCCTTCACACACGGTGTTGGCATATTTCGCCGAACTCGGTTGGAACCGCGCTCGCGAAGCAAACACTCCATAACGTAGACAGTGGATCTCCAAAAGCGTGTCGCGCGGAAAATCCGGTGCGCCGATCACTGTAAACGGGCTGGCAGTTCCCATTCCAATACTGCAGGGGCCAAGTTCTCCAAGCAGTCCCGTCATTGCATAGCCGCGTACAGCATGAACGTTGGGAATGTTTGGTGAGGTAGCATACCATCGAAGTCCAGTCTCCTCCCAAGTCATGGAGCGCTTCCACCGTTTACATCGCACAACGGTAAGCGGACATGTGCGAGTCGCACCTAATGAATCTCTCGTGAGCCAACCCTCAGCGTTTGCCATCGTTGCAAGCTCACCCATGGTCATTCCATGGATATATGGAATAGGTAGCCGGCCAATGAAGGATCGAAGTGTATCGTCAGGCAGATTGCCCTCAACGATGACCCCTCCTAGGGGATTTGGACGATCCAAGATCATCATGCGAACATTCCACAGTGCACATGCTTCCATCACCTCGGTCATGGTAGAGATGTAGGTGTAGGATCGCACACCAATATCTTGCATGTCCACCACTATGACATCAGCCCCCTCCAACATTGCCTTGTCGGGACGGCGTTTGGGGCCATACAGTGAGACAACGGGCACACCCATCACTGTGTCGTCAACAACGGTCTTGCCCGCGCCGACCACACCGAAGTATCCATGTTCCGGGGCGAGGAGCCTGAGAGTTGTAACGTCTGTACGATGCAGAAACTCCTCGGCAGTGGATGTTCCGCGATATGTGCGAGCTGCGGCGTGCGTCACAAGCACTACCTTCTTTCCGCGGAGCATTGCAAAGTCTGTGTCGATGAGGTTGTCGATGCCACATTTCACTTGCGCTGTTACATCTAATGCAAGAAGCGCAATACAACACACCAGTATAGTTGATGGGATGAACGTCATCTGCGTTGGTGCGATCGAGGATGGAACAGCGTGTGCATTTCTTTCACATAGTCACGATCGATATGGGTGTAGATCTGTGTTGTTGCAATATCGGCATGACCGAGCATCTCTTGGACGGCGCGTAGATCAGCACCGCCCTCAAGCAAATGTGTTGCGAACGAATGCCGAAACATATGGGGGTGAACGTGTTGCTCGATGCCTGCCGTTGTACAGGCCTTCTGAATAATGTTCCAGACCGTCATACGCGATATCTGCTTGCCGCGTGACGAGAGAAACAGAACGTCGTCCGTCTCCGCCGTGCGAATGAGCTGGCCTCGAGCCGTTGTTTGGTAGCGCAAGATCCACGTTAACGCTTCGTTGCCAATGGGAATGATTCGTTCCTTTGAACCCTTGCCGAAAACACGGATGAGTTCAACATCAAAGAGAATGTCGCGTTGACGTAGTGCGGTAAGTTCACTCACTCGCAATCCGCAAGCATACATGGTCTCTACCATCGCGCGGTCTCGAAGTGAGTAGGTGTCATCGCCGGAAAAGGCTTCAAGCATTGCGCGCATTTCATCAACGGATAGACAGTCCGGCAGAGTGCGCTTCGAGCGCGGTAGTTCCATTGCCTCTGTAACGTCTACTGAGATGCGCTGAGAGCCGAGTAGAAATCGATGCAGGTGTTTTAGTGATGAGAGGTAACGAGCCCTGCTCGACGCGCTCAAGCCGGCCTCTGAGAGAGCTTCAAAGAAGCCTCGTGCAATGGCAAGTGTAGAATCTGCGAATGATCGTATCTCACGTCCCGCCAGATATTGAGCGTACTGCCGAACATCATGTTCATACGCCTTGAGTGTGGTATCGGCAAGCCCCCTCTCAAGACGGATGTATTGAAGGAACTGGAGAACATCACGCGTTAGAGCGGGAGGAAGGTCCATCACAACACTGTGGGTGGGGGCGTTGGTGGTACGTCTTTGTAGCGGACACGTTGATGCGAGGAGCCGAGTAGACTCTTTACAAACGACTCTTTGATGATATCGAGATCATTCAGCGTAAGGGGCGTGTCATTGAGCTGACCGTCTGAAGTGCGATCGGTAATGATCTTCTCTACGGCACGAACGATTTCTTCCCGTTGGCTTGTATCTACAAGTCGAGAGAGTGCCTCTGCTGCATCTGCTAGCATAACGATCGCAGTCTCTTTCGAATCCGGCTTTGGCCCGGGATATCGGAAGTCTTGCTCATCTACCAACAGCTCCTTTTCAATCGCCTCATCGATAGCCTTGGCATAGAAATGTTTGATGAGGATGGTGCCGTGGTGCATTGGAATGAACTTCCAGATACGATCCGGAAGTTTATACTCTTTGGCTAGTTCTATTCCATCCTGCACATGTTGCCGAATGATGCCGGCACTGCGTTTTGGCGTAAGCCGATCGTGTTTGTTGTCGATGTCGATTTGATTCTCGATGAAATACTCCGACTTCTCAAGCTTCCCTACATCGTGATAGAGCGCGCCCACACGTGCCAATAGGGCATTTGCACCGATGGCCGATGCTGCCGTCTCGCTCAATCGTACAACGGCCATTGTGTGTTGATACGTGCCCGGCGCACGTTCGTTGAGTTGCTGAAGCAGGGGATGATTGATGTTGTCGAACTCTTCCAATCGCAGGTCAGTTGCAAGATTAAGAGCACGTTCCATGATGAGGATCACGGCAAAGGCGATAAGGGGCGAGAGCACGGAATTCACAGCCGATGCACCGAGCTTTAAGACAAGGGCGATGGCTGGCGTTGCACGTTCGAGCTCAATTGACAGGGTAACAACAACCAATCCGATCAGGATGGAGAGGATGGATGTAAATACCTGCGTACGAGAGCGAAGGTTCGTAGCGGAATAGGCGGCCATGGCGCTGCCGGCGATCATTACAACGGCGATAACGTGGTCATTACCCCGAGCCGCGGCTACTGAGAGAGAACATGCAAGTGTTACAACGATGGCGGTGCGTACATCGTACAGGATCGACACGATCATAGCCATGCCGGGTACAACGATCACGTATTCAAGAGGAAGTGACGTGGGAAGTGCAATGGTAAGCCAGCCAAGTCCGGCCGATACAACAGGCATAGCAAGGAGGCTGGCAAGCTGTCCATTGCGTTCAAAGGATGAGCGTCGCACGTAATACAGATAAAGCGCTACCATGCTCATGATGAAGAAGGCGTGTCCAAACGCGCCTAAAACAACGAGGAAGGAGAACTGCGATGTAGAGCGCAGATATTGGCCAAAGCGATAAGCGGCAAGTCGTTCCAATATCTGGGCGTCTACGCGTTGACCCTTGCGAACGATCACATCGCCCCGTTGTATGATCTCCGTTGTAGTGGCTACATTCTGCGCAGCCTCTGTGCGGGCATTGGCCCATGACCGATCATCAACGCGAATTGTAGGAACCAGCGCATTGCGTAGTGATTGCGTTACTCCTCTGCGTGTTTCTTCTGTGAGATCTGAGAACGATGATTCAAAGGATAATGCCACATCGATCGAGTCGCGAATCGAAGACATCGGCAGGATCCGTTCTTCAGCTGACGGAAGGAGTTCAACAATCACATCGCCGGGAAGTTGAGCATTGTCAAGATCGATGATGTCGGCGTCGTATGCAGCCTTGAGAGCAGCCATTCCACGTCCGGCCAGTATCGATGAAGCAGGATCTGTCGATCTGCCGATCTCGGACTGCAAGCGGTCGCGCGAGATGTTGAACGCAGCTACTGTGCGGCGCACAGTAGCAGGTGTTGCTTTCTGCGCAGCTTCACGTTGACGTGCAAGTGTATCCGGATCCTTGTTCACTGGGAATGGATACTCTGCTATGACGGATTCTTCCGTCCAGCTCGTTCCAATGCGCGACCTGTCAAATGCCGTACGTTGTGTATCACCGAGGCGCCCAGGCAAGAATGCCATCAGGAGCACGGTAGCACCTACCAAGATCGCAATGCGAAGCACCTTGTTCGTTGCCAGACCACTGGCAGCTGCTGATGCGCGGTCTTCTTCGCGGATCTGTTCGAAGAGTGTCGGCTTTTGACGTGCCATGAGGTAGGGGGCTTAGCGTCCGGTGAATGAAGGCGAACGTTTTTCGATAAAGGCTGCAACACCTTCTGCATAATCAGCGGACTCACCGGCACGTTGTTGATAGTCCGCTTCGACTTCCAACATCTCGTCGAGAGAGTGGGTGAGCCCCTTTTGAAGGAGTGACTTCACAAAACCATAGGTCTGTGTAGGTCCGCTAGCGTATTGGGTTGCAACAGCTGTAATAGCATCAGCGAATGCCTTTGGGTGGACGATGGAGTTCACCATGCCGAGCTCCAATGCCTGTTCTGCAGTAATTGGTTTGTTGAGTGTTGCGAACTCGAATGCCTTTGCATAACCGAGCATGCGGGGGTAGAACCATGTTGCACCGGAATCCGGAATGAGGGCGATGCCGATGAATGCTTCTACGAGTCGCGCTGATGAGCTCATGATACGAACGTCAGCAGCGAGGGCAAGTGAAAGCCCGGCACCTGCGGCAACACCATTGATGCCACAGATGATCGGCTTGGGCATGTCGCGCATGAGACGGATGATCGGGTTGTATCTGCGCTGAAGGGAGTCGGTTAAGTTCCGTTTACTACCTGGTGCAGGGGCATCCTTTAGGTCCTGACCCGAGCAGAACGCTTTTCCGGCACCAGTGAGAACAACACATCGTACGTCCGCGTTGTCTCTGGCATCGGCAAGGGCAGACTGTAGGTCCGTGGTCATCTGCTCATTTGCGGCATTGAAAGAATCCGGACGGTTGAGTGTGATAGTGCCGATGCCGTTCTCGATCGTATAGAGGATCGTTTCGAAGTTCATACGATCACTTTCCTTTCCATTCAGGTTTACGTTTTTCTACAAAGGCAGACATGCCTTCCTTCTGGTCTTCTGTAGCAAAGAGCATGTAGAAGTTCTTTCGCTCAAACTCCAAGCCCCCTTCGAGAGTTGTGGAAAAGGCCTTTAAGACCGATTCTTTTGCGAGTCTTGTGGCAAGGGGCGCCTTGGACGCCACATCACCAGCTAGGGCAAACGCTTCTTGGAGGTAGAATTCCACCGGAACAACACGGTTAACGAGTCCGGCTTGGAATGCTTGTTGTGCCGAGATACTCCGTCCGGTAAGCACGATCTCCATAGCCAGGGCCTTCCCAACAGCTCTTGTAAGGCGCTGTGTTCCGCCGGCGCCGGGCATCACGCCGATGTTGATCTCCGGTTGACCGAATTGGGCCGTATCACTGGCTACGATCATATCTGCCAGCATTGCCAGTTCACATCCGCCACCAAGGGCGAATCCACTCACAGCGGCTATCACTGGCGTCTTTACGGTGCGGATGCGTTCCCAACGTGCGAATTGATCACGTTCCAGCATGTTTACGGTAGTAGCGTCCGACATTTCCGTGATATCTGCACCTGCGGCAAAAGCACGTGCGCTACCATGAATAACAATGCAGCGAATGGCCGGGTCAGCGTCATATGCTTCAAAGGCCTGTACTAACTCAATCATTGTTTGCAGGCTTAGCGCATTCAATACGGCTGGTCTGTTAAGCTTGATCGCTCCTACGCCCTTCTGTGGAACATAGGTCTCGATGCAGGTGAAGTCTGTACTCATGGTTCGAGTGTTGGTTGAGAAGAGCCCGAAAATACGCATGTTCGCAGTCCGTAAGACGAGAACTCTACCATGGACCACATCTACATACGAGAGTGCGAACCAACGCATACAATAGCCCCGTTGAGTGTCGACGCGGCGCGTCACATCGCTGCCCTACGTCTGCGAGACGGAGAGCAGGTAAAGGTCCTCAATGGTAGGGGGCTTATCGCCCTTTGCACCGTGCGGCGGACCGACGGCGCAGCGCAGCTTGACGTAACGGCCACCACCATGACCCCCAAGCCCCCTTCACTCACGCTTGTGATGTCGGTGCTCGACAATCGGGATCGCTACGAATTCGCCCTCGAAAAGGCCACCGAGTTAGGGATCACACGATTTATACCACTTTTGGCTGAACGTTCACAGCATCATCGCGTGAATCACGACCGACTTGTGGCCAAGGCCATTGCTGCACTCACCCAATGTGGTGTTGCATGGTTGCCGGAGATCTTGCCAGCAGTTGGGATCGATGGGGTAGCATGGAATACGAGGATCATCATGGGTGATGATCAAGGGGCTCCTCCCAACACAGGAGATCTCGCCGACGATGTATGTGTTGTGGTTGGTCCGGAGGGCGACTTCTCCGACCGCGAAAAGTCCCTGTTAGCGAACGATCTCCGCACAAAGCGATGGGCTATTGGCCGTAATCGACTTCGTGCGGAGACCGCTGCGATCGCACTGATCGCAAATGTTGTTAGCGTGCGATGATGATCCGTGCCGACGCCTGACGTCCACTCGCAGTGACCCGCACAGAATACGTTCCACTCAGCACATTCATCCCACTGATCACAAAGGATTGTGGTGATGCTGTTACGTGCTCTGT
>DATGWS010000005.1:0-11156 GCA_035299365.1 Candidatus Didemnitutus sp.
CACCAAGGACGGTGTTACGGTAGCGAAGGAAATCGAACTCGAAGATCCTATCGAGAACCTCGGCGCGTCGATGGTGCGCGAAGTTGCTTCAAAGACAAGTGATATCGCAGGTGACGGAACAACAACAGCAACCGTACTTGCACAAGCGATTGTTGCAGAAGGATTGAAGAACGTAACAGCCGGCGCTAATCCAATGGATCTCAAGCGCGGCATTGATATGGCTGTTAAGGCCATTCACGAAGGTCTGCGCGAACTCTCACGTCCGGTTCCGGGCAAGAAGGAAATTGCTCAGGTTGGAACGATCTCAGCAAACAATGATTCTACGATCGGCAATCTCATTGCTGACGCAATGGAGAAGGTTGGTAAGGACGGCGTGATCACCGTTGAAGAAGCCAAGGGCACAGAAACGTCGATGGATGTTGTTGAGGGTATGCAGTTCGATCGTGGTTATCTCTCGCCGTACTTCGTAACGGACGCCGACACGATGGAATGTGTTCTTGAGAACCCATACATCCTTATCCACGACAAGAAGATCGGCGCCATCAAGGACCTTCTTCCAATCCTTGAGAAGACCGCTCAGTCTGGTCGCGCACTTCTTGTGATCTCGGAAGACATTGAAGGTGAAGCACTCGCAACACTCGTCGTAAACCGTCTGCGTGGTACTCTCAAGATCGCAGCTGTTAAGGCTCCGGGCTTTGGTGACCGCCGTAAGGCCATGCTCGAAGATATTGCCGTCCTTACCGGTGGTACAGTGGTCTCTGAGGAAAAGGGCTACAAGCTCGAGAGCACAACGCTTCAACAACTCGGTACAGCCAAGCGTGTTGCAATCGACAAGGATAACACAACACTGGTTGAAGGCGCTGGCAGCTCCGATGATATTAAGAAGCGTATCAACGAGATCAAGTCGCAAATCGAAAAGACAACGAGTGACTACGATCGTGAAAAGCTTCAAGAACGTCTTGCAAAGCTCTCCGGTGGTGTTGCCGTTCTCAAGATTGGTGCAGCAACGGAAGTTGAGATGAAGGAGAAGAAGGCACGTGTTGAAGATGCCCTCCATGCAACGCGCGCTGCAGTCGAAGAAGGTATCGTCCCTGGTGGCGGTGTTGCCTATCTCCGTACACTTGGCAAGCTTGATGGCTTAGTGACCGAGAACCGTGATCAACTCACAGGGATCGCCATCATCCGTCGCGCAGTCGAAGAGCCGATCCGCCAGATCCTCAGCAACGCCGGCCTCGAAGGTTCGGTTATTGTTGCCAAGATCAAGGAAGGCACAGGCTCCTTTGGCTTCAATGCATATTCGGAAACGTATGAGGACCTCTTCGAAGCCGGCGTGATCGATCCTACAAAGGTCTCACGTGTTGCTCTCGAGAACGCAGCTTCGGTTGCATCCCTCCTCATCACCACCGAAGCTACCATCGTTGAACGTCCGGAAAAGAAAGAGCCAGCCGGACATCAGCATGGCGGCGGCGGAATGGACATGTATTAAGAAATGACGTAATGACGAAGTGACGAAATGACGTCATCCCGAGCGGAGCCTGCCCTGCCGAAGGGAGGGTCGAGGGACAAGTAGTCATTCCGATAGCTATAGGCCCGATGTTCAGATGAGCGTCGGGCTTTCTTTTTTACTTCGGGGAGGAGATGGTGCGAGTGATTCGATGTGGACACGAAGTCACAGTGTAGTAAGGATATCGAACAGTGGCGGCTTCGTGCTCTTGAATCGAAGTGCCATTGTATGCAAAGCGTACCGTCTGAGGAAACGGACACAGAGAGCAGTGCAAAACTTCGTTGCCCTGCTGGTCATGATCCACTGAGGTGGACGTGAAGGTGACGGGAAACCATGAACTCTGAATCGTCATTTGCTCCGGTACCTGTCCCAAAAAGAAGGGTAGCCAGATGAGAGCTGAATCGATCAAAAGAACTGAGCGGCCTCTATCGCCTAAGATGATGTTGTCTCCGACCGTTGTTATTGCAGTGAGAAGAGTGGGCCGTTCGCGGTAACGCACATCGTACACGGCAGTCTCATTCATCAATGACCTAGGAAGGACGTCATCTGAGATATTCGTACTACGTGTTATGATCACGAGACCCTCATACCCGACACCTAAAACATCGTGATAGATTGGTCCTGTTGCAAGTCCACTTCCTTGTTCAACGAGGTAGTGGATATCACTCGAATCAGAACGATAGTAGACATCAAAAAGTCCAACATTTGATCTACTTTCAATGACGTGTGTATGAGTTCCGCGGCCGTGAGGCAGATCGACCCGAAGGCTCGCAATAGTATCTCCGCTAAAAGTGCTGTATTGATTGATCCACATTCCTGTCGACGTTGAAGTGCTGACGGTAATGGCATTCGTTACTGAATCAAAGTCATGCGGAGTGACATTGAGAGATCCGACTCGGGTATTCATCCTCATTTGATTGACTCTAACAGAGGAAGTGATTTGGCCGGTATGAAGGTTGATCGAGGTCAACTGAATCCATCTATCAAATGCGTAGTAGGGCCCTTCTTCACACTTGTGAGCAACAAGAATCGAACTGTCCACGTTGCGAAAACTAGCAAGAGCCAGCCGATGCTTCGTCCCACTCTTGTACGGGATCATTAGGGTCCGCTCGTCATTCGTAAGTACATACAGAGCCGCAGATGTTTGCACTAGCACACCAACACCAGGCACTTGAATGATCGTGTCGATCTTTGTCCCTACTGTAAGACCCAAACGACTCTGCGCCTTCTCCGGATCTATGACAATGAGCTCGGTGCCATACAATGCAACTAGCCGCTCCGGGTTACTCAACCAACCAGACCATTGTTGTTCGCCAAGCAATATCATGTTGCCTGTGTTGACTCCGCGTGATCCCAAATCGTGAAATCTGAAGCTATCACTGTCGATGAGAGACCCGCTCGCAGAATCATAGTACCAGTGCTCCTTGATAACAAGCCATTTGCCATCGGGTGATACCAACGGAGAGTGGTTGGCTGAGAAATTGAAGCGAATTGAAAACTCAGAGAGATAAATCAGCCGGCTATCTAATACGATAATCCGATCGCCCGATTCCAAATAGAACCCGGAAGTCCCATTCTTCTTTAACTGCCACGGTTGACCATTATCACGATTAGGCAACAAAGCTCGTTCACATTGTTCAAAACCGTTCTTAGAGACTCGATACCTCATGATGCTATCTCGTCTTTTGAAAACGAATGATGAGTCATGATATGATGAGATAAAATGCCCATGAGAGCCATCATCGAGGTCAAGATCATCAGCGCGATTGTCGTTGGGTCTAATGACATGAAGTCTACCCGAGTATTCTATGTATGCGGCTAGCTCAAAACCAATAGAGAATAGAGAAGAAGATGAACTACTAAACGAGACTGGGACATTCATGACTGTTTTACCTGTAGTTCTCTCTGTTACAATGACCGATCGATTGTCGGCCGACAATGTAAAGTTGTAACGCCCTGACGCTAGCGACACATACCAAGGAGTAGGAACATTCCCTGTAAAGTCCTTGCCCGTTCTTACGTCGATCCGCCGCGTCTTGGCATGGTCACCAAATTCAACGTATTCGTCCGTGATGGAGTAGACTCGCAGATTCCCGCTGCAGGTGATTCGCCAATTGGAGATCACTGAGCCGGATGTTGGATCTAGTGTCGTAATGGAAAGTTCGAACTCACCCTTTGCACCTGGCCGAGGTACCATGCCCGCATGCGTACACAGCGTAGAGCTGAATTCGTTTTCGTTGATTTGCGGACTTGTGATAGATGGAAGATGATGGTGAACCTCTCCAGTGATTATATCGCACCAATACCAGCCATTGCGGTCACGATAGGCAAACTTCGAATTGACGGTGCTGTAGAGTACTACATCATAGCCCGAAACATTTTCACCAATGGGAAGAAGGTGCTTCCGAATAAAAGCCCCTTGAACCGGGTCAAACACCTGCAGTCGCTGATAGCCCATGTTTGTTGACTGTAATACGAGTTTCCCGCCACCTGTTGTCCAAACTTTCTGTGACAAACTATTTGAGTACGGTATCACTATCGGTTCAGCACTCCCCGGATCAATGATTGCCCTAAACTGTATCTGCTCAACCCCGGTAGGTACTCGCCAATGTGCTTGTCGGCTTGTGGTTGATTTCAGAATCTGACGCCACAGAGTATCAGATGAAGACCGCCATTCAAGGTCTACGCGCTGTCCACCAGAAACCGATGGCCAAGCGATCTTGATCGAATCTCCAGGGCTCAGAGGTGCTCGAGCCGACGTGATCCGTAGTTCTGGGATCTGTGAAGGTAACACGCCAGGGAGCGAAACAAGCAGTGTGCTGATAAGCAGTACGATGATTTTCATACATGCAACATTGGTCGTAGCCACTTCATCCCAACCTTGACAAAACCTTAACTCCCTAGAAACAGCCCAATGATCATCGAAACATCGGGCTTTCTTTTTTTTGGAATAGCATCGTTTCTGCATCTTTGCACCAACAATGTTGTACGTCGACGCCCACTCGCATAGCCGGTCCGCCAATCAGGACGTGACCACACTGGTCAATATTCGTATTACGGCCTCTACGGAGGTCTTTGAAACGGATGGTGTCTGTAGTGTTGGACTTCATCCGTGGGATGTTGGCGAAGACTGGCGAGATGCGGCGGACCTCATCGAAGATCTGGCTTCCGAAGCACTTGTGCTTGGTATTGGAGAGTGTGGTCTTGATAGAGCCTGTGATGCACCATGGATACATCAGGTAGATGCCTTCGAATACGTAGGCGATCTTGCTGAACGGGTCTCGAAGCCCCTTATCGTCCATTGCGTGAAAGCACATGACGAACTGCTGCGCGTTCACAAGTTCATCGATCCCGGTCAACCTTGGATCTTGCACGGATTTGTGAAGGGGGCAGACCTAGCCAGACAATGCCTTGATGCCGGTATGATCCTGTCCTTTGGCGGTGCTGTTCTGAAAGAATCTGCGTCTCTGGTAGAAGCGGTTCGCCTTTGCCCAGCAGATCGATTCTTGCTCGAAACGGACGACGATGAAGTGAAGATCGAAAATGTCTATTCTGCCGTGGCCGCGATGCGCGGTGTGCCCATTGAGGAGCTATGCGCGACGCTGCATCAGACTTTCGAAGCCGTCTTCAAGCAATGACCGATGCGGGATGGTCTTCCCGCACGCGACTCCTCCTTGGCGACGAAGCTGTTGACAAACTCGCCAACATGCACGTACTCGTCGTTGGCATGGGCGGTGTTGGCTCGTACGCTGCTGAATTCATCGCCCGCGCCGGTGTTGGACGCATGACGATCGTTGACGGAGATGTTGTTGACCCCTCGAATCGCAACCGACAACTCCCGGCTCTCACCTCAACAGAGGGCCTCTACAAGGTTGATGTGATGCGTGATCGGTTGCGCCTGATCAACCCTGACCTTCGTCTTATTCCACTGAGAGAATTTCTCACACCCGTAAAGATCGATCGCATCCTATCTACGTCGTACGACTATGTGGTTGATGCAATTGACTCGCTCACTCCAAAGATCACACTCCTTCATCGCGCTCATGCCAAGGGGTTGAAACTTGTTAGTTCTATGGGAGCAGGGGGCAAGATCGATCCAACAAAGGTTCGTGTTGCCGATATCTCTGAAACGCAGAAATGTGGTCTGGCCCGTTTCGTACGAAAACGTCTCAAGCGTCACGGAATCAGTGATGGTATAACAGCAGTGTACTCTTTGGAAGAGACAGACGAAGATTCACTCATGTTTACGGACGGACTGAACTTTAAGAAATCTGCCTTTGGTACGGTCTCGTATCTCCCGGCAGCCTTCGGTGGTGCCTGCGCGAGCGTTGTGATCAGAGACCTCTCCGGCAAATTCCCATGAAACATGCCCATATCGTTGGTTGTGGTCTAGCAGGGACCCTTCTTGCATGGGAACTGAAAAAACTGGGCGTTGAGGTTACTGTTGTAGATACAATGAATCCAGAGTCGTCATCCCGCGTGGCCGCAGGGATGATCACACCGATCACTGGACGCCGACTCAAGCCTACATGGCGCGGGCATGAGCTCACGCAGATAGCCCGCACCACGTATGCGGGGATCGAGCAAGAGTTTGGCATCAGTCTCTGGAGTGATTGGACACTTAAGCGTGTGTTCCGTGAAGAGATTATGCGTGAGTGGTTTCATGATCGTCGCGATAAACACGAGTACGACCCAATCATAGTCACAGACATCGAACCCGGAGTTCGCGATGGTGTTGCCTATCCGTTCGGTGGCTTCGAACACGGTAGCGTTGCAACGGTGGACATTCCAACCCTGCTCAGTACGGTTGGGCAAAGCTTGGCCCAACAGAATGATGTTGGAGGCACGGTTCACGTGCCGGATGTTACCATCACCTGTACCGGTTATCAAACACTCCAAGATCCACTATGGTCCTGGCTACCAATAGAACCTTCGAAGGGAGAGATCCTTGATGTCCGTATTCCTGGACTTCATCTTGATCACATTCTCACAAACGGGACATGGATCCTCCCGGTAGGGGGCGATCATTATCGTATTGGGGCAACCCACGATTGGGACGATCATGAGCCGAGTCCAACCGAGGCAGGCAGGATCAAATTGCTAGCCGATGCTCAACAATTGGTTGGAAGGGAGATTGTTGTGCTCGGTCAGCGAGCAGCCATTAGACCATCCACAAAATTCAAACGTCCATTTGTTGGACGTCATCCCACGAACCCAACGCAGGCCGTATTCACAGGGTTGGGCACAAAGGGCGCATTACAAGGTCCATGGGCGGCACAACAACTCGCTCGGCATCTTGTTTACGAGGAGCCCCTTGACCAAGACATTGATATCATCAAATGGTGGAAATCATGATGTACGAAAATGCAGTTACCTATGTACACCGGATCTTACGCGATGTTGTCCGTCCGGGCTCTGTTGTTGTTGATGCAACAATGGGTAACGGTTGGGACACCGCCTTGATGGCCGTCTTGGCCGGAGAAGGTGGCACGGTGTACGGTTTTGACATACAGCCTGTTGCTCTTGAGGTCACAAAAACGCGAATCTCAGGTGCTGCGGCAGATGTGAACCTGATCCTTGCCGGACATGAAGAGATGTCTACACACATCCCTCCTGAGCACCACGGCAAGGTGCAAGCGGTTACCTTCAACCTAGGATATCTGCCCGGTGGCCACAAGGACATCACTACGCAGGCCGAGACTACTCGTAGAGCCATAGAACAGGCCCGTGCAATTCTCGCTCCGGGCGGCGTGATAACCATCGTCTGTTACCGTCACGCCGAAGGGGAACGAGAATTAGATGTTGTGCGAGGTCTGTTGGCTACGCTCCCACAACATGCGTTTACCTGTACAAAAACAACTTTTTTGAATCAGGCGGGGAATCCTCCAGTGGTATTCGTTGTTGTAGCACGATCATGAACCTGTGAGCACACCTATGCTGAACACCCTCATTTCTACAGTCATTCTTCTCTTTGCCATGAACACAACACTGCACGAATTCTCTCTCAAGAATATCAACGGAACGTCAACAGATTTCTCTGATTACAAAGGCAAGGTTGTCCTCATCGTAAATGTTGCTTCCTTCTGCGGCTATACAAAGCAGTATGCCTCGCTTGAAAAACTCTATGGCACATACAAGGATAAGGGGCTAGTTGTTATCGGAATTCCTTCAAATGACTTCGGCGAACAAGAGCCGGGTACGGATGAAGAAATCAGTCAGTTCTGCTCAACCAAATATGCCGTTACGTTTCCAATGTTCTCCAAGATGGTAGTAAAAGGTGATGAGAAATCACCCCTTTATACGTGGCTAACAAGCGGAGATGGTGATGACTCCCGTGCCGGTGAAGTAGGATGGAACTTCGAAAAGTTTCTCGTTGGTAAGGATGGCAGGCTTGTTAAGCGGTTTTCCACCAAGACGGATCCATTGGCGGCAGAAATCACAACCGCTATTGAAGCTGCGCTGACAAACTAAACTTTAGCCTATGTAGGCCACAGTACCGCTCCATGCCCTATGTTCGCAGGAACATTTTAGGGTTCACATGCGCTTCCTTGCCATCTTCGCTGTTCTTTTCTGCTCTTGCACTCTTCTTGAGGCACAGGAGCAAACGCTTTCCAAACGAACATTCGATGAGGCCGGTGATTGGTTTACCGGCACAACGTCGGATGGGAATTGCACGGTTGAAGCCGATGACGGTGTAATGCGCTATGAAGAGGTGGATGACAATGGCTTCCGCTATTTCTCAGAAGTCGTTGCGCTTAACCCGGAAAAAAACTGGTCGATCAAGATGCGCGTGCGCCAAACAGCCGGGCAAGAGAAACGCGCGTACGGCATTGCATTCAATACAGCCAATGCCAACAACATCTATCATTTCTTGATTCGCGACGATGGAAGGGCCCGTTTCGGTCGCGTCAAGGAAGGTGCATATGAGGACGTTGATGAGTGGACAAGTTGTAACGACGTAAAGACGCAAGGTGAGTGGAATATTCTAGAGGTACGTAAGGAGAACGATGCCATTTCGGGTTACGTAAATGGGAAGGCAATTGTAACGATGACGGCATCGTACTATCGAGTCTATGGAGATAATCAGGGCCTCGTGTATTATGGCGCTCAAACTCTTGAACTTGATGACCTCGAGATCAAACAGTGGGAGCCAATGCCCGTGAGACCTGTAACTGGTGTTGATCCAAATGTAAAGCCCGTGAGTCTGGGTGGACAGATCAATGGTGCTGCAGATGAATCCGTTGACTGCATCTCACCTGACGGAACGGTTCTCTACTTCAGTCGTAAAGACCATGACGGGAACGTCTCAAGGGACAAGCGTGATGTCTGGGTCACCACACGTATGGCTAACGGTTCGTGGTCCACGCCAACCAATCTTGGTGCACCGGTCAATACGCCGGGTAACAACTTCGCAATTGCCATTACGCAGGACCTTAATACGCTCTTTCTTCAAGGAACGTATGAAAGTGATGGCTCAATCGGGAGGGGCGTCTCCTATACAACGCGAAACAAGGACGGGTGGAACACACCCACGAACATGCAGATCGACAACTATGAGAATCTTAACTCATATGTAAACTCCCACCTCGCGCCCGATGGCTCTGTGCTTCTGATATCAATTCAAACGCGCGATTCTCGTGGCAGCAATGACATATACGTTTGCTTTCGGCAGGCCAACAATACTTGGTCAACGCCGAAGAACATCGGCACTGTAATCAACACGCAAGGTATTGAGCAAGGACCATTCATTGCAGGTGATGGAAAGACGTTGTTCTTCAGTAGTAACGGTCACCCAGGATATGGTGGGCGGGATCTCTATGTTTCTCGTCGACTGGATGACACCTGGCTCAATTGGTCTGAACCAGAGAATCTGGGCAATGGGGTGAATTCAGATGAGCACGAGACCTTCATCCAGGTGTCTGCTAAGGGAGATTCGGCCTACTACAGTACAACGAAGAACTCATTAGGTCAGGACGATATCGTTGCAATCCCTCTTCCTGTAGGTGCGCGGCCTGTGGCCTTGCTCATGGTGCGCGGACGTGTGCTCGATGCAGAGACCAAAAAACCTGTGACGGCGAATGTGTTCTACGAAGCACTCCCAAGCGGAAAACTAGCCGGCACAGCAACATCCAGCGCGGTTGATGGCTCCTATCGCGTTGGCCTTGTAAACGGAACGCTTTACGGCGTCCGGGCAGAAGCAGATGGCTATTATGCCCTCAGCGAGCAATTCGATGCCCGCACAATTGGCGCCTATGGAGAATCCGATCGTGATCTCTTCCTAACACCGATCAAGATGAATGTTGCCATTCGATTGAACAATGTGTTCTTCGACGTAGGTAAGTACGAACTGCGCACTGAATCGTATCCCGAACTTGATCGCTTGGTTGACTTTCTCAAGAAGAATGCAACAATTCGTATCGCTCTTGCCGGACACACGGACAATGTTGGTGCGGATGCAGACAACATGAAGCTATCGCAAGATCGCATCAATAGCGTGCAGACATATGTTGTTGCCAAGGGTATCCCAGCATCGCGTCTCACGGCTAAGGGTTTCGGCGAGACTACTCCAGTTGCTTCGAATGAAACCGACGATGGCCGGCAACAAAATCGTCGCGTTGAGTTCACGATCGTGAGCAAGTGATGATCAGGCTTAATGACCTTCTCAACATCCCATATCCCCTGGTGCTCGCATCTCAGTCTCCACGGCGATCGGCTCTGTTGCATCATGTGGGGTTCACTTTTTCCACTGTAGTGCCGGATGTTGATGAAGATAGTGTAGATACGTTGCTTCCTCCGAACGAATATGTTGAAACGCTTGCCATGATGAAGGCGATTCGCGGAGCTGAGTTGTCCGAGACTCCAGCCGTCATCATCGGCTCTGATACAACAGTGGTGCTCAACGGCGAGGTCCTGAATAAACCAATGGATGCCGATGATGCCATTCGTATGCTCGGTAGACTCAGCGGTAGAACTCACACGGTCTATACAGGCATTGCATTGGCAACCAATTGCCCAAAGCAACATCGTATGGCGGCATCGCGTGCAACACAGGTTACGTTTCGCGAACTCGAGAGCTCAGAAATAGAGGCCTATGTTGCTTCGGGGTCGCCCCTTGACAAAGCTGGTTCGTACGGCATTCAGGACGACTTCGGTGCGGTCTTTGTATCCCATGTAGAAGGGTGCTATTACACCATCGTTGGTCTGCCTCTTGAATTGCTCTACACATCACTTCGTGCGTTCGTAAAGGAGATCGCCGGTGCGCGGGCGTAACGTTCATACCTGGACCCTCCTAGCCCCTTGGTTGATCACCCTCCTCGTGTTCTGGGTCTACCCATTGATCTATGCTCTGGCACTGAGCTTCTCGGAGTATCGAACACTGACAAATGAGATCTCGTTCGTTGGGTTCAACAATTACCTTCGTGCATTTGAGGACGAGGGATTTTGGCGAGCACTGCGCAATACAACGATTTTCACTGCGGGGACTGTGCCGTTTACAACAGTGTTTGCCTTGCTGCTGGCTACGGCAATACGAAGGCGCAGTCCGGTACTCGCATCTTTCTTCCGCGCATCGTACTTCTTGCCGTCGGTAACGTCGTTGGTGGTGATCGCCTTGGTATTCACCAACCTCTACGCGCGTGACGGATATGTGAAC
>DATGWS010000006.1:0-4938 GCA_035299365.1 Candidatus Didemnitutus sp.
CGTGGGCCACCCTCACGACCTGCCGGACCGCGCTCATTACGCTTTGGCCGCGGCGGTGCCTTTGGAGTAAGATCGATTTTACCAAGAACGGTGAGTCCACGAAGCTGAGCATTTCCGCCCGGCTTGTATTCCACTTCAATCACGCCCTTGCGCTTGCGCTTGGCCTTTGTGCCATCACCCTCTTCTCCGGCAACAGCTTCTGTTTCAGCAGCTGCTGCACTATCTGCCGGAGCAGCCTTTTCTGCAACTGGAGCCGCAACAGGAGGTGCCGGAGCCGGCACTGCCTTTGAAGGAGGTGTGGATCTTGCTGTCTGTTTCGGAAGTGGCTTTGGTGTTGGCTTGGGCTCTTCCTTCGGTTTCCCGATGGCGCTCAGATCAATCACCGCACCAACTGCAGGTCCGGTGGATTCCGGTTCTGGTGCAGGCGCAGGAGTAGGAGCAGGAGCAGAAACTGCTTCAGGTGTGGCAACCGGTGCAGCAGACTCTGCAGCAACAGGAGGGGCCTCAACAATTGCAGCCGGTTGTTCGGGCATTTCTGCCACAACGGGTGCGTCCGGAGTTTCCACTGGAGCGGCCGGAGCCGGCGGTGGAGTGGCTACCGGAGCTGCCACCTCTGCCTGAGGCGTCTCTTCAACGTGGGTTTCGGCAGGGCGCTCAAGGCGCTCCTCGATCTCACGTTCGCGTTCATGTGCTTCCGCAATGGTGTCAATCGAAACGGCGCTGCCCTGCTCAAGTTGAGTCTTGCGCACCTGTTGTTGGCGTTGAACCTTTTCGCGCTGTTTCTGCGCGGTCTTAAGTTCTTTCGCAAACTTTTCGATGACGAGATCAGACTGCTCATCGGATAGAACCGTGGTAGCCTTGTTCTCGATCTTATGACCCTTCGAGGCAAGATATTCCACGATCGCGTCGCGACCGATGTTGATCTGACTTGCGATCTTAAAAAGCTTATTTCCTGGGGACCCAGCCATACACCCTTCTGTTATTCCGCTACCTGTTCGTCTCCGTCTTCAGATACCACTTCAGTATCGGACGGGGCTTCTTCTTCACTCAACTCGTACACTTCCGGTGTGTCCTCGGCATACGATTCGGCGATGTCATCTGCTGCCTCAACAGCCACGTTCCCCAGCTCTGCTGCGGTTGCAGCTTCGTCGAGGGCCACGAGGTAGTCTTGGTTCTCTCGTTCTTCAAATTCTTCGAGCATTACTGTGCGGATGCGAACGATCTTCTCTTTTGGTGCAATGGCCAACAGGAGAGTTGGTTCTGCTTCGAGAAACTCACGAGCGGTATCAACACCAGCTTGAATGAGTTGATCGAATACATCACGGCCGATCTCGTCGCGGAACTCAATGAGTTCGATATCCTCAGCACCTTCTTTCACAAGCGACAAAGAGTAGCCTGTGAGTTTAGATGCAAGGCGGACGTTTTGCCCCTGCTTGCCGATGGCAAGTGAAACTTGGTCGTCCGGTACGATCACGGTTGCTTGGTGACCATCCTGGGAGATCTGTACGTCGCGAACCTTTGCCGGCGAAAGCGCACGTGCAATGAAGAGACGAGGATCTTCTGTGTACTCAATGATGTCGATGTTTTCGTTGCCGAGTTCACGAACGATGGAGTGGATACGAATACCCTTCATACCAACGCAAGCACCCACCGGATCAACACGTTCGTCGAATGATGTAACGGCCACCTTGGCTCGCTCACCCGGTTCACGTGCAATAGCACGAATCTCAATGATACCGTCATAGATCTCTGGGATCTCTTGCTCAAACAAACGAGCCATATAGGAATCGTCTGCACGAGACAGGATGAGATCCGGCAGCCCGGTTGCTCCGCCTGAACGGCGAACTTCCTTAAGGATGGCCTTTACCTGCTGATTCTTTTTGAGACGCTCGGTAGGGATCTGCTCTTCGCGCGGAAGTCGCATCTCAACCTTGTTGTGCATCACAAGAACATTGTTCGGACGAACCTGGTAGATCTCGCCAATGATAATCTCACCAACACGCTTTGCATACTCTTCGTAGATGTTGTCCTTCTCTACGTCGCGAATACGCTGGTTGAGGTTCTGAATAGCTTGCGCTATGAGACGTCTGCCGAAGGAATCAGCGATGTTCTCAAGCGTGATTTCTTCGATGTACTCGTCACCAATGATCGGCGTTTCTTTCGATTTCAACGCAACTTCTTCCACGGAGATTTGGAGTTCTGCGTTCTCTACCACTTCTACGATCTCTCGCATGAGGTAGATCTCGATATCACCCTTCTCCATGTTTACAATGATGTCGAAGTTTGATTCTAAACCATACTTCTTACGCACCATCGCAGACAACGTCTCTTCAACGATGCCCTGCAAGAGGTCGCGATCAATACTCTTCTCACGCGCCATCTCATTGAAGGCTTCGATGATGAGCTTCTTGTTGTCGACCTGTTGTTTAACCTTGCGGCGTGCCATGATTTCGTCCTAGATCTTGATCACCACCCTCGCCTCTTTAACGTCCGCTGCGTGAAGCGAAACAAGGGGCTTAGGATCTTTCTTTGATTGCACCGGCTGAACGTCCAAGCCGTCATCGTCCGCTCGCACAAGCGTGCCTTCGATGATCGAACCATCGGTGCCTCGTACCACGCGCACCGTTCTGCCGACACTTTTTGTCAATTGCCATAGATGCTTCACCGGAGCATCAGCACCGGGCGAAGACACATCGACCGCCCGAAGGCGGCCGGCGAATTCGTCGTTCTCCAGCCGTTCATCCAAGCCGCGGCTAACGGCCCGGCAATGATCGTGCGTGATACCCTCGGGCGTATCAATGAAGATGTCCACGATCAATTGTGCCGCCTGACCCCGAACCACCACGTCTATAAGGGTAACCCCCGCTGCGATGCAGGCATCGTTGATAGCGGTCCGGATAGATTCCGGTAGGTTCTCCTTCACAGCTCTCCGTCTTTAGTGAGTCGTTGCCAAAAACAAAAAGTGGGCTCTGAAAAAGCCCACCCTTCATCGCAGTCACAAATATAAGGAGCTAACAGCGAACAGCCACTAGCCCCCAAAGATTTATCCACATCCACCCATTCGGTATTCGCTATTCGCTATTCGCTATTCGCATTCAGCTGAACGCCGAAAGCCCCGTAATGTCCTGACCAATGATCAGGGTATGCATTTCGTGGGTGCCTTCGTAGGTTTTTACAGATTCAAGGTTGGCTGCGTGGCGCATTACCGGGTATTCATCAAGAATCCCATTAGCCCCGTGGATTTCTCTGCTCATGCGGGCTATGGTAAGGGCCATTTCGCAGTTGTTGCGCTTTGCAAGTGAAACGTGTTGCGGACGTAAGGTGTTGTTTTCTTTGATCTTAGCAAGACGCCAACACAGGAGCTGGGCCTTCGTGATTTCGTTGAGCATCCAAACAAGTTTGTCTTGGATGAGCTGGAAACCCGCGATTGGCTTATCAAAGGCAATCCGACTCTTGGCATAGTTCAACGAAGAGTCGTAACACGACATAGCAGCACCCACCACACCCCAGGATATGCCGTACCGAGCCTGTGTGAGGCAAGAAAGTGGTCCGCGGAGGCCTTCCACGCCCGGAAGTATGTTTTCTTCTGGCAAAAAGACGTCTTGAAAGACCAGTTCCGAGGTAACGGAGGCCCGTAGGGAGTGTTTCCCCTTCATTTCAGGGGCCGTAAATCCCTTCATGCCTTTTTCCACCAAGAAGCCCCTTACCACGCCATCGAGTTTGGCCCAGACTACGGCTACATCAGCTAGTGTGCCGTTCGTGATCCACATCTTGGCACCGTTAAGGATAAATCCGCCATCTACCTTTTTGGCATTTGTAACCATAGCCGAAGGGTTCGATCCTGCATCCGGCTCCGTAAGTCCAAAACATCCAATTGCTTCCCCTGCGGCGAGACGTGGGAGCCACTTTCTCTTCTGCTCCTCCGAACCATACGTATAGATGGGATACATCACCAGCGAACTCTGTACCGAAGCAAAGGACCGGATTCCCGAGTCACCACGCTCAAGCTCCTGCATCGCCAATCCATAACACATGTAGTTCATTCCTGCGCCACCATATTCAGGGGGCAGAGTAATTCCGAAAAGGCCTATCTCCGCCATCTTCTTCACCAAATGAAGCGGGAATACACCTTCACGAGCACTCTGCTCAATGATCGGCAGGATCTCGTTCTCAACGAAGTCTCGAACGGTTTGCCTAACGAGTTTTTCCTCTTCTGTGAGAAGCTCGTCGATGTTGTAGTAATCTGGGTGTGTGAACATGGAAGTCAGGCTAGTTACTCAGTTACAGAGTTACGGGGTTACAGAGTTACAAGATTACGGAATCCCACCATCAGTAACCCTGTAACTCGGTAACTCGGTAACTGAGTAACTGAGTAACTAAGTACCTGTGTAACCGAGTAACTGTATATTGGCCACGGGGTGGAATCACGGTTGAGGAGTACACAATGCGACCTGCTGCGCACGAGTTCCCGGCGTATTACGAACAATATGTTGACCAAGTAGAGACAGACGATGTGATGTCCACCCTGGAGGGTCAACGCGAGGAAATGGCAGCTATAGCTGCCGCCCTTGATGATGACTCCGCACGATACCGCTATGAAGATGGGAAGTGGAGCATCAAGGAGGTCCTTGGCCATCTTCTGGATGCCGAACGGATCTTTGGCTCCAGGGCCCTTTGCATCGCTCGCGGAGAAACTCAGCCCCTTCCAGGCTTTGATGAGAACACCTACGTTGCGAATGCCATTTTTGATGAACGTTCTCTCAAGAGCATCATGGATGAGTGGTTCCATCTTCGCGACGCAAACATCTGTTTGTTTTCTTCACTCAATGATGACGATATCTCGCGCATTGGGATCGCTAACGGAAAGCCTATCACCCCACGCGCCATCATCTGGACTATCGCAGGCCACACCGTACACCACCTCCGAATCCTACGAGA
>DATGWS010000007.1:0-18244 GCA_035299365.1 Candidatus Didemnitutus sp.
CATCACCGGCAGCATCAACATCGAGCGTCACAACATGTACTCCATTAGCGAGCGTAGGTGTTGGCAGCAAGGTGATGGTATCCTGCGCTCCGCCACGAATGCGCGAGACAATGAACGTGGTGTCCACTGATGGCATGGCCGACCGTACCCAACGTATCGTAACGGTACACGCAACGTTGAGGGCATCGTTCACACCATTGTTGCGGACCACAACTCTCGGGGTTATTGGTGTTGGAGTGGTTGCATTTGTGACGGGCACAGCAACATCATAGGCCTGCACATCAAGAGGGACAGAAATCGAGAAGACTGCGTTGGAGAGGTCAACAATGCTGGCGTTCGCAAGACTACTGGCTCGCACGAGACACTGCGTTGAAGGCACAAACGGCACTGACCATTTCACCTCCGTAGTAGCGCCATCAACGCTGTACTGAAGTGTCTTCCATGTAGATCCATTGTCAACCGAATATTCAAAGAGAACTTTAGCTACCCCCGTAGCCTTGAACACCACCGTGGCCTCTGTACCGGCAGTTAGCGTTTCACCGCCGTTCGGAGATGTTATCACAACCGAACCGGTTTCTGCGGCCCCTATGCGGAACGGCCTCGTCATGAGGTCGTTCGTTGCATGTTGATCCCCGGCAGCAGCAACAGCGGCAACTGCCATATAGTCGTCCGCTGTATCAATTGCGATGGTTGGGAACACCACAACAACGGAGGCATTGGGATCGATTCGCGCAATGGTAGTGTTTACCGTCTTCTTCACAACATTATCGAGACTCGTAACTGAGAACGTAACGGGGACGTTGAGAAGGGTCTTCATCCCAAGATTCCGTACGTCGATGCTTGCAGCGAAGCCCTGTCTCGAAACAATCGAGGCACCATTAGCAGGCACTCGAATATTGATAACGGCTACATCAGTATCACGCTGAGTAGGTAAGGGGGCTGCGCAGTTCGTGCCTTCAAGAACACGATTGAAAAGCGATGCAACACGAGGGTGGAATTGGAGTTCTGTGCCCTTCCATTGAAGGTGACAATAACTCATGATCGTCCCACGTTGAACACGCGTGTTCTCATAACACCCACCTTCAGCATTCCAGCAAGAATCCAGTGGCGGATTCCAGCCGCAATTGTGCGTGTGGGAGGATCCGATGTTGTGGCCCAGTTCGTGCGACGTAACATCTATATCCCAGACATAACCGGTTGCGGGGAAGTTCACCCTACCATCAACGCCACTCACATTATATCCATACCCGCCACACAACACACCAACCCATGCCAAGCCCCCTCCGCCTTCACCAGAAAGAAGACACGTTACCGAACGGCGAACATGCTTCATGTTGGTTTCCCAATGGTCGCGGATCTTCCCAAGCTTATTCCCTATCTCGCCAGGATATGGGTCGGTTGAAGTCCAGACTCGCAGATAGGGAACCCGAAGGATCACGTTGGCATCACGTTGGTAGACAACAGCAGCCGCACCAACGATAGCTATGGCTGAGGACGCTGTTGTTGTTAGGTTGCTTCCAAGATTCTTGTAGAATGAATTGGTGCAGTCAAGTGCGAATTGCAACGCATACGGAGTTGACTTTTGTTCACGGTCGCCCAGTTGCTTGCGTTGTGCATCCATTGCATTCACGATGCGGAAGACAGAGTCCACCTTTCGCTCGTAGTCGGGCAACGTTTCTGCATGACATTCGCGTGGAGCCCCTTGTCCCGGGAGTGATTCGTAGTACACATGTTGCGCCATTTTTCCAGCAACAATCGTGTCCGGCGTGATGAGAAATCGCCTCTTCCCCTCGGGCTCTATAAACTCCACCATAGCAACAACGTGTGTTTGGAAGGCGGCAAGAAAGACCGTAGAGCCGGGTCGTCCTTCAACACGTCCGCGTAGGAGCGCATGATGCGGCAATGGGACAATCACCTCACCCATTGCACCTCGGTCCATGAAGACGGCATCATCTGTGAAGAGATCGAAACGTTGGGCAACAATTGTCACGTTTCCGTCAGCCGTAGGCACAGTAATACGATGTTCACCACCCTGGAGGAGCATGCTCACGAGATCTGCCGGAGGGCGTACCACCGTAGCTGTTCGAGGCACTACGGCAGACGTTCGCAGATCATCGTGGCGGCCAACGGCAAATGAGATCTGCGCTGATGCAGTGGCAATTGCAAACACTCCGAACAAACACAACAGTGTGATGCGTTGTCCCAACATGGATTCTCCTAAGGATAACAGAACGGGAATATAGTCTTGTGTTTTCAACCTGTGGAGTGATATTTGATGATGATGTCATTGTTTGAACCCTCACCCGACCCTCAGCAACGTGCCGCCGAACTGCGCGAAGAGATTCGCCGACACGACCACTTGTATTACGTAGACGCCCAACCCGAGATCTCCGATCGTGAATACGATGTGCTGCTAGAGGAGCTCCAGAAAATTGAGCATATCCATCCCAACCTTGTAACGCCGGACTCCCCAACACAACGAGTTGGTGTTGCGCCCATTGGTGAGTTTCAGACCGTCACTCACGCCGTTCCCATGTTGTCGCTGGCCAACACCTACTCCGCCGAAGAAGTGCAAGCTTTTGACCGTCGCGTTCGAGAAGGTCTCGGCATCAACGATCCCGTTTACGTCTGTGAGCTGAAGTACGATGGTGTTGCTATGTCACTCACCTATACCAACGGTGTGCTCTCACTTGCTGCAACACGAGGCGATGGCCAAACCGGTGACGATGTAACGGCCAACGTAAAGACCATTCGCTCGGTTCCCCTGCGGCTACACGGCATAGAGATCGCCAACGCCACCGTACGCGGGGAGGTCTATATGCTCACCGAAACCTTTCTGGAGATCAACAGACGAGCTGAGCTGGCCGGCGAAAAGTCCTATGCGAATCCACGCAATCTCACAGCGGGGACACTCAAGCAAAAGGACTCCAGGGCGGTAGCAAAACGTCAGCTCGAATTCACAGCCTACTGGCTCGACACACCCGACAAGCCCCTTACCTCCCATTCTGTCAATATCGAGCTGTTACGAGAGTTGGGTTTCGTAACAGGCAAGGCTGTACAAACGTGTTCATCCATCGATGAGGTGATGCGATTTATTGAGGAGTGGGACGAACGTCGGTTTGAACTTCCGTTCCAAATAGATGGCATTGTGATTAAGGTTGATCTCCTCAGACATCAGGACGAACTTGGTGCTGTTGCTCGTTCTCCTCGATGGGCCATCGCCTACAAGTACGAGGCAAAAAAGGCCCTAACAGTTCTCAACGATATCACCTTGCAAGTTGGCCGGACAGGAGTTGTAACACCCGTGGCAGAACTTCAGCCAACACTACTCGCCGGATCAACGATCTCCCGAGCTACACTCCACAACGAAGACTTCGTTCACGAGTTAGACCTGCGAATTGGCGATACAGTTGTCATCGAAAAAGGGGGCGATGTGATCCCCAAGGTCAGCGCTGTAGTTATTGACAAGCGCACGTTGGAAGCGCAGCCATGGCAGATGCCACATAGGTGTCCATGCCCTCGCCAATCGCAGCTACATCGTCCTGACGGCGAAGTGAATTGGTATTGTGATGACGTTGTCTGCCCGTGGCAAACCAGACGCCGACTCCAACATTTCGCATCTCGAGACGCAATGGACATCGAGGGGCTTGGAGAAAAGGCTGTCGATCAGTTCGTTGATGCAGGGCTCCTCGAGAGTATTGCAGACATCTACGAACTTCCAAATAGGCGCGATGAGATCCTCCAGTTGGACCGATGGGCGCCAAAGAGCTACGACAAACTTGTTGCGGGAATTGCGAGGAGCACAGAACAACCGTTTCCACGTGTGCTCTTTGCCCTTGGAATCCGATTTGTTGGCGAAGGTGTAGCAAAGATTTTGGCTCGCGCCTTCCCTACTATAGACGAACTCCGCATGGCAACACATGAGCAACTGATGAGCGTTCATGAGATTGGAGACTCCATTGCAACATCAGTGCGCGAGTTCTTTGAGGACGCAAATAACATGGCTCTGGTCGAGTCACTCAAGAATGCCGGACTTCAATTCACCTCTACATATTCCGGCCCAGCTTCCCTGGAGTTTGCCGACAAAACGTTTGTCCTTACCGGCGAACTCACAAGCATGACGCGGAAGGAAGCGGAAGAATACATTGAAGCCCGAGGCGGGAAGGCCTCGGGCTCTGTGAGCAAGAAGACGTCGTATGTAGTGGCCGGTGAAAATGCCGGGAGCAAGCTCACAAAGGCACAAGAGCTTGGTGTGCCCGTACTCACCGAGGAAGAGTTTAGAAATTTGCTATCGACCAGTTAATGGCTATTACAAGTTGATTACGGATCTGCGTAGCCGGTCCGGTAGTACCGTCATCGCGAAGCACGGGAACGCGGTCGTTATAGAACACGTCCGTAAGCCACGTTACGTTTAGCCAACTGTTCACCTTCATCAAAAAGGCATTCTCAAATGTGAGCACCCAAAGATCCGGTGTTTCGTATGGCATGAATGCATTGAACCGCCCCTTCCACTTTACGTTCTCAACAAAGTCCCAATCGAGCGCAAGGTTCAATACAGCACCAATGTCCGTACGGGAGCGGACACCCGGAGCAAGGCCGAACACACCTGAACCCGAGGTGATCCCCGATTGAATGATATCATCATCGCCAACAAAGGTGGATCGGGTTGAAAGAGGAGCAACCAGGATCTGCAACTCAGGAACCGGCAGATATTCCATACCGAGTGCACCTGTGAGATAGCCTGGCGCCATGATATTGGAGATCTTCAGGAACTCACCCGTTGTTGAGTCAATCACGTCATAGTTACTGCCGATATAGAACTGCGTGCGAAACTCCACAAACCCTGTGTATCGGAAATGGTCCGACTGGCGCATCGATGCTCTCGATGAGAAATAAATGCGGTCGTCTGCCTTGCGGAACGATTGAGCCCCTTGCTTCAAAATGGAATAGCCCAACTCGAGATCGTTATCCCACGCAAATGTGGGGTTGGCATAATCGAGCGAGCCGAGGAAAAGCAGACGTATCGTTACTGCGTCCTGTCCGCCCCCTGTCCAGTTATTTAGCTGAACAGTACTAAAACCCAGCCCCCAATCCGTCTTCCACTTCCACGGAATAGAGTCGGCCTTCAATGCCGCGGCCTTTTGCAGTGCCTCTGCCGAGGCTTTTGCATCAACCTGCGTTCTAGCGTTCTGCGAGGATACAGCAACAACGAGAAGGATGAGTAATGATCTAATCAGCATGGATACCTCACGATGAAGGTGGAAGAAGTGCGGCAAAAATACGTGTCACCTCGACTCCACACCCTAACTTCGCAGACACATGCAGCACGCCGAACCGATCCGCCCCCTTGCAACCAAGCCCGTTCTTCCTCTTCCTGTCCGACTTCACGCCGACGTGCGTTCCACAGGAAAGGGCGTCTGCATCGCAATGGTTGATAGTGATTTTGTGATCCACCCCGATCTCTCCATGCCAACGCAGCGCATCGTCCGGTATTACGATGCGGTTGAAGACGAAGAGCACGATCTCCCTCCTACCATAGCTTCATCAAGGCATTGGCACGGAACAATGACGGCATGTACGGCGGCAGGAAACGGTTACCTCTCTCGTGGTGAATTCACATCGTTGGCCCCAAACGCCACAGTAGTCTTGATCAGAACGATGAACGATTCTGGTCGAGTCTCCACCCCAACGATCGTACGTGCGTTGCGCTACATCGGAGCTCACGCTGTGGAGTTCGGCATTCGTGTTGTGAACATGAGTGTCTATTCCGATGAGATCGACCACACACTTGACCATCCGGTCAATCAGGCCGTTGAGGATATTTGTGCGCGCAACATCGTTGTTGTTGCTGCAGCCGGGAACAACCCGTTCTCGCCTATAAGACCGCCGGCAGCTGCTCCTAGTGCGCTTACAGTTGGCGGGCTGGACGATAAAAACACTCTAGGCCAAGAGGATGAAGAGCTTTATCATAGTACGTTTGGCATCACGCAGCTCGGCGTTCAAAAACCTGAGTTGATTGCACCCGCAATCTGGCTGCCCGCACCCATCCTGCCGGGCACCTCAACGCACACCCAAGCTTCGGCACTCTGCGCCTTAGATATGCTTACGGACGAAATGCTTCTGGCCTGCGCCCCTTCCTTAATGCCACATAGCGGACTTCCAATGCACTTGTGGACGTCGAGAAATATTCCGGCACTGCGAACAGCAATCACGGAAATGATCGACAAAGAACTCATTGCCTCACCGTATTACAAAATGGTTGATGGCACCTCCTTTGCTTCGCCCGTCATTGCGTCGATCGTAGCCCAGATGATCGAACTTTCTCCGCTGCTCACGCCCGCAGAAGTGAAGGAGATATTAACCTCAACTGCGCGTCCATTGGAGTCGTTTCCAACCTTGCGCCAAGGTGCCGGCGTGGTGAGTCAACGAGCGGCTTTGGCCGCGGCCCGGAACCATGCTGCAACGGTAGCACCTCTCACCGATCTGGTCTAGTCTCCCTGCCGTAACTTTGCGGATGGTTAAGATCCTCGCCTTCCTCCTCGCTGCCGTATCTGTATCGGCACAAGTTTCCACAACTGCCATAGACGGACTTCGCGATAAGCGTATTCGGTTTGTTGCATATACCAATTGCACTGCGGTTCCGCAACCCGGCACTCGCATAGACTCTGCAGTGATCATCATCCGCGATGAACGCATTGTTGCAGTTGGTAAGGGGCTCACCATTCCACCAGGAGCAGACGTACGCGACCTCCGTGGTGCCCACGTCTATGCCGGATTTGTTGAACCCTACTTGGACGCTCAGACACTGTTGTCGGGCTCGAAGGGAATGGCTTCTAAGCCTCTGTTCGATGATGAAGACGAAGGACCCACAACGCCCCCTACCCACGGTGCACACTACTGGAATCAGGCTGTGCGTCCGGAACGCACGGTTGCAGATGCCCTTTCAATTTCTCCGGACGCACAACGAGATTGGAACAAGCTTGGTTTTGGTGCTGGGGCCGCTGCATCACACGATGGGATCTTCCGCGGAAGTGCTGCAGCCATTTTGCTTCGTAGCGCACCTGCAGCAAAGACCATTGTTGCCGACAATACGTATCAGGCAATGGCCTTTATGAAAGGGTCTTCAAAGACTCCGTATCCATCATCGCAAATGGGATCGATCGCACTCATCCGTCAGGCCCTGTATGATGCAGATTGGTATGGAAAGGCCCACGCTGCTGCCTCGCGCGGCACCCTCGCTACACCACCTGAAGTGAATCTCTCCTTGCAAGCGTTACATGCGGCACTCGCAGCAAAAACGCCAATGGTTGTTGAGGCAATGGACGAACACGACGTACAACGTTGGCAGGCCATCGCAAAAGAATTCAACCTCTCGATCATCGTAAAAGGCAGTGGAAATGAATACCGAAGGATCTCCGGTTTATCGTCAACGAAGCCCGATGTAATCCTTCCTCTCACGTTCCCAGAAACTCCAGACGTACGCGATCCTATTAGCGCTCGAGAAGTTTCACTTGTCGATCTGATCTCGTGGTACTGGGCCGCAGATAATGCGCGACTCGTGGACTCTGTTGGATGTAGAATTGCATTTACAACGGATGGTCTCAAGGATAGATCGCAGTTTCTTCCGCGTATTCGCCTGTGCGTTGAACGTGGGCTCGACTCAAACAAAGCTCTCGCTGCCATCACAACCGAAGCAGCACGCATCTCAGGTGTGAGTGACCGTTTCGGAAAGATCGAGAAGGGCTACTATGCGAATCTTGTCATTACCACAAAGCCCCTTTTCTCAGACGGGTGCGACATACGTGCCGTTGTTGTTGCGGGCGATGAAACAACCTATTCACGCCCAACAGAGATCGATTTGCGCGGGCATTGGACACTCACGTCCAGCGCACTTCCATCAACCACTTCTCTACGCGTGAATATCGCTGGTTCACTTGAACAACCCTCGGCAGAAGTGAAACACGACTCTACAGTCATCCCTACCACGCTAACGATCAAGGGCAGAAGAGCAACCCTTGGATTCACGCTTGATACCATTGGCATCGTTGGGCTCACTCGCACATCGGTTGAGATCGACAGCATTCTTATCAATGGCGACCTTCTCCTTCCCGATGGCCGCGTTGCTCCCTTTATGCTTCGCAGGGATTCATTGGTTAAGGCAAAACCAGATCGTCCAAAGCCTGTAGCAAGATTACGCAGGCCCCTTCCGCAGATCTATCCCCTAGGACCATTCGGACTCAATGCTCCACCTGCACAGCGAGCTGTTGTTCTCAAGAATGCAACAGTATGGACATGTGGCCCACGCGGCACACTCGATGCAACGGACGTACTCATCCGTAACGGTACTGTTGCTGGTATTGGAAAGGGGCTTACCGGAGACACCACAATTGACTGTACCGGGATGCATATCACGCCCGGAATCATCGACGAACACTCGCATATCGCTATCTCTCGTGGCGTAAACGAGGGCACACATGCTGTTACCACCGAGGTGCGCATCGGCGATGTGGTTGATCCCGACGATGTGAACATCTACCGTCAACTCGCCGGCGGTGTTACTGCATCCCACCTTCTCCACGGCTCCGCCAATCCCATGGGCGGTCAGCTGCAATTCATCAAGCTTCGATGGGGATCAGATGCAGACGGTCTAAAGGTGCAGGGGGCTGTTCCGACGGTAAAATTCGCTCTCGGCGAGAATGTAAAGCAAGCCAACTGGGGAGACAAGTTCTCCGTCCGTTATCCGCAGACCCGCATGGGTGTTGAGCAGATCATGCGCGATGCTTTCCGCACGGCACGTGAGTATGAGAAGGAGCTCGCTGCAAACGATCCTTCAAAGCCAGTTCGCAGAGATATCCAACTTGATGCACTTGTAGAGATCCTCAACAGCAAGCGCAACATTCACTGCCATTCCTATGTGCAGAGTGAGATCCTCATGCTCATGCGTCTGGCAGAAGAATTCGGATTCCGTGTTCACACCTTCACCCACATTCTCGAAGGCTACAAGGTTGCAAAGGAGATGGCTAAACACGGATCGGGCGCGTCGTCTTTTGCAGACTGGTGGGCATATAAGTTTGAGGTGTACGATGCCATCCCCGAGAACCCGGCCATTCTTCACGAAAACGATGTAACGGTATCCATCAACTCCGATGATGCGGAGATGGCACGCCGGCTCAATCAAGAAGCAGCCAAGAGCGTGAAGTATGGCGGTGTTTCAGAATTGGACGCAATGAAGTTTGTTACGATCAACGCAGCCAAACAAATGGCTATCGACGCGCGGACGGGCAGTTTAGAAGATGGCAAGGATGCCGACGTGGTTGTGTGGACAGGCAATCCGCTATCGAACATGTCTCGCGTTGAACGCACGTTTGTTGACGGACGTATGTACTTTGCTCGGGACGTAGACATGCAATTGCGTGAACGCGATGCCGAGCTTCGCAGGTTCTTGGAGCAAGAGGCAATGAAGGCTATTGCCGGAGGCGCAAGTGTGAAAGCAGGCGTCAGCGCACCACGTCGTGAATATCATTGTGACACGGACGAAGATGAAATGTCGGGAGCTGTGAGAGGACGATGACTACACTCCCTTCTTCGATGATCGTCACAACACCGATCACACGCGCCTACCTCGATCGAGACCCATCGATCACTGATCGAGTCCAACAACTCACGATCAGCTCGGAGTTCTGTGCACAGCGGTCTCGACACGGAGCTTCTCGTTCCCGCCTTGTAGATCTTGCTCGAACCTCCATGCGAGAGCTGGAGCTAAGTAGCGAGCAACTGCAGGCTCTAGAAGTATTGCGCGATCCATCAAGCGTGGTTGTCACAACCGGACAGCAAATAGGATTGTATGGCGGTCCGATGTACACCCTGTACAAGATCCGCACTGCAGTTGAAGAAGCCCGCAGGCTAACGACGTCCACGGGAGTTGCAACCACCGCAATATTCTGGCTCGAAGACAACGACCACGATGCAGCTGAGGCCGCATCAACACATCTCCTAGCCGCTGACGGCGGAGTGACCGATCTTGCGGCATGGGATGGTACTGACGAACGCCGGTCTGTTCATGCCCGCACGATCTCGGCACAAATGCGAGAGATGATCGTTGCCGGGGCGTCTACGTTCACCGGACAATTTGCCGATGCCACGAGAGAACGTTACCTCGAGGCCTACACAGAAGGTCGGTCATGGTCCGACGCATTTCTGCTCATACTGCAACCGTATCTGGCCGACTGGGGTGTGATCGTTGTTCGTGGCGCAGATGTGATTGCAGCCGGACTGCACCTACCCATTCTCTTGCGTGAAGTGGAAACACCGGGTTCCTTGTCTGCAGCTGCTAGCACCGGAACGCAGATCCTCTTGGAAAGGGGCTTCCCGGTACAGGCAACCACAGGCTCAATGTTGTTCTTTGGCAGTGATGCCCAAGGACGTCAACGATGCTCTATTGAAGGAGACATCGTTACGATTGGTGCTGAAACATTCACGACACAGACCTTTGCACAACTCGTTCGGGAACACCCAGAACGATTTACACCAAACGTCCTAGCCCGCCCTGTTGTGCAGGACGCTGTTTTGCCTACGGTGATCAGTGTTCTTGGTTCAGCCGAGATCGCCTATCAGGCCCAACTGCGGGAACTCTACGAGCTATGCGGCGTTCCAATGCCATTACTTGTGTTACGAAATGGCGCAACATTGTTGGACGCCCGGACGGAACGTTTACTCGCGAAGGATGGTCACACCCTGCAGTGGTTCATGCGAGGCTCTGAAGAGTTGGAGCGTGCAACGGCTGACCTTTTAACAACCGACATTCTGCCAGATACCGACGTGAGAGACGCAACACTTCACACACTGCTTGCCCCCTACCTCTCGGCTGCTGAGTCGATCGATAAAACCCTCATTGCAACGGTACGTGCACAAGGTGCGGGTATCACATCTACGCTTGAGGCGCTTGAAGGAAAGTTGAGAGCCGCCGCAAAACGAGCCGGGGCTCAAGTTCTAGATCGTGTGCGGTCCATTCACAACATCGTGATGCCAGGCGGCACTTTACAAGAACGAAACTTTCCGCTCGGTTTTTGGGAATCGCGTTTTGGAATTGCGGAACTACGTATAATTGCCGACGTGATATCCAGCCACGAGGTTGGAACGCACGTTGTGATCGGACATTCTGATTTGTCACCTCAGGAAAATGCATGAATCGCCCGTATGTCCTGGTTGTAGACGACAACAAGATCACCACCAAGCTCATGCGCAGGTACCTCGAAGGCAATGGCTTTGAGGTCGAAGAAGCGGGCGACGGCGTTGAATGCCTTGATAAGGTTGGGGAACGTATTCCGGATGCCATCATCATCGACGTTATGATGCCTCGTTTGGACGGTTTTGAGACCGTTCTCAGATTGAAGAGTGACGAGAGAACCCGGCTCATACCGGTAGCGATCGTTACAGCACTCAACGATCTTACTACTCAGCTCAAGGCCGTTGAGTCTGGTGCCGACGATTTCCTGACAAAGCCGATCGAAGAAAAGCTTCTGCTCACCAAGGCCGCGATGCTTACCGAGTTATCGCGTGCACGGGTGATGATCCGCGACCTTCGCTCTGTAATCGATGCCTATGCCGGGGGCGATGCCGACCGTGCTCAAGAACTCTTGGCCACTATAGGACCACGAACCTGAGCCACATCGTTGTAATTGGTGGTGGCATCGGTGGACTCGTTGCGGCAACTCGCCTGGCTCATGCCGGCCACAGCGTAGACCTCTTTGAACAAGGGGCCCATACAGGTGGCAAAATGGGTCGAGTGCAGTTTGACGGCTGCACCTTTGATACCGGTCCAACACTCATCACCATGCCCTTTGTCTTTGAACAGTTCTTTGCCAGTGTTGGCGAACGTTTCAGTGACCATGTGCAACTGCGTAGCGTAGATCCTGCCTGCCAATACAGGTGGGACGATGGATCTGTGCTAGACCTGCCATTCGACGCAGATGCTGTACCGGATGCAATTGAGCGTTTTGCACCAGGAGACGGGGCTTCTGTCAGACGCTACCTTCAGCAGGCACGGGAGATCTACGAGCTCACAAAGAACATCTTCATCTTTTCGCCCTTCGATGGATATAAGGAATTGTTCAAGCCGAAGAATTTCTCGCTCCTTCCAAAGCTGGGTCGGCTGAAGTTCACATCGAAACTTCACGACGTGCATGCGTCGATGTTCCGAGACAAACGCGTAATCCAGCTGTTCGACCGATTTGCTACCTACAATGGATCTTCACCATACGAAGCGCCGGCTACCCTTATGGTAATACCGTGGGTGGAGATCGGACTTGGGGCATGGTATCCAAAGGGAGGCATCTATTCGATTGCCGAGGCCATCACACATCTCGCTGTTTCGCGTGGCGTGCGCATTCATTGCAACACACGTGTCACCTCAATTCGCACATTCCATGGCGCTGCAAGCGGAATAGAACTCGAAGACGGTTCTTTTGTTCGCGCAGACCACGTGATCTCGAACGCCGATGTGTATGTGACGCGCACAAAACTGCTTGGAAAGGCGCTCCCCCAGCCAACAGATCTTTCGTGCAGCGGTTTGGTACTACTCTTGAGTGTTGACCGCCAGGACCGTTCACTCCAGCAACACAACATTCTGTTCAGCAATGACTACGCCGGAGAATTCGAAAACATACGTACCGAGAACCGACCTAGAAAAAACGCTACGATCTACATCTCTCGGGCCGTTCATGCTGAACCGAACTCTGCACCGTTCGATAGAGAGAGCTGGTTTGTTTTGGTGAATGCACCACCAAAAGGAGTTGCTCCAAATCTCGACCCTGAACATACCTCAGTATGGAAAGGGCACGAAGAAGAACAGGCCGGTGAAGTGCTTGAGCGGATGGGAGCCTTTGGGCTAAGACCCCACGTACGACAGCAGATCATTCGAACGCCGGACACGATGGCAAGGGAATGGTCGTCCTATCGCGGAGCACTCTACGGTTCTTCATCAAATTCTATGTTCAGCGCTTTTCTTCGTCCACGCCAACGCTCCACAGACGTTGCGAATCTTTGGTATGTTGGTGGCAGTTCTCATCCCGGCGGTGGCGTCCCCTTGGTCGTCACAAGCGGAATGATCGCTGCCGATCTCATTTTGTCATCTCAATCTCATCGTTAACCTATGCGTACCCTTCTCCTTCTGTCGGTGGTCTTTCTTGTTTCCTGCGCGTCTATCCGCGATATCACGAACAGTCTTGCCTCGTTGCAAAACATGCAGTTCAAACTCACCGGTCTTACCGGAATGCGTCTTGCCGGTGTAGACGTCTCGCGGATCGCGTCACCCTCGTCGCTGTCAATTTCAGATGGACTTGCTTTAACGCAGGCCTTTGCTCGCAGGTCACTCCCAACAACATTTGTTGTGAACGTAGATGCTAAGAATCCAAACACCGGAACATCTACGGCAAAAAGCATCCCGCTCACGCTTAATGGTCTTGATTGGCGATTGTTAATCGACGACAAACCGACCATCAGTGGAGATCTCGACAAACCTGTAGACGTGCCGGGCAACGGGAAAACAACACAGATCCCACTAGCCGTAAGCATGGACATGTATTCGTTTTTTGCAGACAAGGGCTATGATGGAATCGTGAATCTGGCACTGGCTCTTGGCGGACAAAAGGGCAGCACCTCTCGCGTGAAGCTCGATGCCATGCCTACGGTAGGTACACCACTTGGCCCAATGACCTATCCGAATCGAATTGCCATCGTGGATACGGAGTTCCGCGGTAAATAATGGACATTCCCGTACTCCTCATTGCTGTCTTCATCAGCGGTCTGTGCGACTATCTAGCTGCCGCCCTATTGAACATTCCAACGTCCGTGGTCTCCACCATGGCAGACGAAGGGTCGCATATTGGCCGGAGACTGAAACGTGCGATTGACAAGGCCAACGAAACGCGCCTCGCCATTAGCATCGTAGACGTGATGGTCCTTGTGATCGCCTCCTTCATCATCGCTTCCATCACGGTAAACGATGGCGGTCGGATCTTCATCGATGCCATCATCTTCATCATCGGAGTAACGATCGTGAAGATTGCTGCGAGCGCCCTTGGCGAACGCACCGCAGAGTTCATGTTGCGATTCACAAGCATCGCCCTGTCGATCGTTTCCGTGGTGTCTAGCCCCTTTCTCCTTGCCCACCGTGCTCTGTTGGCATTAACAAAGCCACGTTCACGAAAAGAGGAAGAAGAAGAGGCCCGCGAAGAACTTGAAGCTCTAGTAGAAACCGCCCGTGAAGAAGGGGCGTTGGATGCCGGCGAATACCGCATCATGACCAACATCATGCAGTTGAGCAGCATTGAAGTAACGGATGTTATGACGCCGCGCACTGTTGTCTCGGCCATTGGTGCAGATCACACGATTGCCGACGCGATCAAACTGCCCGAGCTTCAGATGTTCTCACGATTACCCGTGTTTGACGGACAAGATCTCGACACGGTGTCGGGCTATGTGATGACAAAGGACATTCTACGCGCTGCCGTTGCTGGACGTCATACAGTTCCGATTTCCAAGCTTAAACGCGACGTAGGGTTTATTCCCGAGAATATCACGTTGGAAAGAGCGCTCGAACAATTCCTACAGAAGCGTCAGCATCTGTTTATGGTGGTGGACGAGCACGGCGGTGTAGAAGGACTCCTTACAATGGAGGACGTTCTCGAGACCATGCTTGGAGCAGAGATCATCGACGAGGCAGACCATGTAGTTGACCTGCGCGCCCTCGCCAAACAGCGTAGAGATGCTCGTATTGCACGGTTCACTTCATCCGAATAACCTTTACGTTGGTGAACTCGCGGAGTCCAGCAACACCAAGCTCTCTCCCATAGCCGCTATACTTTGTTCCACCGAATGGAAGCCGCATATCACTGCGAACGAAGTCGTTGATAGACACCATCCCACTTTCAATGCCTTCCGCCAGAGACCGCGCCCGATCGAGATCTTGCGAAAAGATCGCCGCTCCAAGACCATACCGAGAATCATTGGCAAGTTCAAGGGCATGTTCGTCTGACCGGAACGAGAAGACACCTGCTACCGGACCAAAGACCTCCTCGCGAAAGAGCTTTGACTCCGTCGTGACGTTGCTGAGCAGTACAGGTGGCACGTAGAATCCCTTCTTGGGTACGTCGGTCACCGAACGCTTTGTTGCCATTGTAGCCCCCTGATTCAATGAGTGTTGGATCTGGTGTAGCAACGTATCACGCAGATCCGCCCGTGCGATTGGGCCGATCTCCGTTGTTGGGTCCATAGGGTCGCCCACGATCATTGCATCGAACCGTTCTGCCACACGTGCGGTGAACTCATCGTATAGCGATGAATGAACGAGGAATCGTTTCGCTGCGACGCATGACTGCCCGGCATTGAGGCATCGCGCCACGACACAGGCTTCAACGGTTACATTCATGTCCGCGTCGTTACACACGATATAGGCATCATTTCCACCCAATTCCAGCACCGTTTTCTTCACATGGCGTGCCGCGAGTTGGGAAACGGCTTGTCCGCCCGATGTGGAGCCGGTGAACGTCACAGCCCGAACGCGTGTGTCACCAATCAACGTTTCTACCCGAACCACATCGATCAAGAAACATTGAACGAGCTCCTTGGGGACACCCGCTTCTCTGCACATTGCCACAAGTTTCAATGCGCATCCCAGAGTGTTGGGTGCATGTTTCAACAAAATTCCATTGCCTGCCATCAGCGCCGGAGCGGCAAATCGGATGAACTGCCAGAACGGAAAATTCCACGGCATGATCGCCACAACAACACCCAAAGGGGCATACGAAATCGTGGCTCTTGCCCCGTCAATCTCCTGCTCCTCACTGGAAAGAGCAACTCTAGCAAGTTCGGCCATGAACCTGCATGTTTCTGCACATTTCAGTACTTCAGACCGAGACTGACCAATGGGTTTGCCCATTTCTTCCGTGATCAGCTGTGCCGATTCTTCCATATCGCGGATTAAAATCTCGGCTAAGCGTTTAAGGATGCGAGCACGATGTTCAATTGAGCGTTGCGCCCAGATCATTTGTTCGTACTCTGCACCACCGATCATGTCTAATACGTCTAGTGGCTCTGTTTCGCAATATGTTGCGATAACTTCTTCCGTAGCAGGGTTAGTTGTCGTGAATATCATGTCAACAATTTACATTTGTGGCAATGGAATCATTCTTCTCGCTTGACAATCTGATATCTCTTGTTACACTCTCCATCCTGGAGATTGTCCTTGGTATCGACAATATCATTTTCATCTCGATCCTCGTTGGGAGGCTCAAGGAATCCGAGCAGGCGCGTGCGCGCACGATCGGTCTGTCCCTTGCGCTTATCCTCCGGATCGGCTTCCTGTTCGGGGCTGTGTGGATGGCCAAGCTCACCGAACCGCTCTTCTCCATTGGTCCCTTTTTGGGAATGGAAGAGACGTTTGGGTTGAGCGGGCGAGACCTGATCATGCTGTCGGGCGGCTTATTCCTGCTTGCAAAAGCAACAACCGAGTTGCACGCCAAGCTCGAGGGCAAGGGTGAGGATGAAGGGAAACAGGCAAAGGCAAATTTTGCCTCCATGATCGTGCAGATCATCATTCTCGACTTGGTGTTTTCCATCGATTCCGTTATTACGGCCATTGGACTCTCCCAAAACTTCCTCGTGATGGCCATTGCGGTGGTCATTGCCGTTATTGTTATGCAACTCAGCGCCGGAGGAATTTCCCGATTCATCCACCGCCACCCAACCGTAAAGATCCTAGCCTTAGCCTTCCTTTTGATGGTAGGAATGGTCCTCGTGGCCGAGGGTTTCCACGCCCATGTTCCGAAGGGCTACATTTACTTCGCGATGGCCTTCTCGATGTCCGTGGAGTTCCTAAACATGCGGTTCCGGACCCGTTCTGAGGAGCCTCCGGTGGAGCTGAGACAGCCCACCTATACCGACTGAGACGTTTTTCCTTGCTATTCGCCCCATTCGTTCTCTATTATCGCCCCACTTTGTAATTGGTTCGAAAGGGGGCATCATGCCCAAGAATCCGGCGTTAGCCACAGATAAATCCAACATGTTTGACGTCCTGTACCGGTTCCCGGAACAGGTAAAAGAAGCCGTCGCCATTGGCGAAGGTGCTCCATTATGGCGTCAACAATCCACCTCGAACCGATATGCCTTCTTTGGTCTCGGTGGCTCGGCCATCGGTGCAGACCTCTTGCGGAGCTATGCCGGTGTAACACCTGGAGGTGACCACCTGAACATCTCCGTACATCGAGGTTATCACTCCCCGGGCTGGATGGACTCAGACACGAACGTGGTCTGCTCCAGCTATTCCGGTGAAACCGAAGAAACGTTGTCTGCATTTGACGAGATCCGCAAGAAGACCATGCGCGTTGTGTGCATCACTACAGGCGGCACACTCGGCAAGCGGGCTGTTACGTACGGCATGCCGATCGTGAATATCCCCCCAGGGTATCAGCCGCGATGTGCTCTGGCCTATTCGTTCTTCCCCCTTCTTACCATCATGGGCCGTTATGGCGCTTTTGATGCAAAGGCCGTACGCCTGAACAACAAGGGAGTGCGCGAGATCCTGGCCCATACCGAAGAAATGCGCGATCTCTATGCTGGCTCAACGGCAAAGAACCCGGCACTCCAGATCGCCAAGAGCCTCGTTGGCAATTATCCGGTGATCTACTCAGCCCATGAGCGTCTCGACGCCGTAAACCTCCGTTGGCGCGGCCAGATCCAAGAGAACGCCAAGCAGGTTGCCTTCGGCAACTTCTTGCCGGAAATGAACCACAACGAGATCAATGGATGGCAATTCCCGAAGGGCAAAACAAAGGCCTTTTCGGTGATCTTGCTGCGTGACCCCGATGACCATAAGCGAACACAACTTCGGTTCGATGCCGTTAAGGAAATCATCAAGGGTAGCGTGGCTGATGTTCAAACGCTCGAAGGCAAGGGTGCAACCCTGCTTGGCCGGATGTTCTCGCTGATCTACCTCGGAGACTGGGTTAGCTGGCACCTAGCCAATCTCAACAAGATCGACCCGAGCCCAGTACCTGTTATCCAACAGCTGAAGGCAAAGCTTGCGAAAGCGAGATGAACAGCGAACAGCGAACAGCGAACAGCGAACAGCGAACAGTGAACAGCGAACAGAGAACAGCGAACAGAGAATTGTGGCGGGTGAGAGTTAAGCTGTTGGCTTAAAAAGACATAAGAGCACGGCGGGTGTCGGGAACGACGTTCAGGCACC
>DATGWS010000008.1:0-4954 GCA_035299365.1 Candidatus Didemnitutus sp.
CATGGAACATCTAGTGAACCAGTTCACGCTGATTGAGACGATGTCTCCGGGTGACTTCATGGACTTCCGCGCCTACCTCAATCCTGCCAGCGGATTCCAGTCAATGCAGTGGCGCATTCTCGAACGCACTCTCGGTGTTCCGGAACAAAAGCGTGTTCTAAAACACTACACAGAAGCACTGTCTGATGCCCACCGTCAACAACTCGATGCCGCAACCAAGGGTACAACCCTGTTCGGTGCTATCGAACGGTGGCTAGAGCAGATTCCATTTATGGAGAGCGGCAAATACGCCTTCTGGGATGCGTACAAGACAGCCGTACGCTCAATGTTAGAGAACGATCGCGCAGAGGTTCGTTCTCTCAGTGCGGCAGAAGGCACAGATCCAACGGATGCACTTACGCAGATCGATGCCAATGAACGGGGCTTCTTGGCTCTGTTCGAAACCGAGAGTTATGCAGAGCTTCTTGCAAATGGTGCTCGAAGAATGTCACAAAGAGCCACGCTGGCAACACTCTTTATATCGACGTACCGTGATAAGCCCCTTCTTCATATGCCGTATCGTTTTCTTGATGCAATCATTGAGCTCGACAAAGTAGTCTCGCTCTGGAGATTCCGTCACACCTTGATGGTGAGCAGAATGATCGGTATGCGTGTTGGTACAGGGGGCTCCAGCGGTCACGACTATCTCATGCAGACGGCCATCCGCCAACGGGTGTTCGACGACCTCACCTCTCTATCGTCCTTCCTCGTCCCGAGTGATGTTACGCCGGAGTTGCCAGAGGAGATCGCCACTCGACTGCAATTCGTCAACGAAGCTCGAGGATGATCCATGCGCGCACTCGGCACGGTAGTCCGAGGCGCCCACGAGATCATTAGCGCACTCGGTCACGTCTGGTTTCCACCCCACTGCCTATTGAGCGGTCGGTATCTGGGTACAGAACCCCAGCTCGTTCGTGGCATTGCAGACGCCGAACTTCTGCATCATCCCCCGGCCCCGTCGAGCACCGATCTAGGCGTACTTCTGCTACGTCACTTCGCGCCCGATGATCTCGCGCTCTCAGCCGTCCATGCTTTGTGGGCCGTTGGCTCGGGCACTACCATAGACAATGCCATCTATGCCATAAAGTATAAGGGGCGTACTCGTCTAGCCCGTGATCTTGGTTCGTGGCTGGCCCATCACCCTGAATTAGAGGAGCTCCCAAGCGATATGGTCCTGTTGGGCGTGCCCATTCACTCAGCACGCAGGAGAGAACGAGGCTACAATCAGGCAGAACTTATTGCCCAAGGCTGGGCTGAGGCATCATCTCGCCCCCTACTTCCACCGAATGTTGTGGTTCGACAGCGATATACACCCACGCAGACCTCACAGAACGAACGCCAACGGCTAAAAAATGTAGAGGGGGCGTTTGTTGTCCAAGACCCGGCACAGGTGCGTGGACGCCGAATCGTCCTTGTTGACGACGTACTGACCACCGGTGCCACTCTGAACACCTGTGCAATGGCGCTGCTGGAGGCCGGGGCCATTCGCGTAGAGGCAGCCACGCTCTGTGCTGCCGTGTGACGTGTTGAGCGGTATTTTGCGACAATGAGATCAATCCTGGTTTTGTTGTTCGCAACATTTGTTGCAGGCGCAGTACATGCGCAGACATTTCGGTATGAGGTATATGACGCAGACCTCATTCCCCCGCACATCTACAAAGAGCGAAGAGAACGTGTACTTGCATCGATGTCACCTCAAAATATTGCCATCGTTTTTTCTGCCGACGTACGTAATCGTCAAAACGATGTTGACTATGAGTACCGACAGAATTCGGACATGCTCTATCTTACTGGCGTGCCTGGCCCGGGAGCTACACTTCTCCTCGTACCCCGCGGCATACGGATTGGACAGAGAACATTTCGCGAAGTTCTCTTCATAAAGGAACGCAATCCGTCGAGGGAAGTTTGGCAAGGTGTAAGTATGGGTCCTGCGGAGGCCATGGAACATCTCCGTATCGACACAGCACTTCCTGTTGTGGCTATGTCTGCTATCATTGATTCTCTTCTGCCTGGCACCGATACTGTCCATATGGCAACGCTACCAACAAGGGCACTCAACATTCCTCTCGTTGGGCGCAACGTCTATACCGATGTAGATATGAAGAAGTGGATGAAGGAGCGAAACGCCTCCATCACCATCAAAAATCCCATGCCGGTTCTCGCACGCTTGCGCGAGGTAAAGGACACAGCAGAACTCCGTTTGATGCAACGAGCCATTGACATTTCAATTGAGGGTCACTATTCCCTCATGCGCGGAGCTCGTCCGGGTATGAAGGAATATGAACTTGAAGCCCTCATGGAATATGCATTCAAGCGGCAAGGGGCTGAAGATGTTGGATATCCTTCCATCGTTGGCTCTAGTTACAACGCCTGCATCCTGCACTACACCACAAACCGCAGAACAACACAGAGAAACGATCTTGTTCTAGCCGATTGTGGGGCCGAATACCACGGCTATACAGCTGACATCACACGCACCATACCACTCAATGGAACGTTCTCGAAGGAGCAACGCCTGATCTACAATGTTGTGCTTGAAGCGCAAGACTCAGGCATCGCTGCATCAAGAATGGGCGAACCGTTTCGTGCACCACATGCAGCTGCAAAGTCTGTTATCGCTCGCAGAATGATGGAGCTCGGCATCATCGACAGTGTTGAACACGTGGGTATGTACTTCAATCACGGCACGTCGCACTACCTCGGTCTTGACGTGCACGATCCCGGCACATCCGGACCGCTCAAGGAGAATTCCGTCATAACCGTTGAGCCTGGAGTCTACATTCCTGAAGGTTCCCCGTGTGATAGAAAGTGGTGGAATATTGGCGTGCGGATCGAGGACGACATTCTTATTACAAAGAATGGTCCCGTGAACATGTCAGAAAAACTCGTCCGCTCTGCAGATGAGATCGAAGCGATCGTTGGGAAAGCCCCCTAAAAGATTTTTACGAACCGTAACAACACTCCATGTCCTTCATCCGTTCGATCTCCGGTCTGCGTGCAACACTTGGTGATGATCTCACCCCTTCCGTAGTGACAGACTATGCCGTTGGGTTTTCAACCATGTTACCTCCTGGACCCATTGTTGTAGGACGGGACGGACGTCCGAGTGGGGTGTGGATAGAACAGGTTGTAGTTGGTGCTCTACGTGCCGCCGGTCGCACCGTTCGAGTTCTCGGGATGGCAACCACGCCCACTGTGCAGTTGCTCACTGAACACTCTGATGCCGTTGGAGGTATTGCAATCACTGCCTCGCACAACCCTGCTCCATGGAACGGACTAAAGTTTCTTGATGGAGGGGGCGTCTTCCTTGATGCTGTGGCAAACGCAAAACTTTGGCGTGCTGTTGATGATCGCTCCTTTGATCTGTCCATCGTACAACAGTCGGGCAACCTCGAGATCGTTGATGATGCCGCCCAGGTACATATCCAGCGCGTCCTTGACCTAGATGCCGTACGTTCTGCGCCAAAGGCCAACGGCGAACGTGTTGTTGTTGATGCTGTGAACTGTTCCGGCTCGTTCATCGTACCGGCTTTGTTGACGGCATTGGGCTACACCGTTGTGCCGCTCTTCGTGGATGGCAGTGGGATCTTTCCTCACGTACCGGAACCGATCGCTGAGAACCTTACCCAACTTGGTAACGCTGTTCGCGAGCATCAAGCTGCCTTTGGTGTTGCCGTTGATCCTGATGCCGACCGCTTAGTGCTCTACGATGAATCAGGCACGTCCATTGGAGAGGAGCGTACCATCACACTTGCAACCGAGGCCGTGATGGCGCTTGGTACACGAGGTGATGTAGTGGTTAATTATTCAACCACGCGCGCTGTGGATGACATAGCAGCAGAGCATGGATACGTTACACATCGTGCCGCTGTTGGTGAGATCAACGTTGTCCGCTTGATGCAACGTGTGAATGCTGTGATCGGCGGAGAAGGATCCGGCGGTGTGATCTATCCCGCTTGCCATGCCGGACGTGACAGTATTGTTGGACTCGGTCTTATCACAGCCCTCCTACGTCATCGTAACATCACCCTTGCGCAAGCATGCGCTACACTTCCGCAGTACGAAATGCTCAAGACCAAGATCGACCTCCCACATAACTTTGATATTGAGTCACTTCGTCATTCCGTCACTACGTCATTCTCTGATGCAACGATCTCCATGGAAGATGGCGTCCATGCAGCCTGGCCCGACCGTTGGGTGCACGTACGCGCATCCAACACCGAACCCATCATGCGCATTATTGCAGAAGCCCCTTCTCGTGACGAAGCCAATGAACTTGTTTCCCGTGTACGCTCGTTGATCAATGGATAACACCGCACACTTGAGGGGCATCGCCGATGCCCGAGCCGTTCTTGCACTTTGTGTTCGTGATGCCATTGACCGTGGACTCACCACGATGAAGGCTGAGGATCATTCCAGCGTAGAAGGCTCCTTTACGAATGTAAGAGATGAGAAGAGCGGCAGTGTACTCTGTGTTCTTGATGCACTCCTACCGGCTGAGAGTCCGTTCGATGATGTACCACGCGACAGATTACGCAGTGTAGCCTCGCGACTGCAGGCCCCCTACTTCATGCTCACAAATTTCCGTCGCGTAGTTACCTACCGCACGGACGCTGTAACCCGCCGTATGCCCGATGAAGAACAGGTTGTAGGGTGGCAGGCAGGGGGCGACATCCAATCGCTTGATGATGTTCGTGTTGCTGCTGCATCGATGAATGTGGGCACGGCGATCAAACATTCCTTGTCGTGGTTAAACATCGACGCATCACTCGATCCCGCACAGCGTGTGAAGGATGCCTCCGCATTCTTTGCCGAGCGCGTCACATCGCTCTTCGACGATATGGTGCTCTGCACAGATGCAACCATCGGTCAGCGCGATGCTGCGTTGCGATTGGGCACAAGCGTCTTAGCCTAC
>DATGWS010000009.1:0-11472 GCA_035299365.1 Candidatus Didemnitutus sp.
GGGTATACACGCCCACGTAGCTCAGTTGGTAGAGCAATGAGCCTCTTGGTCTGTAGCCCGCGCAATGAAAGGCGACCCATCGTGGTCGCCTTTCGTTTATCTTGTATTGTGATCTTCCCCCACTTGCCTAGCCACGATTGGTGATCTCGTTGCAAAGGTCCCTCGTCGCTCCGCTCCTCGGGATGACGCCGACCTGCAGCAGTGTCTGCATTTCTGTTTTCGGTAGATCATAGGACGCAGCGTCACAAGTGGAGATAAGACAATTGAACAAAGAGACAATGATCATAGAACTGATACCAGTGATTGAGATCGGATACGACAATCAGGACGTACCGGCGCCTGACAAACACCCGTATTGGGAATATCCAGAGTTGTGGGACAGATACAATTCAGAATGTAGTTGGAGAGCGAGCTTCAAGGATAGTCTTTCACCATATCTAGCAGGTTCTGGATTCTACAGACTTTCTGATATCACTCATAACAGACTGACAAAACTTGTGAATGACCACACGCAAGGAATGAGAGATGGAGAGTATGGAAGAGAACAAGCCTGCGCTCTATCGGGTGGCTATGTCCTTCGTATTGAAGGACGGAATATATACTTCCCGCAATGTTGTGGGGATCTAGCAGACATCCAATACTGGAGGAACCTGGCGAGTGGTAAAGAACACAGTTATTGTGAAGGACATCCACGGCCGCAGGTTGCGATTCGTGACGACACAATAACCCTCGACTTCACAGTTGGTGAATATGATGAGCATTATGCGCCGACACCTAGTCAAACCATTGTACAGATTGACATACGTTCCTTGGCGAAAGCAATCGAAACTGTCACACTCGAGCTTGACTCCTTTGGACAACGACTTGAAAGAGTCAATCAAGACGAAAAGCTGCAGATTGACAACATCGCCGGACTGCTAATCTGGGAAAATGCTAACTACGAATAGAGAACATCGGACTCCTAACGAGCGATTGGCAAGCCTTCGGATTCGAAACCCAATGGAAGAAAAGTGGTTCGAAATCGCCAACTTCGTATATGGACGTATCATCAGGCGATAGTCAAGAAGTGAATAGTATAGGCTCTGACAGAATCAGAATACTATTTGTTTGTACCGTTAACAGAATGCGGAGCGCAACTGCACACAAGATCTTTGAAGATGACGCCAGATTGGAAGTGAAATCTGCCGGGACGGACAAATCGGCAACTACCGTATTGTCACAAGAGTTGCTAGACTGGGCTGACACGATCGTAGTGATGGAAAAACATCATCGAAACACCATTCGACAAAGATTCCCCGACGTCTACAAGGACAAGAAGATTGTTTGTCTGTACATACCCGATGACTATGACTTTATGCAGGATGAGCTTATTGGGCTATTGAAAGACAAATTCGAAAGCGTATTTAGGAGAGGGCTAATCTAAAGCAATGTGATCTTCACCCGCGTACACAGAGACGTTGGCTGATCTCGCTGTAGTGCAGCTCGTCACTCCTCGGGATGACGCTGACCTGCTGTAATGTGTGCGGAATCTCCAATAAGTTCAGTCTTTCAACCTGCTTGAGTTGAGAACTGAGGTTGCAATGTATTCAGGTATGAGGCTCGTAGATCCCACCTTCCTGCTGGTTGTAACGAAGGACTTCATGTAGCCCTTCTTTACATAGCGTTCCATGACCGAGATCGCCACCGAGGGCACACCATGAACAGGGAAGCGCTCCATACGTACATTCATATGTGCAATCTCCTCATCACAAATACCGCTCACTGAATCTATCAATACTGTTCGGATGATCGTGTCCTGATTCGCATGCGATTGTTGTCCTGTCTCGGACCCAGTTGTTCTACCAATCTGTTGAATTGCCGACCTAAGTAGTATTGTATCTCTATACGGATTTCCCACGTGATGAGACGTTCCCTGGTGATACGGTGCCATCAGAGCGTATTCAGTTGGGATAGTAGAGAGTATGTGGGTCATTGCGTCTGAGTCATGTAACAGCGTTGCAATATTCCCATGGACATCCAACGTTGCTTCATACATAGGAATAGCAAACGCAAGGCGTACACCAACGATCTTCATTTCTGTAGACTTGGTCAGAAAGATCGTATCAGAAGGTATGAGTCCACCCGCGGATCGCATTTCAACTGAGATGTGCGAATTTCCATCAGCATCTTTATGAAGAATGGCAATGGTATACACAGCTGATATACACACACCTCTTCCATTCACAACATGCTGGTCTACTCTGAGCCTATATGTCAGGACACGGCCCGTTTGTAGTTCTGTGTAGTTGCTGTCGTTGAGAACAGCTGGTCCAATATCTATGATGGGCTTCTTGTTAGTGACTTGCCCCTTACTCACACTTATCGATAGCAAAATCAGAAAGAAACAGAATGGTAGTAATAGAAGTTTCAATTGAAGGTGCTCAAGTCAGCTGCCAGTAGTAGGCAAAAATGCTTACCGCCTTCTGACACCTATGCCAACCCTTTTGTTTCCAACAGTTTGATATCTATTGAATGTCCTCGAAAAGGCGCAATGACCTTGTAAATACGGAATGTCATTCCGTATATTCAAGGTAAATGATTGCCCGACACCTCCATAAAGTCCTTGTTGAGAGACTTCGTTTAGTACCTGCTGTGGCGTTACTAGGGTCGCGACAAGTTGGGAAGACTACTCTGGCGCGGTCACTAACGTTGGATAAGCCCCTTATATATCTTGACTTAGAGAGACCCTCAGATCTCGCGAAGTTGGAGGATGCAGAGCTCTTTCTTGGGAAGATGGCAAACACACTGGTTGTGATAGACGAGGTACAGCGCAAACCTGACCTTTTCCCACTCCTTCATTCTCTGATCGATGAACGGCGACGCAATGGAGAACGGGCCGGACACTTCTTGTTGATTGGTTCTGCATCTCCTGATCTGTTAAAACAAGGGTCCGAGACACTTGCTGGACGTATAAGCTATCTAGAGATGACGCCATTCCAATTGAACGAGATCGGTGCAGATTGGGCTACGATAGATCGTCATTGGTTACGAGGCGGCTATCCGGAGAGCTATCTCGCGTCTGATGATTCATCGGCTATGATGTGGTGCAACGATTTCATCACGAGTTACATTGAACGATATCTACCCATGATGGGAGTAGCGGCCTCTCCCATTCAACTGCGTAGGTTTTGCACGATGATCGCCCATCAGCAATCTGCGCTCGTTAACCTTACACAGGTGGGCAACTCTTTGGGGATCGATAGCAAGACTGTCCGCTCGTACCTTGACCTACTTGAAGGCCTCTACCTTATCCGTCGAGTTCCGGCGTGGTCGAAGTATGTCGGCAAACGTTTGGTCAAATCATCCAAGATTATGTGGAGAGACAGTGGATTAGTACATGATCTCCTTTCAATCCAATCCATGGATCAACTCCTTGGACATCCTGTCTGTGGGCACTCATGGGAAGCATATTGTATCGAGCAGATATGTAACGTGTTGCCCAAGGGCACATCGGCATCATACTACAGAACCCAAGCCGGTGCTGAGATTGATCTCGTACTAGAGTCTGCTGATGGTACTATCCACGCCATCGAAATCAAACGAACGTTGTCTCCTAAACTGTCACGGCCACTGATCGAGAGCATGTCCACGATCCAGGCAACATCTGCAACGATCATTATACCTGGCGGCAATCCGTATCCGTTATCCGAGAATGTAATGGCAATGGGGCTCCCTGAATTCCTGACAACACTCATTGGCGACTCCGGCTCACGTTGACCACGGCATCCAGAGGTAGCTGACTTGCTAAACCCAATACTAGATTGCATTTGCCAAGGCGTAGGAGTGGGATCTCAAGGTGCCACGGCAGCACGGATTGTGAAGGTCAAGACAGGCGGAATCTCCATATTTTAGTGCGCAATCCTATTTCTCATATGTCTACGGTAAAAGCTGTATTTGCTCGGGTGCATACCGTGGTTTTGCTAGTATTCAAGTATACATGAAGCGTACATCAATTCAGTTCTGCCTCACCGTCAGCTGCATACTGTTCTGCAATGTTCTTGCCTTTGCGCAAACTAGGCCGGCGTATGGGGTATTCGGCGATTACAATCTCAATATGTACAAAGCGGATTTTCGCACATTCCCAAATGTACCTTCATGTTGCCCTCTGTATGAAGACGGCAGTGGGGGCGGCTTTTCAATTGGATTGTTCTATGAACTTCCTCTTGCTGAGAAGCTCAGGCTGGCATTGAGAGCTGGGTATTCAACAAGGGGAGGAGTGTTACTCCGAGAAGAGAATGTGGTAGTGTCGGGCAACGTACCTGGCGTCTTTGAACATTCAGTTGACGTATCGCTTGCTGATATAGGAATTGAGCCGCTCGCACAATACAACCTGTTCGGTTCGCTTTGGCTCAATCTCGGAGCAAGGGTCGCATATGTAACAACGCAAACCTTCTCTCAAAAAGAGTCAATAGTTAGCCCTTCCGACGGAGTCTTCTCGAATGGCTCAAGTACGCGCAATGAAATCAATGATCAACCTATTCCATCGAGTTCAGCTCTGTTTGCCGGTGTACTTGCTGGAGTGAGTTACGATGTGCCGTTGAATGCAAACGCAACTGTGATTCTTGCTCCTGAAGTGTTCTATTGCCTTGGCATCACACCGGTTGTGTCGGATCTGGATTGGACGACAAATTCTCTTCGCATAGGACTGGCGCTGAAATTGTCGCCGCAACAGCCCGGAAGTCCGATCGAACGAATCGAAGAGAAGCAAAACGTTGATACACTGCTTGTTGTGCGACCAGTTGCTGTAGACTCCATTGCGACCGAACGTGACGCAACACAAACACTCCTTACTGTTGGTGTTTTAGCAAAAGGTGTTGAAGCAAATGGAGAAGAGAAGCCAACAGTAACATTGCGCGTCGAGGAATTTTCATCGGTACTAATGACGCCCCTTCTCAACTATGTCTTTTTTGAAGAGAATAGCTCGACACTCCCCTCGCGATATAGAGTTCTGAGTACCGACGAGGCCAACAGCTTTGATGAAAAAGGGGTCAACAGCATTGACCGACTCTCAACGTATTATCACCTTCTCAATATCGTTGGCAAGCGATTGCGCCAGAATCCATCTGCCACCATAACTCTTGTTGGTTGCAATGCAGACGTTGAGATGGAAAGGGGCAATCTTGCACTATCAACAAGACGTGCTGAGTCGGTTAAGGAATACCTTGTTAAGATATGGGGCATTGCAGACGTGAGAATCAAGACCGAGTCACGTAATCTTCCAGAGAAGGCTGCGTTCTCTCAATCGGCAGAAGGGTATCAAGAAAATCGTCGAGTTGAAATACTAACATCAAGTACCGAAATCACTGCGCCGATCATAACGAAGGACACACTCAGAAAAGCGAACCCACCCATCCTACGTTTCTATCCAAGGGTAGAGAATGACATTCCTCTATCAAAATGGATTCTCACAGCAGAGCAAAATAGAATGGTCGTAAAGCGGTTTGAAGGAAGTGGAGACGTCCCGAGTTCACTCGACTGGACGATGGACCAAGAAGGCTCACACCCTCGCTCAGAAGGCTCAATGGTCTATTCACTGCAGGTGACGGACACAACCAACAGAACAGAGAAATCGAGTGGCGTGATCGCAGTGGAACAAAACACCATACATCGCAAGAAGATTGAGCGAAGGGGCGACAAAGAGATCAACAGATATTCGCTCATTCTCTTCGAAGTGCGCTCTTCCGACATTACATCCACGAATAGACCAATCATTGATCTCATTCGGAAGAACATCGCGCCAAATTCTACGGTGAGCGTTGCCGGATACACTGACCGACTAGGTGACCCCAAGGCTAACCAGACTATTGCAGAAGGTCGAGCAAAGGCCACGGCGAGCGCACTACGTCTGCAAAGCGACAGCGTGAGCATCTCCGGGCAGGGTAATGCCGACACCTACAACCCCGATCTGCCTGAAGGCAGACTTTACACCAGAACGGTAGATGTAGTCATCGAAACACCGGTGAAGGAGTAGTGATGAAGATGTCTTGCCTGTCAAATGGTTTCTTCGTGAAACTCCTCATCACATCGCTTCTATGCCTTGCGTGTTTGTATCAATCAAACGCTCAATCAATTACTCTCTTCGATGTTGACGCTTCAAATTTTCCGACAATGAAGGCAAAGTTCTATGCTTTCGATGCAGCGGGCAACCAACAACAACCAAGTGTAGGTGCGCTATCATTAACGGAGAATGGTCAGCCGCGGACGATAACCAGCGTGACATGCCCACCACAGCAACCGCCTAAGGCACTCTCCGTGGTATTGGTTATTGATGTGAGCGGGTCAATGGGCTCAGGCTATGGCTCAGTGCCGAATATTGAATTGGCTAAAGCTGCGGCAAGGGCATGGGTCAATGGTTTGCCCCTTGGTAAGAGCGAATGTGCCATCTCAACATTTGATGGTGCGAATTATATGAATCATGATTTTACTACCGACAAGAATGAACTAATGAATGCTATTTTTCCACTTCGGCCTGGTGGTGGTACCGACTACGATGCCGCGCTCATCAATCCAATGGCTGGTGGGTTGATCGTAAGCAAGCGGGGCGTTCATCAGAAAGTAATTGTATTCCTTACGGATGGACAAGGTGGTGGAAATGAAAACGCTATTGTGGCAGAGGCAAATAGTCAGAACTGCATCGTGTACTGCGTTACGCTTGGAATGTTTGCTCCAGACATTCTAAAGAACATTGCTAAACGTACCTGGGGGCAAACCTACGAGAGCGTGACTATCGTAGAAGAGGCAGAGGCAGTTTACAAAGGGATTCTTCAGATTGCTCAAGGAAGTTCACCCTGTGACATTACCTGGACTAGTGGCGTTTCTTGTATCGTTGGCAATACAACAATCGATTTATCATGGCAAGGTCAGAAATCACAAATAGGCTACGCGCCGCCGTCCGGTGCAATTGCTTCGCTGACTGTAGCTCCCACATACGTTGCCTTCGGCAAGCGACTTCCTGCTACTCAAAACGATACAACGCTTACACTAACTGCTCAAAACGCCGACTTCACGGTCACCAGCATAAATCGAACATTTGGCTCTATTGATTTTTCAGTTGTCAATACAACTTTCCCACTTTCCATCCCCCAGAATACCAGCCGAACAATTACGCTCCGTTTACAGCCGAGCGACTCAAGTCTTAAGTATGCATGTTTTGCAATCGCAACTGACAAGTGCCCCGCCTACTTTAGCGCACACGGCGGCTTCCCGGGGAAGAAAGCAACGGCTTCAACACTAAAGCTCACACAGCCAAATGGAGGTGAGACCTTCATAGTTGGGAGCGATACAGCAATAACATGGACGGGGGTAGCTCCAAGTGATACTTTGCAGCTATACTTCAGCGACGACAGTGGGAAAAAATGGAAGATGATTAAGGATAAGGCGTCAGAGCTGAAGTTTGATTGGAAGAAAATACCAAGTACACCAAGTGTAGAGTGCTTGGTGAGGATTAGTCAAAATGACGATACCCCCATTAGTTTGGACTATAGTGAACCGCTTCTAACGTTGGTTGGACATTCACGCTCCATTTATGGTGTGGCATTTAGCTCAGATGGAAAACGAGTTGCTACCGGTAGCACCGACGGTACGGCAATTGTATGGGAAGCGAGTACTGGCAGGATCCTACTTACTATACCAGCTATCTATGGTGGAGTTACTAGTATCGCTTTCAGCCCGGATGATAGCAGAATTGCAACTACGGGAGCTTACCCTCCCTCCAGGATATTCGATGCAAATACTGGCGCGTTAATTGTGTCACTTGTTGGACATACAATGAGTGGCGGCCGAATTGTCTATAGCCCAGACGGAAATCGAATTGCAACTTCAAATAGCGACCGAACTGTAAAGATTTGGGACGCACACACTGGCGCACTGATTCGTACCATAGCTGGACACAGCTCAATTGTGGCTGCCGTTTCATTTAGCCCTGACGGTGGTAGAATCGTTTCATCAAGTTATGATAGAACTTCGAAGGTCTGGGATTCGTATTCAGGTGCACTTATATGCACTCACACACACACGGATATGCCATGGTGCGTTGCCTTTAGCCCTTACGGGAGTGAGATTGTATCGGGAGGTGAGAGTAACGACGTAGAAGTATGGGATGCGAATTCTGGTCAGCTAATCCGTACATTGACAGGTAGTCAATTCGGAATATATGGAGCATCGTATAGTCCAGACGGGAGCAAAATTGCTTGTGCTACAGGGGAGGCACTAGGGTTTGGAACTGCAAGAATATGGGACGCAAATACTGGCGAACACATCCAAACAGTAAAGGCACTACCTGGTTCTGTTTTTGATGTTGCCTTTAGTCCTGATGGAAGGAAAATTGCCACTGTAGGTGCCTCTGAAGATGCTACAATCTGGGAGATTGAGTTGGCACCCTTCCAATCTGATGTTTCTGACGCTGTCTTTTCTATCGTCGCACCCTCTCCAGCAAGCCAAGATGTAGATATGCAGCAATGTTTGGTTGGTAGCGATCGAGATTCTTTGGTCTCTACTTTTGCTCGCAATGCTGGAACCTATCCATATCGGGTTGATTCCATTGCAATAGTAGGTGGCGAGGCCACTCAGTTCTCTTTGATGTCTGGCATACCGCCCTTTACAGTGCCATCGAGTAGCTCAAGGTTCGCAGAGTTCCGATTCTCACCTACTTCAACAGGGACAAAAACTGCACAACTGATCATCTTCACTCAATCGGATACGCTGCGACAAACTATTCGCGGAGAAGGAATTGCTCCATCGCTAGCCGTATTGAGTGATGTGATCGATTTTGGCGCACTATCGGTCGGAGTACCGAAAGACACTCTGCGCGCAATCACCATTAAAAACGTAGGCAATGCACCGCTGAGCATTACCGCAACGCGCCACGCCGGACCAAACGACTTCGACTTCTCAACACTTGCTGGTGGTGGAAGCTTTACTCTTGCGCAAGGCGATACGGCTAAATTGGATCTGCAATTTCTACCATCAGATGTTGGCAGAACAAGCGGTCGTTTGTTGTTCGAGTACAATGGTGTTGGGAGTCCGGCCACGGTGCAGCTCTTTGGCGAGGGTACTATCAACAGCCTGGATACAGCGCGTACCACGGTTGTTGCCCAGGATATCTTCGCACAAGCAGGTGAGAGAGTCAACCTCACATTAACTCTCCAGAAACAAACCGGCTTGCAGCTCACGGGCGCGCCAACAAAGTGGTATGCCCACATTCGCTACAGTCCATCGATACTCTTCGTTGAACAAAACAGCAGTGAATGTTCCGGCTCAGCCGATAGCTGCATGCTCGAACTCTCAGGAATGTACAATCCGGCGAGTAACGAATTGATTTCTGTCCCGTGTATTGCGACACTTGGCAATACCGACATCTCATCGATCATCATCGACGAATTCCGCTGGACAAATAGCGGAATTGTCTCCGAGACGTTAACTCAAGATGGCAGAATACAGATCAATGGGGTATGCGAAGATGGCGGCCCGAGACTGTATATCTCGGCAAAGAACTCTACGTCGCTTACCACCCGCCCCAACCCAACACAAAACACAATGGAGATCCACTACGGTCTCCGTGAACCGCTGACCATCACTCTCGAACTGTTGAATATAATGGGTCAGGTAGTACAGACCTTTGTTAGCAACAAGGCAGAAGCCGCGGGTGGCTATGTCCTCACAACAGACGTCAGTGCCATCGGTAACGGGGCGTATCAGTTGCGAATGGTAACCAACAAAGAAACTCTCACAACTCGTGTAGATGTGGTGAAATGAGATGTATGCATTGTTGACCATCATAAAACTCCTCATTGCATCGATTCTATGTCTTGCGTGTTTACATCAAGCAAACGCTCAATCGATTACTCTGTTTGATGTGGACACTTCGAGTTACCCGACAATGAAGGCAAAGTTCTATGCTTTTGATGCTGCCGGCAACCAACAACGACCAAGTGCTGGTGAGCTTACTTTGACAGAGAACGGTCAGCCGCGGACGATAACCAGTGTGACATGTCCACCACAGCAACCGCCCAAAGTTATATCGGTAGCAATGAGCGTCGATATTTCTGGGTCAATGAGTAGTAGTGATTATGGTGATATACCTGTTGAACTTGGTAAGCTAACTGCGTCAACATTGTGCAAGCAAATTGCTATGCCTCCGTCGAGATTTGCACTGCAAACTTGTCATGACAGAGCTTCCATTCTTCAAGATTTCACTACGGATAGAAACAAAATCTTGTCCGCAATAGCACCTGTTACTGCTGGAGGAGATAATGATTTTGTGGAACACTTGCTAAGTAATCTAACGGGTCTACTGAATGTGTCGAAGTATGGAAATGACAAGAGGGTGGCTGTGCTTTATACCGACGCGTGGTGGTATGCACTCACACCAAATGAACTTCAGGCATGTATAGACACTTGCCGAAAATACGGCATCGAATTCTACGCGGTAATTTATTCCCGCAAGGAAGCCGAGCCGAATGGTATTAAAGCTTCTCTTCAGGAACTGTGTTCAAAAACGGGCGGATATTTATACGACGGAGTAACCTCTAAATCAGCGGCGCAGGATATCGCCAAAACAATTCAGCAAGTTTCACAAGGCGGCACACCCTGCGACATCACGTGGACAAGCGATGTCGCCTGCCAAGCAGGAAACACCAATGTAGCATTAACCTGGCAAGCCCAGACAGCTACCGCAATTTATAGGCCGCCGTCCAATGCAATCGCTTCGCTCAAGGTAGCACCCACCTACGTTGACTTTGGCAAGAGACTTCCTGCTACTCAAAACGATACAACGCTCACGCTCACCGCTCAAAACGCAGACTTCATCGTAACGGGTATAACACGAACATTCGGCTCTGCTGATTTTACTGTAGTCAATACTACTTTCCCTCTTGCCATTCCGCAGAACACCAGTCGAACAATTACGCTCCGTTTCGTGCCGAGCGATTCGAGTCTTACGTATGCAAGTTTCGAAATCGCAACTGACAAATGCCCCGGCTACTTTAGCGCAAACGGCGGCTTCCCGGGAAGGAAGGTAGCTTCAACCCTGAAGCTAACGCAGCCGAATGGCGGCGAGACCTATGTAGTGGGGAGCGATACAGCAGTTACATGGACAGGAATTGCTCCAAGTGATACGGTGAAGCTGCAGTACAGCGTAAATAACGGCATCACATGGAAAGTAATCACGAATAAAGCCACAGGGCTGAACTTTTTATGGAAGAATATACCAAGGCCGCCAAGTGCGCAATGCTTAGTCAGGGTAAGCCACGGTGTGAACACTGCTGCCACAGCCGATACTACCGGAGTTCTCCTCACACTGAAAGGACATACTAACGGTGTTTATAGCGTTGCCTTTAGCCCTGATGGGAGTAGAATTGCTACGACAAGCGTTGACACATCTGCAAAGATATGGGACGCAAATACGGGAGCGCTTTTTCGCACACTAACAGGACA
>DATGWS010000010.1:0-5535 GCA_035299365.1 Candidatus Didemnitutus sp.
AAGGCGTTCACGTGATCGATCGATGGAAATCACGGCATTTATGGCATCGGCATCCACCATCCGCTCTATAAGGGACCGCGTAAGATCTGCCCTTTGAACGGTGATCCCGGCTGTCTGCTGTTGCGCTGATGCCTGTCTAAAGAGAAGGGGCTGATTAACCCGCACCCCAAGTTTGTAATCGGTGTTACTGAGCGACGTAACATCATACGCTAGTAATGCGGCCTCTACTTCGATGTATGGCCGCATGAATTCCTGAGCAAGGGATGAGTCTAGCCGTGAGGTTTGTTGGAAAACTTCGGCCCTCCGTAATTCCGGACGTGTGGATCTAGCCAGATTTGCAGCGTCGATGGCCTGTACAGTGGTGTCTGCTTGAGGAGGCAGATCCAATGGCCGAGCACCCACGGTTTGCTGCGGTGTACCGTTGCCATTCCACAGAAACACTGCTACGTCTACGGCGAGTTGTTCTTCGATACGCAATGCCCGAAACCGTTCTCCCTTGCGTCTCTCAACTTCTTGGGCTATCTCAACACTGTCGATCACAGCACTTTCACCAGCCTGTGCTCTTCGTGTGACAAAGACCAGTCTTCTCTCTGCTAGGGCAAGCATGGTATCAGCTACATCAACAGCAGCGCGGGCTTCACTCCAATCCCAGTACCGTAGGCCTGCAGTACGAAGGAGGTTGTTGCGTTCAAGTCGGTATTGTGCTTGGGCAAGATCCGGACGGAGCATGGCCTTACGGAGTTGATTTCGTCTGCTGTCTGTGAAGATGCCTTGGAGGATTGGCATGGAGATCCCAAGAGCCCCTTCTCCCTGACCCGTAGTGGCCGATTCCGGGTTGATACTACTGCCCATCCCTCGTGAATACGATGCCTTGAGTTTGGGTCCAAAAAGCATGTCGAGCGGGAGTTCTAGCGCACCATCAAAGAGATTGAGTTTGTCCTTGCCGTCCTTGTCCTTGTATTCATAGGATAGATTGAGAACAGGATCGAACCGACCGAGTGCAGCTCGAACCTCGGCCTCGGCGATCTCGGGTTCGAAGTCTGCGGAGCGTAATGCGGGGTTGTTCACTTCTACTTGACGGAGGAAGGCTTCTAGCGTAAGCGTCGATTGGGCAATGGAACGTCCGGCCCCGGCCAACAGCATAGTTATGAGAAACAGAATGGCATGGACCTTCATTTTGCCGGGTCCTTTGCCGATGTCTTCGAAGAGAACTTTGTGTCCTTGACCGGTACGGGAAACTGAGGAGGGAAGCCCATGAGCTGACGCCATAGTTCATAGCCGATCGGTACTTCGTCGAGCAAAACCCATCCTGACGCCTCAGTTCCTTGACGGAGATACCGTCCATCAGGCCAGGTAGAATATTGCGGATCGTCTGTTGGGATGATTAGAACGCGGAACCGTCCGGTGCCATCATCAACGGCATCAACAACCTTCACTCGTCCATGGAAGATTCCTACGTTTACATGACGCCATCCACTGAATTGGAAGGCAGGGAAGCCGCTGAATTGTAGCGATACATAACGTCCAGGCTGGATCAATGCAGCATCCATGCCACTCACATAGATCTCCACTGCTTGGTCACTGGATGTTGGGACGATCAATGCAAGCTCTTCACCTTCCTTGACGGTCTGTCCGGATCCCGCCTTTGCAATTCGCACTACAGTTCCGGAAAGGGGCGCCAGGATAACCCCGGAACCAACGCGACCTTCGGCGTTTCCGAGCCGAACGTCAACTTCTTGCATGGTCACATAGGCCTGATTGATAACGCGTTCTTCTTCTGCAACAAATGCGTTAATGTCTTGCTGCGCCGAGGTCATACCTGCAAAGGCCGTTGCAGAGTCTGCCATGGCTTTCTGGAGGTTCAGCTGGGCGGTTTCCACCTCTCTTCGGGATACAAGATCTTGTTTGAAGAGGGTATCTGCTCGTTGATAGCGAATACGGGCTGTACTGATCTCTACCATAACATTCTCGAGTCGGGCCAGAGAAGCATTGTAACGTTGTTCAGCTTGTTTGCGACGTTGAATAGCAACGTTAATCGCCTTCTCTTGCGCATCGAATGTTCGTTCTCGCAGGATCTGGAGTCGGTTGAGAAGATTCGTGTCGAGGAAATTCACATTGATATCAGCAAGGATCGCAATTGTATCGCCCTTATTCACGTGAGCCCCTTCTCGAACAAACCAGCGCACGATCCTGCCACTGATCCTACTCTCAACGGTCTGAGGTCTGGCCTCGGGAGCAAAGGACGTTACCTTGCCACTTCCTACCACGGTCTGTTGCCATGGTACGAGGATGAGAAAGGCGATGGTGAAAGCAAGTAACACACCAATGAAGATCACCAGTTTGCGATGAATCGTGCTTGTTGAGAGCAGGGTATAGACATGGCGGTTGCGTAGATCAGCCATGGTGTCCTCCTACAGGGAAGAGGCTGCAGAAGGTGCCTGCCTTACTGTGAAGTTCCTGAGGAGTCCCAGATTCTGTAATTCGGCCTTCTTGCAACACGTGTACGTAGGACGTACGATGAACCACCTCTGGGTCATGCGAAATGTTGATAATGGTCCAGTGTGGCCATGCCATCAAGTCATTGAGCATCGTGAGTTTCACGGCATCCTCAATTCCTTCAAATGCCTCATCGATAATAAGCACGTCTGGCTTATTCATGATCATCCGGGCAAACAAGATCCGTCTACGCATCCCAAACGAAAGGTTTTCACCTGTTGCAGTGAGGTGGGTATCGAGTCCATGTGCAAGGTCTCGTACACTCTCGGTGAGGTGAGCCATCCGTAAGGTCCATTGCAGATCCTCTTGCGAGACATTTCGACCGAGAGTGATGTTCTCCAGCACTGTGCCGGGAATGATCTGATTCTCGGGGAAGACGTAGCCTACACGAGCACGCAACGAATGTAGATCGGCAACTCGTGTATCAACACCGTTCACCTCAATGGATCCTCGCGAAGGAGCATCTAATCCAACCATGATCTGGGCGAGCGTGGATTTGCCGGCACCACTTGCACCAACAAGACTTACACGGTCTCCGGCATTTACCGCAAACGTTACATCCTTCAGAACCTCATGATCACCATAACTGAAGCCCACTCCACGAACATCCACTGTTCCGCCAACTCGACGGTTCTGCACTGAAAGTCCGTCTGTTCTCTCGAGCGGTAGCTCAATGATCGTAGATAGTTTGTCGAGAGCAGCCACCAAGTCATAATACATATCGAACTGACTGATAAGCTTCTCCATTGCTCCGAGTATGAGGATGATGATGATCTCTGCAGCCACGAGTTGGCCTAATGAGATTGCCTGCTCGATAACAAGGATTCCACCAAGTGCAAGGATACCAACGGTTGCAAATCCTTTGAAGAGATACGATCCAAAGATCTGTCTAGCGAGGACAAGGTAGAGTTTATGTTTCGACACTACATAACCGGTGCTGATCTCATCCATGCGATGAAGGATGAGGGGGCTTGCCCCTGTCAACTTAAATCCGAGCTGATTACGAGCAACATCTTCGAGCCACGCAGCAGCCATGTACTTTTTCTTTGAGACGTTGATGGCGTTTGAGATAGCACCTCTTCCCAATCCATAGATCAGGACCGGTAGAAATAGCATAAAGACGAGGTCGTAGAGAAGGAAGAACGGGTGATAGACACCCAGCACAATGAGGCCGGTGAGAAGGACCAACACGGCGTTAGTTCCCTCAAGGAGGAATTTTCCAACGGACTTCTGAATGGTAACAACATCGAAGAAGCGGTTCACGAGTTCCGGACCGTAGGATTCTCGCAGAGATACTTGGGTGAGGTGGGGAAGTCGATATACGATGTCGAAGGCTGTATTGACGAACATTCGTCGTTGGATCATATCGATCACATATCGTTCGAATACAGAGATTACAGCTGTTGCCAACATCGCGGAAAAAACAATGATGCAGAGCACAACGAGCTGTTGACTAAACACGCCCAAGGCAACGGCATTTACGATGGCCTGAGAGCTGAGGGGAACTACAAGTCCCAAAAGGCTGGAGAGAACCGAGTAGATCACAACGATCACTACGTCTCGCTTTTCGGCCTTTAAAATCCTACGAATGGAAGTCCATTCAAGTCGAAATGTATTCTTCGTCATCTGTCGGCGTCCTCATTGGTATGATGAGTTGATGGGCGTCGGCATGGTTTACAAAGAGTTGGCAGCAAGTTCCGTGCGAATGTAGGTTCCTGTGATACTCTCAGAGTTGAGGGCAACAACTTCGGGTGTTCCACTGGCCACGATCCTACCACCATTACGACCACCGCCAGGACCTAGGTCCACGATATGGTCTGCATAGGTGATCACATCCAGATTGTGTTCGATTACGATCACCGTATTTCCCTTGGCCACCAGCTTGTCTAACAGGCGCAAGAGAACACGAGTATCTTCAAAATGCAATCCGGTTGTTGGTTCATCGAGGAGGTATAACGTTTTACCCGTGCTTGTCTTGGATAACTCTGTTGCAAGTTTTACACGTTGTGCTTCGCCCCCTGACAACGTAGGAGCCTGTTGTCCGAGAGTGATATACGTAAGACCCACATCCATGAGTGTTCCAAGCTTTGCCTTGATCCGCGGGATGTCCGTAAAGAGCTCAAAGGCTTCTTCAACGGTCATGTTGAGGACATCTGCGATGGACTTGCCCTTAAAGCGGACCGTAAGAGTCTCGGCATTGTAGCGTTTTCCGCCGCAGATGTCACAGGGAACGTAAACGTCAGGTAGGAAGTTCATTTCGATCTTCCGAATACCAACCCCCTCACACTCCTCACAACGCCCACCAGATACATTAAAGCTGAACCGTCCGGCCAAGTAGCCTCGGATTTTCGCTTCAGGGAGCATTGTGTAGAAATCACGGATCTGGGTGAAGAGTCCTGTATACGTAGCTGGGTTCGACCTCGGCGTGCGCCCGATCGGCGTTTGGTCGATCTCGATCACCTTGTCGATGTGTTCAATGCCGTCCACACGCTCGTAGGGGAGTGGAACAGACTCGGCATTATAGAAATGACGGGAGAGAATAGGGTAGAGCGTGTCATTAATGAGGGTGCTCTTGCCCGATCCGCTCATACCTGTGATGCAGGTGAAGGTGCCAAGGGGCAATTCAAGGGTAACGTTCTGTAGGTTGTGTCCGCGAGCACCAACGAGTCGCAAGACCTTGCCATTGCCTTCTCTGCGAACCTCCCGCACATCCATTTGACGTTCGCCGGTGAGGTACTGCAACGTGAGGGACCTATCGTAGTCCTTGTTACGACCAAGGGCTTCATTGCCACGGGCCGCCCCCTTCACAGAAAACTCTGCGATGATCTCTCCGCCATGAACGCCGGCACCCGGACCGATGTCTACAACGTGGTCTGCTTCCTCGATCATCTCCCTGTCGTGCTCAACCACAAGAATCGTGTTACCAAGATCTCGGAGATTCTTCAGTGAGGTGATGAGTTTACGATTATCATGTTGGTGGAGTCCGATGCTTGGTTCATCCAATACATACGTAACACCAACGAGCTGCGAGCCGATCTG
>DATGWS010000011.1:0-6308 GCA_035299365.1 Candidatus Didemnitutus sp.
GACGTGGCGAAGTCTGCTGTTTCGCTCTTGCTCAGACTTACATAGCGGTTCGGTACTTCCGTCTCACCCTTGTCGATGAAAACAAACGGACGCAACGGGAATCCGGCACGCTCAATGCGCTTGGAATAGATTCCGTCAGCCGGTGGTGTAACGCGGAAAAACTTTGTGGTGGTAGGTGCAACCATGGCTGCAACGTCATTATCAAACTTCGCCTCGCCAAATGCGAGCGAGACACCGGCACGAATGGACACGGTAGATAGAGCATCGTCAAACGCCCCTTGATCTGCAAAGTCAACGCCACGTTGGCTTACCATATAGCTGGTTTCGAGGAAGGGCGTAAGGATCCACTGTTGCTTGTCGAGGTTGTCCGAAAGGAAGATATCGTACCCAATACCGGCAAATCCCGACCATGTGATGTTGTGTTTCACAGAGTCTGCCTTGCCTACTTCGAGTCCAGATACTTTGGTACCACCTTCAAGAGTGTAGTCAAACGACTGGTTGAGAGCAACACCCATACCAAGGCCACCTGTGAGGTGGAATCTCTTTCCGAGATACAACTTCACATGTGGTTCCAACGTGATGAAGCTTGTGTGGAATTCGTATTCATCGCTGTAATACGTTCCGTCTGGCTTCAGGTAGGAGTTGTCATCCTTCACAAGCATGCTCCGATTGTCATAGGACAAGCGTGCACCGAAATGAAGATTGTCGAGAAGAGCCATCTGATAGCTAAGACCGCCATACAGGCCAAGTCCCGTACCATCAACAAGATTCATTTGTATGAATTGTCCACTTGGACGCAACGGATCATCGATCCAGTATCCATATCCAACACCTGAAAAGTTGTAATTCAATCCGAGGTGTGCGCCCCAACGAGAAGGAACATTTGGTGGATCTTGTGCCAACAGACTCATCGTGGTTGTCATAACCACAATTGCCAACAATAGAAAACGTAGTCGTGATTTCATAGCCGTCCCCAATCGATAGTGAATTTCCTTCTTCTGCCAACCGCTTCAAAATTACGGCTACATAGATGACCCGCCAGTCGGTTGAACCACGATCAGACATTAAATCTGAAATACATGATATCGCCGTCCTTAACGATGTAGTCCTTGCCTTCAATTCGATAGAGTCCAGCATCCTTTACCGCTTGTTCTGACCCAAGTCTATCCCAATCCTGATAGGCCATTACCTCAGCGCGGATGAATCCTTTTTCGAAGTCGGTATGAATAACGCCGGCAGCTTGAGGAGCAGTACTGCCCTTGCGGACGGTCCATGCTCTACACTCCTTCTTGCCAGCGGTGAAATACGTGATCAAGCCAAGAAGCCCATATGCTTCTCGTATAACACGATCCAGTCCCGGTTCCTCCATACCGAGGTCAGCAAGGAATAGTTCCCTGTCCTCTGCATCGAGCTGCGAGATTTCGGCTTCGATCTTAGCACAAATTGGTACCACGATGGCCCCCTCCTCGGCAGCGCGCTTGCGAACGGCGTCCACGTATTGGTTTCCACTCCGGACGCCTTCTTCGTTGGTATTGGCAACGTACATCACGGGCTTGTCCGTAAGAAGCTGGATGGACTTGATCGCTGCTCGCCCCTTATCATCACATTGGAAACTGCGTGATGGCTTGCCTGTATCGAGATGCGCTTGTAGTTGATGAAGGAGCTCTTGCTCTTCTTTGGCATCCTTATCATTGGCCCGTACAAGCTTGTGGAGTGCCTGAAGGCGCTTGTCAACGGAGTCTACATCCTTGAGAATGAGCTCAGTTTCGATGATATCGATATCGTGCAGCGGATCCACACCACCATGCACGTGGACAACATTTTCGTCTTCAAAACAGCGCACTACGTGAGCAACGGCATCACACTGACGGATGTTGGCAAGGAATTGATTGCCTAGTCCTTCTCCCTTTGAAGCCCCTTTCACAAGACCGGCAATGTCCACGAATTCAACAGTGGTTGGAACGTCGCGGTCGGTCTCATATAACTCCACGAGTTTCTTCAATCGCGGGTCTGGGACGTTCACAACGCCCACGTTTGGATCGATTGTACAGAACGGATAATTGGCTGCTTCAGCTTCATTCGAGGTGAGAGCGTTGAACAGCGTTGACTTGCCAACGTTTGGCAAACCAACGATTCCACATGCGATACCCATGGTTCTTTCAGTCAGTAAGGGGGCGTTCGATTTCGGTCAAGCCACAAAAATACGGCGAAGTATGGACACCCCGGGGAAAGGGCCATACTTCGCCGTTGGAACACCCATGAACATGGGAGAAGAAATGACGGAATGACGTTATGACATAATGACGTTATGACATCAATGACGCTATGACGGTGGCTGGCCTCGACCGACTTTCGTGGGGGTGACTACTGAACGATCCGGAGAATAGACGAGAACGACTCAGTATCCGCTGTAAGGGTGACCACATATGATCCTGAGGCCAGAGTGGCCCCATTGCTATCGGATAGACTGAGCTCATAGGTCCAGGAGCCGGCACTAACTGCACCGATACTGAGCTTGAGAACAACAGTGCCCTGTAGGTCTGTTACCGTAAGCTGGGCGTGGGAATGGGATGCACTGAAGTATGCGTCGATATGCGACCTCACAGAGGCTGGGTTTGGATACATTCCCAGGGGTATTGGTGCTGCAGGTCCATCTGAGGCCACAACGCTGGTCGTTCCGCCACCATCACTCGGTCCTTGTTCAAATGTGGTAAAGGGCGTTACTAATCCAAACTCGGACCCGAGTCTGATGATCTCATCTCGGTACTCACGCCAAAGATCTGAGTTCACGGCAACCTTGCTCATGAGATCCGTTAATGTTGTAATGCGAAGTCGAGCCCAGATTTTAGGGACAAAGGGAGCTGTTGTATCGTCGGCCGCAAGCACCACAGAGAAGTCATTGCGGAGCGTGCCGTGAACGTTCACACCTGTCAGGGACACATCCACCTGGCCTGCTTGACGATATCTGCTTGCCACTACGAGTTGTTCGTGAGCATAGATATTCGGAAGTGTAGCCGGCGCAAAGTCGAACATCACATCCGGAGAAAATGTCAAGCGCGGATCCTTGATAATGGGATCTTTGATCCTCTCGTACAATGCACCGATTCGATCGGTAACGGAACCAACATTGCGTATCACTTCGAGTTCCCCGCGGTGTTCATTGGCCAGCCTGCGCAGGTCAGGCTCGTTTACATCAGAACCAATACCGAACACAAAAACCCGTGTTCCATTGGTATTGCTCGTCCGTAGACGGTCGAAGTTGATGGGAGATACTCCATCGGTAAGAAACACCACAACGTTTACCATCGACGAATCATGATATGATGCAAACGTTGACAGCAAGGCACTCGTGATATCGGTACCGTTGCGGGGGTACAGACCTCTGATGCGATCGCTGCAGTTTTTCACAACCTCGGATGATGCCGGTTGCGGTGATTCGTACAATCGGGTGGCACGGTCATCGAAATCGATCACATTCACTTCATCAATGGGGCTGATCCGATCAAGACAATACTGTGCGGCTTGTTTGGCCTGCTCGATTTTATCGCCGGCCATAGATCCGCTTCTATCAATAACAAGCGTGAATCTCTTTGCCATTATGCTGGTTGTGCCTTCTACATGCGGAACGGCTAGCAGCAAGGCATAACCATCACTGTTTGCCGACTTTGAACTCATCATTGTTACAGCCAATGAGTCCACTGATTGATCAAACGATAGACGGATGTCATCCGTAGTTTCCACTGATATCGGTGATATTGCTAGCGATGTATCCGTCCGTTCGCTTTGTTCGACCATTGGCTCAACACTCATGTTAAACATTGAGCGTGATGTGCGGAGGTCCACCGACCACAGGTAGCTGTTGATGTCCACCATACGCAGAACATTCACCGGGTAGGTATACGTTACTTTCCCTCGTGAATACGGCAGGAGTTCAACAGTTGTCAGTTCAAATGCAACATCGGCACCACCACGGATTGTATCTCGCAAGGGGAACACAAATCCCAACACACCAATCATGTTTGTGAAGTTCGATGAAGGGGCGTTCCCATTGCCCCCTACCGGATTTGAGATCGTTGTATCACTACTGCGAACTACCGCCTGATGCCACGTGTCTCCAAGGCGATATCGGAGTCCCGTTACTGTCACCGAAGAGGAAACAGGAAAACCATACCGCAAGTTGGTAATGAGTGAATCCACGAAACGGAATGTTTGTGTTGTAACCGTTATGGCTACCTGTTCACGGATACGTGTTGCAACCACGGTTGAGGTGGCCGGAACGAGCGTGGTCTTCTTGTTTACCTGTGCCTCTACCACTCCATTGGCGAATACTCCAATGGGAGAGAGCATGCTAAGTGCCGTGAGCAGTACGATGAAACTCTTCATGAGGGGACCTTTCAGATTCTGCGTGGTAGTGGCTATTGGAGGATGAAGAGCGTGGAGGCAGAGTGTTCACCGATGGAAACGAGCACTGTATATGTGCCGCTATGGAGAGCAACACCGGTAGTATCCCTGCAATCCCATTCGAGATCGAGCGATCCGTTACACCAGCCGCTGTAGAGAGTCCTGATCTTTTTCCCGAGAATGTCCACGATGGTCACCGTTACCTGCTCTTGGATGTTCGCAGTCGGAATGCGGATCGCAATGTGGGCGAATTCCACTACCGGATTTGGTGCGATGGAAACGCTCACGATCTCGATCGGACGCTCGTCACCCGGAACTCCCGTTGGATCGTCACGAGGGTCATCCGGATCGGCATACATGGCTGTATACTTTGTGAGGATGTTGAATCGAATAGAAAGGTCGATAACAGCATCGATCAGCTCCTTGCGTTCACCAATACGTTGGATTTCTGCCAACAGTTCGTCCACCTTCGATCGTGCCCATAGCCTTGCAACAGCACGATTGTTTGTCGCTGGGTCACCAAAGAGTACATCTTTGGTTATTGAGAACGGAATGTTGAGCAAGACGCCTGTAAGTGTTACCGGGAATACTCCGCCGGTTGCATAACGTCCATGCTGAGACACACGCCCACCCACAGGGACGTTGGGAAGGATTGCTGGAAGGACATCCGTTGTGCTCAGTGATCCGTAAGAAAGTGTCAGATTGGTCAGGTTTGGCATCGAGATTCTGCGAAGATGATTTTCGACGATAACCGCTATGCTATCATCACGTTCTACTTGGGTCACAAAGCCCCCTGTAGACTTTGCCATAGCATTCAGAAGGGACAGCTTAAGGTCACTTCCAACGGCGATAGGATAGATGCGCACATTCTGCGAATTCCACGAGCGAATAGAGTCGAGGATCACAGACTCCCGCACCTCACCCCACGATGGTTCACCGTCTGTGAGAAACACTGCCACTTGAGCGGTGTTCGCCAGATATGTTTGGGTGAGACCGGCACGGATTGCATCAGAGATGTTGGTTAGTCCAAGTGCGGTGCGGTTTCGAACAAAATCGCGGGCTGCTGCGATGTTCTCCGTTGTTACGTCCACCAGATCACTTCGGAAACTCACAACACCTGTACTAAACGTTATGATGTTAAACTTGTCCTGAGGCGTCAACTGATCGAGGAATGAACTAAGCGCAGCCCGTAGTTGCACGATTCGCTCTCCTTCCATGCTAGAAGAAACATCGGCAACAAAAACGATTGACCTAGGCAAGGGTTTACTGTTTTCATCTGGAGGAAGAACCCACGACATAAAGAATGGATCCGTCCCGAAGGAATCGGCAAGTATGGGAACGTAGGTAAGGGTTGCCATTTCCATCGATTCGCGATTTGCTTGCAATTGCACCACGTAGTTCCGCGAAGGCATATAGTTCTCGTCGCCAAATGTGATAACTGTGTTCTTTGGCGTAACGGTAGTTATTGCGTTGGCAGTTGTAGATCCATAGTGTGGGACTACAATGCTCTTCCATGTGTTTTGTGTAACAGCATCGATCCGTAGCGATAGTCGTTCAAGGGGCTTAGGAGAGAGCCCCGTAGCCTTCAATAGATGTGTGTAGGTACCCGTGTTCAGCTCGAACGGCAAGATCTCTGTATACGTGATCTCAAACCGTACATCGGAGTTGGGATTGATAGGGGCAATGTTGAGTTTGTAGACATTCTCCCCCAGCTCTTGTAGCAAGGCCGGATCGAGTCGCACACGGATCTTACTATCATAGGCAGCCTGAGCCTCCTTCTTTTCGCGAACACTTGCACGATATCTTTTCCCATTGAACCAATAGAAGAGATCAGTGACCATTGCACCGTCGGGCAACGGGAATATGAAGGTTGCCTCAACAGTAGAACTCATCTCGTTCTTGAACGT
>DATGWS010000012.1:0-6557 GCA_035299365.1 Candidatus Didemnitutus sp.
TACAAGGAAGAGAAGGGTCACCAGATCATGCACTTCGAACTGGCCTTCCACGGCCGGTCAGGCTACTGCATGTCCCTTACCAACACTGACCCAACAAAAACAGCCCTCTGGCCACACTTCCAGTGGCCTCGCATCGCTCCCCCATTCTTGACCTTCCCGGCCAATGATGAGGTTTTGGAGCTGGTGAAGAAGAACGAAGAGCTTGCCATCCGCGAGATCAAGCGCGCCTTTGCTGAGAATCTTGACGACATCGCAGCCATCATCATCGAGCCAATTCAAGGTGAAGGGGGCGACAATCATTTCCGTCCGGAGTTCTTCCAAGCCTTACGTACTATCTGTGATGAAAATGAAGCACTCTTGATCTTCGACGAAGTTCAAACAGGTGTAGGCATCACAGGGAATTGGTGGGCTCATGAGGGAATTGGTGTAGAACCAGACATTATGACCTTTGGCAAGAAGATGCAGGTCTGCGGAATTCTTGTTGGACCGCGCATCGACGATATTCCCGACAACGTCTTCCACACGTCCAGCCGGATCAATTCCACATGGGGCGGCTCCCTCGTTGACATGGTTCGAGCAACAAAGTACCTCGAGATCATCGACGAAGAGAACCTCGTCCAGAATGCTGCAGAAATAGGCACGTACCTCCGTCACCAACTCCGCACCCTTGCCGCAAACATCGGCGAACACCGCATCACCAATATCCGCGGCGCAGGCCTCTTCAGCGCATTTGATCTTCCAACCAAGGAAGAGCGCAACAGCTTCCTCAAGAATGCCTTCGATAACGGACTCCTCCTCGTTGGCAGTGGCACTCGATCAGTACGGTTCCGTCCGCCCCTTAACCTCAGCAAACAAGAGGTGGATCTGGGGATGGAGTTGATCGAGAAGTCAATGACGAAATGACCGAATCCCAGACCATCAAGCCAGACGAGTACTACAGTGGTGTCCGCCACGAGATGCTTGCGTTCTTGCCTGACGGAATAGAGAGGGTTCTTGAGATAGGATGTGGCGACGGAAACTTTGGCGCAGTCGTAAAAATGGACCGTGGAATTGAGGTGTGGGGAATTGAATACCACCCGGAGAAAGCTCACGTTGCTGCGCAGAAACTCGATACCGTGCTAACAGGCGATGTGGCGGTGCTACTCAACGAGCTTCCTGATAACTACTTTGACGCCATAGTCTGCAACGACGTTCTGGAACATTTGATCGATCCCTATTCTGTGCTTGATGGGCTCAAACACAAACTCACAGAGCGTGGGGTTGTTGTTAGCTCCTTACCAAACATCCGATACCATCGAAACTTCTTCGATCTGATCTTTGGTCGAAACTGGACCTATACCACCCAAGGAGTGATGGATTTCACTCACTTCCGATTCTTTACAATCAACAGTATCCGTTCGATGTATGAATCATGTGGATATGAGATACTACATCACGTTGGTATCAACCCAACGTCATCCCTACGTCCATGGCCACTGATCATTCTCTCTCTCGGCCACTTCTCCGATATTCGCTACCTACAGTTTGCAACGGTGGCTCGAGTGAAGCGGTGACCTGCTCGCTTCGCTCGTAATGACCTCACTCGCTACGCTCGTAATGACGCAATGACCTCACTCGCTACGCTCGTAATGACGGTATGACTCAACGTCATGATTGTCATTACGTCATTCTGTCATTTCGTCATAACGTCATTTCGTCATTTCCTCCTTAGCTCACCCCCCGTCCCCCTCTCGCACGCTGCGCTCGAGAGGGGGTGCCGGTTCGTGTTATCAGTCATCAGTTATCAGTCATTTGTTATTCGACATTCTCTCTCCTCCTCTATCACGCTTTGCTTGTATAGTCGAGATCCCTCGCTACGCTCGGGATGACGCTGCCACCGCTTGAACACTAATGATAGAAACGCGAGCACCATCACTGATGGTGCTCGCGTTTCTCTTTTAACCAAACATTGCGAACCGCGTCATCCTGAGGAGCGGAGCGACGAGGGACCTCGGAAGAAATGACCTCACTCGCTTCGCTCGTAATGACAGGATGACCTCACTCGCTACGCTCACTATGACGAATGACGGTATGACGTAATGACTGAACGTCATAACGTCATTTCGTCATTTCGTCATTTCGTCACTTTCTTTCTCACTACCACGTTGTTCGTTCGTCCACTGCGCGTGGTAGTCTGTGCACGTCGTTCTTCAACAAATCCATGTCGCTCCCAGAATCGCTGTGCGTTGGGATTCTGCTCGAGTGGTGCCACCCAGAGGGCTGTTGCGTTTTCTGCACCTGCCATGGCGATCACGTCCGCAATGATCTGCGACCCCAGTCCGGTGCCACGATGATTGGGATCGATCATGAGTAGACCTATCCACCATTCGCGGGGTAAAGGATAGTTGCGAAGCAAGTCACACACGGCAACGAGGAGCCCCGTTGAATCAAACATCCCAAGAACGATCTTATCCTCACCTGCTGTATCGGGTGGGACATTCTTGAGGAGATACTCGGCAGCATCATCGACTGTTGACTCCCCTTCTTCTAACTCATGGTAGTCAGTGCAGCGAAGAAAGAGGTTTTGAAGGGGCTCTATGTCACCATCGAGAATTGAGAGCCTTCTGAGATTGATACTATGGAGGTCGCTCATAACATTTTGACCTATGGCACAACCAACACCAAGGTTCGTAATTCGAAATTTGAACTACTGTTGACTTGAACACCTTGTACAACCGCCGCATACTTCTCGTTCTTGCTGAACGACAATTGATAGACGAGATTCGGCTTAAGGGCCCGAAGTACATCAGGCTGCAGGATCAATTCGCCAGTGTCCGGGACCTTTAGAAGGATGGTTGAACCGTCCGTGGTCGCACCCGAACCGACCACCTCTTCTGTGTATATCGCATCGAACGAAAGTTCGACGACGACAGAATCACCGGGAACAGACGTTGAGTTTGTGCCACTCCATCCCCGCGAGATGGAGATCGTATCATAACGTTGCAATGTGGGAATTGTAATTCTCTTCGCGAATGGACATGAAGTGGTGATCTTACGTCCAAGAAAGTCATCTATCGTTACGGGGCAGGTTGGCTCGCTTTCAGAGCCTATGACCGACTCATAGCTTCGATAGATTGGAGAGACCTCATCTCCTTCGCGCTCAAGAACAACACCCCCTGCTGTGACGCGATCACACTTAATAAACCGCAACCCACCATCGTTCGTGGTTAAGAGAACCTGATTGAAGTGTTGCACAACTGTGTCATCATTGAACAGGTCTACATAGCGGTTGATCATCACTGACGCCGTAGGCTCTGATGATGGATCGAGTCCAGCCTCACGGCACGACGTGAGCAGGAATCCTACAACAAGTACAATGACTGAAACACGGAACACAATTGACCCCTCATTTCGATTTCTGGACCGACCTATAGACGCAAAGTACCAATTTTCACAGCCCGTCATACCCCTCGCAATGCTCGTGATAACGAGGTCCCTCGTTGCTCCGGACGAGGCGGGGCCTCGCCCCTACGCTCCTCGGGATGACGCTATCACCGCTTCCGCACTAATGATAGAAACGCGAGCACCATCCCTGATGGTGCTCGCGTTTCTTTTTAACCAAACAGTGCGAGTCGCGTCATCCCGAGGAGCGGAGCGACGAGGGACCTCGGGAAGAAATGACTTCACTCGCTTCGCTCGTAATGACGATATGACAGTGTGACCCACCACTTCGACTTCGCTCAGTGTGACTCCACGTCATTTGTCATTAGTCATTTGTCATTATCTCAACCGCTTTCTGAGTTACCTCAACCACCACCTCTTCAAAGATCCGACCTTTCACCCGAGCGCCTGCTGCATACACGTGGCCGCCACCGCCGTAGAGGGCTGCGAGATCGCGGACATGGGTGTTGCCTTTTGAGCGGAAGGAGATCTTTGTTTCGCCTTCGAGTTCAACAAAGAGGATGCCCATAGTTACACCCTCTAGCGCTAGGGTTTGTGAGACAAATCCTTCAACATCCTCTCGCGTGCAGTTGTTGGCGAGCATGTCACTGTTTCGGACCACCATTGTACACAGAGTGCCGTTGGCATGTACGCCCATGGTGCTCAACGCAATGCCAAGGAGTCGGGTGCGGCCTACCGAACCGCGGTTCATCACTTCGTCGTATGAGCGGACTGGGTCAGCCCCTTTATCAATGAGAGTAGCCACTGTTCTATGCACGTCTGATGTGGTACGCGGAAAACGGAAGGACCCTGTGTCGGTCATGATGCCGGTATAGAGGCACATTGCCATTGCGGGCGAGTAGATTTCCAGTTCGGCTGCTACCTGTGCGATCATCACGGACGTTGAACATGCATCGGTGTCGATCCAAACAACTTCTGCAAAGTTCTCAGGATGGGTATGATGGTCGATGTTGACAACGGTGGCTGTAGATGCAACGATAGCTGCACCGAGATCCCCAAGTCTCGACACGGCACTGAGGTCGAGGACAAAGATGGTGTCGGCCTCGGAGAGAACGTGTTTCGTTGACTCCTCAAACACCACCATCTCATCAGCCCCTTCCATCCATACAAGATTTGAGGGGGCTGCGTTTGGCAACATCACAGTTGCAGTGGTTCCAAGCCCTCGTAGGAGATGCCATAATCCGAGCGCAGAACCGATGGCATCACCATCTGGATTCAAATGGGTGGTGATCACGGCAGTGCGCGTGGATCGGATGGCGTGGAGGATGCTGTTCATGTTCGAAGATAGTGACGATGCCGTTGTGTGACGGTATGACGATATGACGGTATGACTTTGGTTTGAGATATTTTCATGAATAATGACACCGAACCATGAATCACAGAGATCGAAGGCTGAGGGACTTCTTCGGGAGTCACAGTCGAGCATTGTCGGTGGCTTGTATGAGGAAGGGATCCGCCGGGCAACCGAAGCACTGGAGCAGTATCAGGCGATCGATGATCGTTATGGGATCGCGTCGGCCTGTAACAATATTGGTATAGCCTGCAGTGCCACCGGCGACTTCCCGCGTGCATTGGAAATGTATCGCAAGGCTATCGATATCTGGACGGACCTGGGGAATTCTGCTGCCGTTGCCTCGGCACTGCATAATGTGGGTCGAGTGATGCAGGAGATCGGCGACTACCCCGGTGCCTTTGAGAGCTTCATGCAGGCACGGGTGATCAACGAGCAAAGCGGAGAGCTCCAGCACCTTGCGCATAACATTACGTCGTTGGCGACGATACGCATCAGTCTTCGTGAGTATGATGAAGCGATCGCCGAGCTTACAAAGGCCCTTGCCATCTATGAACAGCTTGGTGATCAACATGGCAGATCGATCGTTCTTACGAGTATTGGATCGTCGTTGCTGAACAGCGGACAAGCCGACGAGTCGCTCAGGTATTTCACCGAGGCCCTCGAGATCCGAACTGGACGTCAGGAGGAACACCTGGACCAATACATGGTCCTGAACATCGGTATCGTGCACGCTATGGGCGGACGGATCGATGAGGCGCGCACATATCTGCAGCGCTCCAATGCTGTGGACATTCCTGTACCTGCGCTGCGTTGCGATCGATTCCAGTTACGAGCTCGGATCCTCCAAGCCGAAGGTGATCTCATTGCCGCACGGTCGGTCCTTCTCGAATCGCTCTCTGAGGCAGAACAATACGCGATCAAGCCGGCCATCGCTGTCACCCATCAACTCCTGCGGGATCTGGCCCTCCTCAACAACAACCTAGGATCCTACGTCCATCATAACAACGCCTACACAGCGATCACCGATGAGATCTCGGGTACGGCCGCTGTACTTCGCATTGCATTACAGGCCAAGGAACTCGAGTATCAGAAACAGTTGGCGGTGCTGCACTCAACTCTTCCTAAGGATGTTGCCGATCGTGTGGCAAGGGGCGAGGTGGTCAACGATCATTATGACAACGCCTCCGTCCTCTTCCTCGATATCGTCGGCTTCACTGAGCTCTCCTCAACCATGTCCTCTGCCGAAGTGATCTCCCTGCTCGATGATGTCTTCTCCCAATGTGATGCCATCTGCGCAAAACATGGCATCACGAAGATCAAGACGATCGGGGATTCGTATATGGCGTTTGGAATAGCGAATAGCGAGCAGCGAATAGCGAATAGCGAGCAGCGAATAGCGAATGCAGAGCAGAGAATAGCGAATAGCGAGCAGCGAATAGCGAACGCTGCCCTTGAGATGATGAAGATTGAGCTCAACGATGCGCTTAAAAAGACGCTTGAAAAGGCGCTTCACAAGCCGCTCGACGAGGCGCTTATCAAGTTCAGAATAGGCATACACACGGGTCCGGTAACGGCTGGTGTTATTGGCAAGGAAAGGTTCCAATACGACGTGTGGGGCGATACGGTCAACATCGCGTCTCGCATGGAGTCAACCAGTGAGCCCGGACGGATCCATGTGACGGAAGAGTTTGCGCAGCGATGTGGACATCCGTGTATTCCGCGTGAAGCCATTGATGTTAAGGGGCGTGGCATGATGCAGACGTTCTGGATAGCACAATGACCTATTTTCGTGACATGAACTGGACATGGAAAAAGATCGGCG
>DATGWS010000013.1:0-6316 GCA_035299365.1 Candidatus Didemnitutus sp.
TGATGATCTGGGCACCCTGCTTGAGTGCTTCCACCAACGGCCAGGCTCCGGTGTAGACGTTAGCGCTCAGGAGCTGATCCTTGACTGTGGCGATTGGCTCCCCGGTTTCCATATGGAGCATTTGATGACCTTCAGCCACCAATTCACTGATACGAGGCAAAATGTCGTCTCCAAGCACCACACCGATCTTCAAACCCGTAATGCCAAGCTTCTGAGCCACCTCAAATATCTTATCACGTGCGGCCAGCGGGTTTACTCCACCGCCATTCGTGATCAATGTTATGCCCCGCTCCATCAGATACGGCAGGATCTCTTCACATACATCCACAAGATCTCGCGCATATCCCAGCGAAGGATTCTTCATGCGCTGCTTCTGGAGGATGGACATCGTTACCTCGGCAAGGTAGTCCATCACAAGGTAGTCAATAGGACCTCGTGAGACCTGCTGAAGTGGTGCGCTCTGGAGATCTCCCCAGAATCCTTGACCCGATGCGATTCGAATGGACTTTTTCATGCAAGTGTAGGGGGCTTGTTGTTGCGAGTCTGATAATCGTTTGAACGGTGGATCGGCGCTGCGGTATTGGACCGCAAAATCTGCTCCAGCGCTGCCACGGAGAACCGAAAGATACGAAACGAGACAGGGCCCGAGGTGATAGAGTCCACGGTGACCGTGGCCCAGAACCGCTCATTGGTGATGATGACATCAGCAATAGCCTCGTATGGAAGTGCAATAGGTCCCTGACGAAGGACAGGGCGTACTACAATTCCCCGTGTCTTTGCCTGGGTTCGCTGAAAGAGGAGTCTGAGCACCATCTGTAGGTTCTGCACGAGCAGCACAAGCGGGAATGCATAGACCCATACGGTTGGCGTAGCGTTGGCGTACAAATAGCCCCCTATCATCAGCGTGAGCAAGAATGCACCAAATGCTGTGAGGATGCCTGGAGCACTCACAAAGGAATTGCGGTCCTCACCCAGACGGAGTCGGCGCACTTCAAGGTTATCCACGATCTGTCGATACGCCAGGGCTCCGAAAAAGAGACAGGCGAAAACGAAGGCCACGTAGGCCCCATGGAACCATATCGTCCAATCTATAGACATATTTGCACCTATGGACCCACTTGCGGAGAGATTCCGCCGGGAGCGCGAGCGACTCGGTATTAGCATACGAGAACTAGCGCTCGAGACCAAGATACGCGAGCCGTATATCGATGCGTTGGAGCGCGGACGCTACGACGTGTTGCCTGCGGTCTATGTACGTTCATTCATTCGAACTATTGGTATTACTCTGCAAATTCCGGCAGAGGAGATTCAGTCCTTGATGAACTCTACGTTTGATGAAGATAGCGACTCATCAAGCAGACTCCCGGCGTATAAACCCCAACAGCAACAGCGCGAGCCAACAATCTCCTTTTCGAATGCAGCGCAACGGACAACAGAGGCCGTTGCAGCTTCAATGGACAAGGTAAAGTCGGTTGCTCAATCCCCTCTTCACCAAGCCCAGCAGGCCACACGAAAGATTTCTCCGCTCGCAGGAGCACTCATCCTCACGGTGCTGATTGGACTTGGACTTTGGTGGTTTGCTTTCCGAGACAACGAACCGGGTGCCGGAATAGCAGGACCTGAGGTTGTTGATGTTACGTCTTCAGCTGACAATGGAATAGCCGATACGGACAGTCTCATCTTGACAGCTATTGCATCAGACACGGCATGGATCAGCATCACGATGGATGGGGCTAGGAACCAACAATCGGTTCTCCTTCCAGAGGGCGAATATCGGTGGAGTGCCATGGAGAAATTCATTGTCTCACTCGGCAACGCTGGTGCGATTCAGTTCTTTCGTAATGGTCGCCCCCTACCAGCCTTTGGCAGAGTAGGAGAGGCAGTGCGCGAGATCCGCATTACTCGTAAGGACATTACAGCATCGAACACAACGTTCAAGGCACCAAACGTGCCCGCACCAAAACAATCTACACCTAGGCCTGTTGTTCAGCCTGTAGCAAAGCCCGTGGCGAGTCCCACAACAAAACCGGCAGCTAAGCCCGTCGTAAAACCAGTCGTAAAATCCACAACGAAACCCGCAGTGAAAACTGTAACGAAAGCTCGACAACGTGCACCAGCTGCGAGAAAGATCGAGAGGCCACTGATCACGCCGGCACCGCCACAGCCAATACGCCGATGATCATAGTTGGGCGCGAACGATATCGTGAATACGAACGATACCAATGCATACACCATCATGAAGTACGGGCACCACCGAGATTTGTCGGTCTCGATGCTCCATTACCTGCAGAGCTCTATGCAGTGAGTCCGATGACTCCACGCATACAGGCTCCGTTGTCATAACATCTCGCACAGGGGTCTGAGTTACATCAATCAGTGTACCTGCGATGCGGCGGACATCGCCATCCGTAAGAATTCCCTGTAGTGCGCCTTCTTCATTGGTAACACACACAATGCCAAGCGCAGTTACGGTAAGAGTACGCACCGCCTCTGCAATAGTATCGGCAGCAGAAACGCGGGGCATCTCGGCACCCGAATGCATCACATCTTCTACCCGACGTAAGAGTGCTGCTCCTATCCCTCCGTGTGGATGAGATCTCTGTAGTCTATCAACAACATCGCCATTGATCTGCGCTGCAGCAACGCTCAGAAGATCAGCTAGGATCAGCGACTGAGTTGTACTCGCCGTTGGCAACAGATTCAGCGGGTCTAGTTCATGCACCAGTGGTGCTATCAATGCATGATGTGAAAGCGTTGCTAAAGTTGTATGTGGTCGACAAGTAATGGATATCACCTTCATGTCAAATTTTCGAACGAGCCGTGCAAGGCGGACCACTTCCGGAGTTTCACCACTCTTTGAGAATGCCACCAGCACGTCTGTCGGGCTCAGCATGCCGATGTCACCGTGCAAGGCATCAACAGGATGCAAATACACTCCAGGTACGTGCACACTTGTAAGTGTCGCGGCCATCTTGCGTGCTATGAATCCAGACTTCCCCAAACCGGTAGCAACTACCTTCGAGGCGGATGCGATTGATTCAGCCGCTGCAACGAATGCACCGTCAAGTTGATCGGCCAGCAGATCGATCGCTGACCGTTGCCAAATGAGACCTTGTTTAGCAAGACTCAATATCTCAGTGTGTGTCATAGCGTACAATCTCCGAAAAAAAACGAAAGCCCCCGGCAACCAATGCCGGGGGCTTTCGAAGATCAATCTGCCGTTCGGTTTAACGAACGATCGTGAGCGTCTTGGAGAGAACCGTCTCACCAACTGTAAGCTTGTACATGTACGAACCTGAAGTAACATCTGTACCGGCAGTGTTACGACCGTCCCACTCAACAGCATATGTGCTGGTTGAGCCGGCTACGTCGTTGTTATACACTGTTTGTACGAGATTGCCCATCATGTCGAACACTTCGAGCTTAACCTTGGCACTGAATGGCACAAGGAAGTTGATAGTGGTCTTGCCATTTGTAGGATTAGGATAGTTGCCTTCGAGAGCCACAGCATTAGCAGCGCCGAACTCAACGTTTACAACGTTCGAGAAGGATTGAGCACCATCTACGTCTACCTGACGAAGGCGATACTCATACTTCGTGGCAGCAGCAACGTTTGCATCATAGAACTTGTAGTTCGATGCTTGTGTAGCATTGCCTGTGCCCGGAACATATCCGACTGACTGCCATGGGTTTTCAATCGAGCTCGTGCGATCAACGCATGAGAGCGACGTAGCACCCGTGGTGAGGTTAGTTGTCTCCTTCATTCCGCGACGCTCAACATGGAAGCCTGCGTTGTTCTTCTCAGAAGCTGTCTCCCAGAAGAGGTCAACACCGGTTGCACGTGCCTTTGCATCGAAGTAGCTCAGCTCAACCGGAACGATACAGTCAACGAAGATCGGAGGGCTCGAGAACGAGCGATTACCGAAGTACGGACGAAGCATCGGGATCCATGAACCACGTGTGAACGTGGAGTAGCCAAGGCTTGTACCCATTGCGTTCAGGTGTGGATAGCCAGGATTACCGATCGTTGGTGTGAACGGTACCCAGTCACCACTGAAGCGCGTGAGTTCAAATGCGAAACGGTTGTCATTAAGAAGAGCACCGCTACGCGAACGTACACGGAAGTTCTTGTCAATGAGGAGCGTACGGTTACCAATACCGAAGACCGGAATATCCGAGTACAGTGTTGTGACCATACCCATGCGTGATTCCGATGCGCCGAGTTCATAACCTTCAGTACCCATCTGAGCAACAGATGCCCAGTATTCGCCAGGAGGGATAACAACTGGCTGAGCAAGAAGATAGGTTACATACTTGCCGAATTGCGGCTCTGTGAATGCACCGGTTTCATCTTCGCCGCGACGACGGAGAATGGTTGAGTTTGCGATACGCTCATCACCCGGTACGCCACCTTGGTCACGATAGAGTGAGAACGAGATGTTCAGAACATCTTGGTTCAGCTCTGCCCAGTATGCTTGATAACCCGAAACGGTATCCTGCGAATACAGTGTGAATCGCATTGCGATCTGACCCGATGCGTTACCGGCATCTGCACCATAGGAATCATCAGGAGAGACACCAAGTGGGAAGGTACCCCATGTGCTGCCCTGCGTGTATTGTGCACTTGGGCCAACCATTGGTGATTGCCAGGTTGAACCATTACCGCCGGACGATCCGCCACGGTGATTCAGACCCTTACCTGTAACGCCAGAGAACTGGAGCTTCGGCACGTCGTTCGTTGCATTCAACGGGTTGTTCTCATATGAGAACGAAGGGCCGAATGTCATTGTGAACGTCGTGAACGTAGAATCGTTCAGCGTATCAAGGTCATTGCCTGGGAAGAAGATACGACCAGTGACCTTGTAGCGACCAGGTGTGGTTGTACGGAAGTTGACATCCGGGAATGGAAGCAGTACTTCGCGGTTACCTGCAAGTGTAGGAACCGTGATTGTACGGCAATAGATCTGCTGGAACTCATTACCGTCAGGCTTGATCTGAAGACGAACAGAGAAAGCAGGAGCGGCGATGTTTGTGTTGTTCGAGAGCTTCACACGAATCGGTACACGTGTTGCCTGCGAAGCAGGAGCCATCGTGTATGGCCAGATCAGCTGAATGTTGCTGAATTCAACGTCTGTTACTTCATCCGGGAAGAGAATCTTCACGTTGTCGATATAGAAGTTGTCTTCATCGTCAGCAGGATTCGGCGGTGTTGAGTTGTTCAAGCAACGCGAGCGCAGACGGAAGCGGAAGTTGCGAGCACCTTCGTTCACCCAATTCAGAACAGTGTCAGGGATTGGGATTGTGACCTTATAGTACTCGGCATCCTTACCGTCATCAAAGAGATCTTCACGGAATCCACCAAGTGGCGGAACCGACGTGTTCTCCATCTGAAGATTATAGCTATTCAAGTCATAACCACGAGCATAGCCACCACCACCCCACATACGGAACGGTTGGAGGTATCTGGTTCCACGGTTTTGTACATCGAGAACCCAGTTCTGGATGTTCGTAATACCGTTGAGCTGGTCATTGCTTGGCTTTGCGAATTCAACCCACACTTCGTCCGGATTGCGATATCCAGGTGTGAAGCCGTTAACGGAAAGCATGTTTACGCGATGCTCTGGTCCGATCAGACGGTTATCGGAGAAGCCGCGACCAATGTTGGTGAGCTTTCCTGTACGCTGATAGGAGATCGAGAGAACAGCGCGCTTCTTGCGGCTGAGGTTGATTGGGAACGAACGGAGTTCGTCACCACCATACTGACCGAAAGGAGGAATATCGCCGTTGCTGAGGTTCACGCGGTTCATGCGGATAACCGGTGACTTCAGACGGAAGATATCGGAGTTCTTAGCCTGATACTCACCACGTGGAGGTGGTGGGTTATTCGTTACTTCGTCACCATCCACAACGTCAGTTTCAATGTTCACCCACTTGAGTACGGATGGCATTGCTGCGCCGCCAACCAAGTGGTATTCGTTTACATCGTCATTGAAGTCTGCAAGACGGCGCATAACAAAGACGCGAATACTTGTCGTGTCATCAAACGGCCACTGGTCACCAAGCGGTTGATTCAGGGAATCCTTTGGCTCAGCGATAACCGTTGTCATCAAACGACCAATCTGGTCTTCAATGAATTCGTTTGGCTCGAAGGCCGGGAAGACGATCTTGATGAATTCATACGGAAGCACGAACGTGCCAGCCGGCTGATAGGCAAGATTGTTACCGTTGATATCGCAACGATAGATACCAGAAAGTGACGTATCACGAAGGGCTGCATCTGTAACGGCCTTCGACGTGTTGTACACGATCTTACCCG
>DATGWS010000014.1:0-9776 GCA_035299365.1 Candidatus Didemnitutus sp.
CTCCACCAGTATGGTTGATCTGTGATGTCCAAATATGTCACCCATGTCTCCGAACAACTGTCACCTATGTGTCCAGTCTATACAGGATGAGAAGGGGGTAGGGGGATGAGCCAAAGACGCGTCACGAAACGGCGTCGCCACAGCACAATGTGTTATGCCAAAAACACACTATACATATCGGGCAGGGCTGGTGCTCTTGGCCCGCGCACTAAGAAAGTCCACTACGCCATCGGAGGCCATCATGTGGGAGCGATTGCGGGGTAGGCGATTAGGGGGCTTTAAGTTTTACCGACAGCATGTCATCAAGAACTACATCGTTGACTTCTTCAACAATGACGCGCTGCTCGTTGTTGAGATCGATGGCTCGGTGCATGCCAATCGGGACATACAAATCAGAGATGAAGAGCGATGTCGCGCGCTCGCACACTTGGGATACAACATGATTCGATTCACCTCCACGCAAGTGGAGTTTGATACAGAATTGGTGTGCGAAACGATCCTTAACGAAGTCTATCGCAGGATAGATGCCCAGCTCCCACCAACGACTGATGAATCAGTGCCCCTCTCAGGATGAGAGGGGCGGCGAGCGCAGCGAGCGGGGTGAGCCAAGACCCTGGCGCAGCGAGCGTGGTGAGCCAAGACCCTGGCGCAGCGAGCCTCAAGAAGGCCGTGGGAAGAGAGTGGGGTTTCACACTTATTGCGGGATTAGTTGCTGTTGTTCTAGGAACGGCCTTTAACCCCATCGAGACAAGCCCTCTACGTGACGTTGTTGGCGGCCTTAGCGGTCAAGTGCACGCCGAGCCGTGGTGGGTGATCCGCCCCCTCCATACCCTTGTAGGGTGGTTTGGTGCCGAGTTGGCGGGATATCTTCTGATCGCCCTGACGCTGACATTGTTGATCCTGCCGATGCGAAAACGTAACTGAGTGACTACGTAACTCCGTAACTAGGTAACTACGTAACTCGGTAACTAGCTAACTTTGTAGCTCCAAAAACCCCAACCCTAAAAGGACAGAGAATATGTTGATCGGCGTTCCAAAAGAGATCAAGCCAAATGAAAAGCGTGTTGCTCTCACACCAGGTGGTGTAGAGACTCTGAGACAACATGGTCATGAGGTGATCGTTGAGACCAATGGCGGCATCGGTAGCGGTTTTACCAATGATGATTACATCGCAGCCGGTGCAAAGATCATTGACACGGCAGCAGAGGTATATGCCCAGGCTGACATGATCATGAAGGTAAAGGAACCGATCGCTCCTGAGTATGCACTTATTCGTAAGGGGCAAACGCTCTTCACGTATTTCCACTTTGCTGCATCACGCGAACTCACCGAAGCAATGGTAAAGAGCGGTGCTGTATGTCTTACATACGAAACAGTGCAGAAGTCCGATGGTTCGCTGCCACTCCTTATTCCTATGTCTGAAGTAGCCGGACGAATGGCTCCGCAAGAAGGTGCTAAGTATCTCGAGCATCCAATGGGCGGACGTGGTGTTCTCCTTGGTGGTGTGCCTGGTACGAAGCCTGCAAACGTGATCGTTCTTGGTGGTGGTATCGTTGGTACGAATGCAGCCAAGATTGCGGCCGGTTTTGGTGCTCGTGTAACGATCTTCGACAATAACCTCTACCGTCTGCGCTATCTCGATGATGTGATGCCAAAGAATTGCATCACGCAGATGTCAACAAAGGCCAATATCCGCGAAGCAGTAAAAGATGCCGATCTCGTGATCGGTGCCGTGTTGGTTGTTGGTGCAAAGGCACCGCACTTGGTTACGCGAGACATGCTCAAGACAATGAAGGAAGGTTCCGTTATTGTAGACGTGTCCGTGGATCAAGGGGGCTGTGTAGAAACCTGCAAACCAACAACACACGAAAACCCAACATATGTAGTAGATGGTGTTGTGCACTATGGCGTAGCCAACATGCCTGGGGCCGTTCCATACACGTCAACTATCGCACTTACCAACGCAACACTTCCATATGCCGTTCAGCTTGCAAACCAGGGCTGGAAGGATGCTTGTAAGAACAACAAGGAACTTGAGCTTGGCCTCAATGTTGTAGATGGCAAGATCGTCTACGAAGCAGTTGCCGAAGCCTTCGGTATGGACTATACTCCGGTTGAGTCCGTACTCTAACGGAAACATCCACGTGGAAATGAACGTAGAAGGCCCCTGTAGGGGCCTTCGTCTTTTTTTGCAGGTTTGTTGTGGTGAAAAATCTCCGATTGATCTTTTTCGTTCTGATTGCACTTACTGCAACAGTTCCCGGTCTCGCTCAGGTTGAGATTCAAGTCCCATTCGATGAGAATGGGAACATACTTGTGTTTACAAAAGAGATCAATGATCGGCTTGCGATCTTTGATACACCTGCATCGTTCACAGAAGCACGACTCTTTAAGATAACAGACAGCACTTTCGTCCTTGAAGTATCGAGACTCGTAGGTACAAACATCGCTCGGGAGCGAAAGCAACTATCTCGTGCCGAAGTGAAGTCATTGCGCGTGCGTGTGCAAGGAGCTATACCACATGATGACAAAGCTTTTCTCGATCAGAGTGGACGTAGTTCGTTGTTATGGGGAAGTACCCTTTGGTCACTAGTGTACTATGGTTCCGCAGCGTCATATGTATTTAGCAACAATGATAATTTTGAACCAAGTGCGGCCACATATCTAATAGCGGGCGGAGTTGGTTTTCTCCTTCCGGCACTCCTCACAAACGACGCAAACGTCACAGAAGGTGCCGCATCGCTTGCCCTTGGTGGAATGTTCCAAGGGGCTATCCATGGTTGGCTTGTGAGCGGATTGATCGCTGGCGATGATCTTGGTCCGAAAGTAGGGTTCGGTGTGTCGATCATCACCGGTGTTACGGAGACGGTTGTAGGATACGTAGTTGGATCAAACCTTGGCATCAAGGAAGGCAAGGCCAGCGTCATCAACACAACAGAGTTCTATACTATGGTTTGCGGGGGATTATTGGGCCTGACCATCATCGGCCCGGAGGAGTTTGGAAACAAGGTGGGACTTCGACTTTCTTCAGGCCTTGCTCTTGCGGGCGCTGCTGGAGGTATCATTCTTGGCAACGCCATAAGCAACGCACAATATTTTTCGCCAACCGATGCAACGGTGTTTGGCACATCTGGTCTGCTTGGACTAACGCTACCGTATGCCGTGATAGTAGCAGTGATTGATGGTTCAATCGATGGACGTCTTGTCTCCGGTTTAGGAATAGTTGGTGCAGCAGGTGGCCTATTGATCGGGAATGAGCTTGTAAAGGGGCTCAATTATCGCGGTCAAGATGGTACAGGCGTTGTCCTGGGTACACTTGCCGGAGCGCTCATTGGAGTGGGAGTTGGCGTTCTCGCCGACGATCCGCGCGTTGGAGCAGTAGCTGCTTGGGTTGGAGGCGCAGCCGGATTCGCTACTGGATTGGCGATGGCCAGACCAGAGAGTGAAGGCAGGTCCAGCGGGCAATTGAAATTCGATTTCAATCCGCTTGGTATTCTCCTCGGCGCTCGATCTACGGTGCCTGTTCCGGTAGGTTCGATGACCTATCGATTTTGATCATCAACCACGTACCGAGGATGATCACAACGGCGCTGAACATCAGGTTTTCGAATGTAAACCCAAGTACGTAGAACGCTCCGAATAACTGAACGGTGATGATCGTGTAGAGCAGTCGTGCAATGGAGAGTCGTTTCCAAAAGGATATTGTGAACGCACCGAGTGGACTAAAGAACACAACCACCGGAGCTGCAGCCAACCACGTGTGGTACTCAATCGGACCGAAGTCTTGTATCACAACGGCATGAAGAAAGAACCCGCAGACGGTTATCACGCTCATGAGAACAACAGAGGTTGGCGTTGCAATACGTTCGTCGATGCCGTACCATAGGGTCAGCAAACAAAACGTCACCATGCAGATACCGTTGCCGAATATCGACGTAACGATTCCTCCCAGCACGCCTATGCCAACGAGATTGAAGATATCGCGTTGAGTGAGGACAGGGGGCAGCCCCTTCCGAACAATACGAGAAGCATTGCGGTTAGCGCGCCATAGTCCAATACCAAAGGACATCCAAAGCGACACAAAGAACAGCTTTGTCATTGTTGGATTGAGAAGTGGGACAACTCCATACGTCCCAATCAGGAGGCCAAACACAGCGCCTATTGCCGGATAGAAGACAGCACGTTTCTCAATCGGAATGCCTCTGCCGATGATCATCAGAGAGGCCGATACCATGCCAACACTTTGAATAGCGAAAGAAAAATTCCTCGCTGATGCAGGTGCGATCTTAAAGATCAAGGTGAAGACAGGGAAGGCAATTGCTCCGCCCCCTTCAGCACTTGCACCACCAATGAACGACCCAAAGACCATGGCTACAGCTGCTGGCCATGAGGCAAGTACGTAAGGAAGCACGTCTGTAGTTGTGTAGACGATGGCCAAACCAACAAGTACAAACGTTGCATATGGCAAATAGAACCGAAGACCACGCACGATCAAACCTCTCCGTGTGCGAGGATCTTCAAGAACGTGATGATCGTATTCTGATTATCGATGATCGTCTGTTGATTACCGATGATCGTGTGTTGATTGCCAACGATGTCCGTGAGGCGTGTGGAGATTGCTGCTTGCGTTTCACTCATGAAGCGTTGGTTCTCAGAGAGAAATTCCTGTGACTGTGCAAGGCGTTGTTCATTATCAGCAATAGCCTTTTGCGCCTCCGAGGCAATGCGCAGCGTCTCTTCCAGCTTCAACATCAGCGCAGTAATATCAGTGGGGGCTTCTGCCATGTCGCGGACCAAATCGTGTACGAATACGTGCAATATCCACTTTCTTGAGGAGATCGTCGAGTTCAAGTCGGGCAACACGTGGGATAGCCCCCTTAGAGTCAAGAGCCGCTCGTAGAAGTCTGCCACAGTGTTGGTGTGAATACGTCACGCCAAAGAGGCGCTTTATCACACGCTGAACCAGCACTCTGTCCCAAACGTCTGCATCGATGTCGTTCTCCCGCGGACGACGCTTTAAGAGCGCTTGCAGCATCAGAACGTGTCGTGGTGACAGCCTCCGAGGTGCGCCGGTACGCTTCCGAGCCTTGAGTCCGTCTTCACCATCCCGACGGTAGGCGGAAAGCCATTGACTCACGGCTGGAACACTCACGTTCAAGGCCTGAGCGATATCCGTAACTCGCCAGCCTTTTTGAGAGAGTTGCACAGCCCGTATGCGTCGGCGCTCTAGCAGCGTTCGTTTGATGGATACGTTCATTGTGCAATTTAACGAACATATGTTCCTACGCCTAGGGATTGATACCGTTCACCTCCTATGTTACTGGGATGAAGCTAATCATACCTTTCTTCGTGGCTGTTGTGCTTGCCCCGTCGCTTTTGCAGGCCCAAGGCCTTGTGAGCGGATGGATGCAGGGCAAGGGCCGCACAGCCGTGGCAATCTCCGGTTTTACGGAGGCCTACGACAAATATTACGTTGGTCAACAGCAGACCACGAATCCACAATTGGGTACCATCACCACGAGTGGTGTTTCGCTATATGTTGGCGCCGGTGTAACCGATTGGCTCGACATTGTTGCCAACGTACCCTACGTTGCCTCGTCGTCCAGTGCGGGCTTCTGGGAAACCATCAACGGTGTGCAGGATCTGCAGGCCGGGGTTAAGGTTCGCCCCCTTTCACTAGATATCGAATCGAACCGATTTGACGTGATCCTTGGAGGTGTGTTCTTTACGCCCCTTGGTGATTATGTACCGGATGCACCTGTTACGATCGGTCACCAGGCAACTGGTGTAGAGGGTCGTATCGTTACGCAGTACACTACAAACAGCGGTCTCTTCTTCATGGCCGGTATCGCGTATTCGGCTCGGGGCACGGTTACCGTCGATAGAGGTTTTGATGTGGACGTGCCGGATGCTATCGATGCCGTTGGTCGGGTTGGATATGGCACTTCAGACTGGTATGGTGATGTGTGGCTGCAGAATGTTGTGCCACAATCGGGTACAAACATCGGGCCGGGCGTTCCTTTTCCTTCCAACGCCCAAGCTTATACACGCGTAGGGACAACATTGGCCTACCGCGTCATTAGCGCAATGAGTTTGATAGGGGGCGTTTCAGGCACTCTTACCGGACGTAATGTGGGCCATTCAACACGATTTACTTTCGGCGTAGCTTATGACCTGCCGATCTGGGATGGAGTATCACTATGAACATCATGACACATACACGTTGGATTCTGATCGCAGTATTGTTCCTCGTGGTGATGGTCGGATGTGACAATCCGATCGAAGCGCCAGTGGTTGCTGAACTAACACCGACATCAAATGACAGCTCAGCTGTCTTGTGGACGCCGATCTACATCGCAGATGTACCAGCATCGGTGATCCCTGCGGCTCCTGCAGATGATGAGGGAATGGATGCCGTACGTGCTGCCGTTGCAGCAAGAACTGATGCACAACGCAATTCGATTCGCAGATGGAACCAGGGACCTGTGCAAGAGTGGAGCGCAATTGCCCGTCGGATCGTTGCCAAATACAACATCACACCGGCTGCAGAGCGGAATCCTGATGGTACGTTTACCGGACGTTTCTTACCCGATCCTGCAAAGCCCCTTGCCAGTCCACCATTTGCATCACGTATGTTCTCGCTCATCGAAGTAGGTACATACGATGGCCTTATCCATGCATGGCGAGCGAAGTACACAACCAAACGTCCGGCCCCTTATGTAGTTGATCCGTCGATCGCCACGCTTGCACCAAAGACCGGACTCCCTTCGTACCCCAATGAAGATGCCATCATTGCACGTGTTGCCGTTGAAGTGATCGTACTGATGTATCCGAGCGAACGTGCGAACATGGAAGCACTGTATGAAGATGCAACTCAATCTCGTGTATGGGCAGGAGTTGCACGGCCAAGTGATGTAGCTGCCGGCGATTCCCTTGCACGGTTCATTGTGACGAAGCTCAAAGAACGCGCGTCAACCGATAAGTGGTCGGGAGCAGACAATCAACCGGCGTGGAAGGCCAAAGAAGCTACGCTCGTAACCACATGGCCAAAGTGGAAGAGTGCTGAAACACCAGCTCGTCCGCCACTTCACCCGTTTGGAGGTGACGTAACACCATGGAATATTTCAAGCGCTGCAGACATGGATCCAGGTCCGCCCCCTTCAGAAACAGATGCAAAGTTTCAGTCGGATATGAATGAAATGCGCGAGTTGGCAAAGAACCGCACTCGTGAACAAGCTCGCATTGCAACGTATTGGGAAGCAGGGGGCGGTACAGACGGTCCTCCCGGTATGTGGATGAAGGTCACCGAAGACCGTACACGTGCTGCCAATATGAGTGCTGTTCGTTCAGCTCGAATTCATGCCTACGTATCATGTTCGCTCCATGATGCTGCAGTTGCTTGTTGGTATACCAAGTACAAGTACTATACAGCACGTCCATGTACAATCGACAACACTGTTGCCATGGGTGCAGGTCTTCCGAATTTCCCTGGCTACTCCAGTGGACACAGCACATTCAGTGGAGCGTCTGCCGAAGTGTTGTCGTTCTTCTTCCCAGCCTCAGAAAGCGAATTCCGGTCAATGGCTCAAGAGGCCGCTGATAGTAGAATGTATTCTCGGATCCACGTGCGCGCGGACTGCGAAGTAGGGCTTTCGCAAGGGTATAATGTGGGCGAGGCATCTGTAGCTAAGGCTAGACTCGACGCTGCTGAATAACCCACTGTATCACGTCATCGGAACGATGTAGTTTTGTGGTCTTCACCGAACACGAGGCTATACTCATGACCATTGCAGATCTTCGCGCAGCACATCACACCACACTTGCTAACGCAATGAAGGCAAACATGGAGCGCACGTTCCATGCACATTGGCCCGAAGCTCCCAGTGGTAAGATCTATGGTGAGACAGCCAACGATGATGGCTTGGCGGCGTTCCAAGGTCAGCTTAACAAAGAATTCGATCGTCTACCTGCCGAAAAGTCATGGATCGGTGGCGAAGCCTCTCCGTACGGATTCGATCTTGGCATCACGTATCCGCAGATCGCTCTTGATGATCTGATCAAACGTGCATCGGATGCACAGACAACTTGGCAATCGCTTACACCTGAAGATCGTGCATCGATACTTGTTGAAGCTCTTGAACGTGGTGCCAAACGATTCTTCGAGATCGGCTATGCCACGCAGCATACAACGGGTCAAGGTTTTGTAATGGGATTCCAAGCTTCGGGACCACACGCATTTGATCGTGCGCTCGAAGCAGTTGCGATGGCCTACGCTGCTCAGTCCACCTTTGTCACAAACGTTCTCTGGACAAAGCCGATGGGGAAGACCAGTGTCTCCATCGATAAGTCGTACCACATTGTTCCAAAGGGTATCAACCTCGTTATCGGATGTTCTACCTTCCCAGTATGGAACACGGTGCCAGGTATGTTCGCCGGACTTGCTACGGGTAATAGTGTGATCGTAAAGCCCCATCCCGGAGCTATCTACCCTATAGCTATAATTATTGCTGACCTGCGTGATGTATTGACCGAGCTCGGCCTGGATGCAAACATCATTCAGTTAGCAGCAGACACCGCCGAAGCCCCTGTTACTCCTGAGCTTGTAAAACACCCGGCAGTGCGCATCATTGACTATACAGGGGGACCGAATTTCGCTGATGTTGTTGAGAAGGTAGCCGCGGCCGAAGGAAAGACCACATTCACAGAGAAATCCGGGGTCAACTGTGTTATCCTCGACTCAACGGACGACCTCGACAAAGCACTCGAGAACCTGGCATTCTCCCTCACGTTGTACTCGGGGCAAATGTGCACTACACCGCAGAACATCTTCATTGCAAAGAGTGGAATGCGTGTTGGCAATGAACAACTTTCTGTTGATGATGTAGCCGTAAAACTTCGGGAGAAGATCGACGCCCTTGTGTTCAATGAGAAGGCCGGTCCAACAACGGTGGGAGCAATTCAGAATCTTGCAACCTGGCAAAGAGTAGAGGACGTACGCTCCCTCGGCCTTGTGGTGATTCGAGATAGCGCAGCAATAGCCCAACCCGGCTTTGCCGAAGCCCTCTCCGTTTCACCTATTGTCCTACAAACAGACACAGCGCATTCCGATGTCTACACCAAGGAATGGTTTGGTCCGGTATCCTTCCTCATCGTAACAGACTCATTCGATATCTCTGTTTCGCAAGTAGTAAAGAGCATTCGTGATAAAGGGGCTCTAAGCGCTCTTGTCTATACAACAAACGCAGAACATATGGCTACGGCTGAGCGTGCCATCGTCAACGCCGGCGCGCCCGTGGCCTTCAACTTCAACAGCTTCGTGTGGGTGAACCAGTCCGCCGCCTTCAGCGACTTCCATGGTACCGGCGCTAACCCTGCCGGCAACGCCACCTTTGCCGATTGGTCGTTTGTGACGAACAGGTACAATGTGATCGGCGTACGGAAGCAAGTCTAGCACTTTGTGTGACCTATACAGGTGACCTATACAGGTGACCTATACAGGTGACCTATACAGGTGACCTATACAGGTGACCTATGCAGGTGACCTATACAGGTGACCTATACAGGTGACCTATACAGGTGACCTATACAGGTCGCTCGAATGAGTCACTTAGCAAAGCGACTGCTCCAGATCCTCCAGCAGGTCCTCTACGTCCTCGATTCCGCATGAGAGACGGATGAGGCCATCGGTTACGCCAAGGCGTTCGCGTTGGTCCTTCGGGATGGAGCCGTGCGTCATGCTAACTGGGTGACAAACGAGGGACTCAACGCCACCGAGC
>DATGWS010000015.1:0-4556 GCA_035299365.1 Candidatus Didemnitutus sp.
CGGGTAACCTGAGATTCGCGAACGCTTGTGTTGTCGATGTCTAATACGTCGATCTCGGGCTCATGGTCGAGCTTATAGGCATTCACTCCTACGATCACTTCTTTGCCTTGATCGATGAGTGCTTGACGGCGGGCAGCTGACTCTTCGATGCGCATCTTTGGAATGCCTGCATTAATCGCCTTTGTCATTCCACCGTACAATTCCACTTCTGCAATGATCGCTGATGCATCGCGGACGAGGGCATCGGTCAAGGCCTCAACGTAATAAGAGCCTCCAAGTGGGTCAGCCACTTCCGTAACATGAGATTCTTCTGCAATGATTAGCTGTGTGTTACGAGCAACTCGTGCTGAAAGCTCTGTTGGCAGACCGAGTGCTTCATCATAGGAATTCGTATGCAAGGACTGTGTGCCCCCTAGGACGGCAGCAAGACCTTCAATGGTGGTTCGCACAACGTTATTGAACGGATCCTGGGCTGCCAGGGACCACCCGGATGTTTGGCAATGTGTACGCAACAAAAGTGAGTCCTTCTTCTCAGGGGAGAACTGTTGCATTGCCGTAGCCCACAGAACTCGAGCAGCACGGAGTTTTGCTACTTCCATAAAGAAGTTCATGCCTATGGCAAAGAAGAACGACAGTCGGGGTGCAAAGACATCCACAGGCATGCCACGTGTGATGGCCGTGCGTACATACTCAAGCCCATCGGCGATAGTATAGGCGAGCTCCTGAACAGCTGTAGCGCCAGCTTCGTGCATATGGTAGCCGCTGATGGAGATCGAGTTGAAGCGAGGCATCTTCTTGCTTGTGTGCTCGATGATATCGGCAACGATCCGCATAGAAGGTTCAGGCGGATAGATGTAGGTGTTGCGGACCATGAACTCTTTGAGAATGTCATTCTGGATGGTTCCGCTGAGCTTCTCCTGAGGCACACCTTGCTCTTCAGCAGCAACAATAAACATGGCCAGAATGGGTATCACGGCACCGTTCATCGTCATTGACACACTCATGGTATCAAGTGGGATCTGATCGAAGAGGACCTTCATGTCCTCTACGGAATCGATGGCTACGCCGGCTTTTCCAACATCCCCTACAACGCGTGGGTGATCGCTATCATAACCACGATGGGTTGCAAGATCGAAGGCCACAGAAAGCCCCTTTTGACCAGAGGCCAGAGCTTTTCGATAGAAGCTGTTTGATTCCTCAGCGGTGGAGAATCCGGCATATTGGCGGATTGTCCACGGACGGTTGGTATACATCGTTGCATACGGACCACGAAGGAAGGGGAACAGGCCGGGTAGTGTGTCCACATAGGCCAGTGATTCCAAATCGGCCGATGTATAGACCGGTTTGATTGGAATACCTTCTGCCGAGGTGATCGTGAGGGAGTCTACTGATCGGCCCTTGAGCTCTTTTGTTGCGAGTTCGGACCACGGCGTGATATCGGGTTTCATGGAAAGGCGTCTCAGTTGCGGAGAGCCCAAAAATACAGAAGGGGCCCGTGCGGAGCCCCTTCCATAAGAGAGTATGTTCTGGTGAACTTATTTACAGGTCTCAACCACTTTCACAGCGATACGACGATTCTGCTTACGAGCGGCTTCAATCTGATCCTTAGAACCCTTCTTTGGCTCAGGAACAAATGGCCTTGTTGAGCCAAATCCCATCGTTGCGACTACCTTGTTTGACGGTATGCCTTGATTGATGAGCCAGTTCTTAACGGCCGTCGCACGCATATCGGAGAGTTCTTGATTACGAGCAACTTGGCCTTCACTGGATGCGTGACCTTCAATGTTGACGCGTAGATCAGGACATTGGTCGATCAAAGCACGGATGTTGTTCAAACTTTCCATCGTACCGGGATTGCTCATATCAAAGTTGTCCGTGTTCACGATGAAGAGAACACCAGGGAAGTTCATGATGGTATTCACCTTTGGACGTGGTGGACAACCATCCGGACCAACACCTGCGATGAGGGGGCATTTGTCCACGTTGTCCCTGAACTTGTCACCATCAGTGTCGGGGTTCAAAGGATTGGTACGTGTCCGCTTGATCTCATCACCATCGAGGAGAACGTCACCATCGGAGTCGGCCTTGAGGGGATCCGTCTTGCTGATGTTCACTTCATAACCATCACCAAGTGCGTCGTTGTCTGAATCGCTCATAAGAGGATTGGTCTTATGAAGATTGACCTCGTTGCCATCGTTGAGACTGTCCTTATCCGAATCTTCTTTCGTAGGATCGGTTTTGAAGGTGTTGAGTTCAGCACCATCGAGCAGTTTGTCGCCGTCCGTATCAGCCTTCAACGGATTTGTGTTGGTCTTCTGGATCTCTTCTCCGTCATTAAGACCATCAGTGTCCGTATCGGCAAGCAGAGGATCGGTCTTATGTGTCATTGCTTCGTCACCATCAAAGAGACCATCAGCGTCAGTATCAGGCTTGTTCGGATCAGTCTTACGAGCGATCTCTTCATTATCCTTCAGATTGTCGCCGTCAGTGTCTGCATTTGTTGGATTGGTGAAATGCTCCACGAGTTCTTCGCGGTCATTGAGACCATCTCCATCAGTGTCTTGCTTCATCGGATCCGTGCGGTAGGATGTTTCCGGAAGTGCTGCAATCTTGGCATCTGTCCAACCTACAGGTGTGTTGCGTAGACCCATGTGCTCATAACCGTCAGGAAGTCCGTCACCGTCAGAGTCTGGGTTGTTTTCATCTGTTCCGATCTGATTTTCAGTGGCATTTGTAATACCGTCCTTGTCGAAATCGGAGTTACCGAATACATAGTAGGTAAATCCAAGACCAACGGTGAGGAACTGATCGTTCTTTCCCGCATCAACACCAGTTGGCAGCGGAGCTGTTTGTGATGAATACTGGTTGGTGATTGGATCGAACACCTTCATGCTTCCAGGCTGGTAGTCGTCCAGGAACGGAGTGGACGTGAACCGAAACGTTGCGCGTGCATTGAAGACGAGGTTATCCGTCATGTACATCTCGAAACCGGCACCAACAGGGAATACAAGTCCGCCATTCATGCCTTGTGTTTCGTACAATCCGGATGCTTGGCCCGGCAGGATACCTACGGTTGCTTCGCCATTAGCATCAATTCCAAGTCCAGCGCCACCGGAAAGTCCTGGGCGAACTTGGAACGACATAAGGCCGATACCACCAAAGATGAACGGATTGAATTTTTCACCGGGCAGGATGTTGATCGCGGCAATCAATTCATAGGAGAATATCCGCGTGTTGTTGCGTCTCTCTTCAGAGTCATCGGAAATCAGTGTCCCATTGGGAAATCGATCACCGGGGATCTTCGGCGAACCATCGGCGTTTACTCCGAAATAGTCCGTGTACTTTGCTGTTGCGTTATCTGCATCAACTCGGAAGCGGGGATTCGCATATCCAAATTGTGCTTGGAAGGAGAGCCAGCTCAGTGCGTTGTAGCGGAAGAAGATATCTCCGGCAAGCCACCACGAATTATCTGAAAACTCTCCGAAACTTTTTGCTCCACCAGCATTGAAACCGAAACCGGCACGACCGGCTTGACTTTGTGCAATTGCTTGTTGTGGGAGGATCTGGGTTGAAAGGCACAACAGGAGCATCGAGACTGCTACACGAAATGTGCGCATAATGGACCTAGACTGAATGAACAAACACGTAGCGATAGCCCTGTGGAGTCACTCAGTCGAATTATTGTTCCCCAGTGGGGACATATTTATCTGTAGGGGTTCTGAATGTATCTCTGGGCTTCTGCATGGCTACCACCACTGTCATCCCAGTCGAGAACCTTCTTATACTGCTTGATGGCAAGATCACGTTTTCCTTGGAGATCATAGATCTGACCAACCTTTAGATTAGCCTTCACCATGTATCCGGATGGGTCTTCATCGAGTACCCTGCAAGCTTCATCGCACTTGTAGAGGTATTTCAACGCCATCTCGTGATCTCGATTCATCATCCGTGCAACGCCGATATAATACAATGCTTCCCGTGCTGCAAGCTTGTCGTACCCAGTCTTCTTTTCCATGTAACGAACGAGGACATTTCGCCAGCATACCTCCATTGAGTCCAATGGACCGAGAGATACAAGACAACGTCCATACGCTCGTTGGAATGCCGGGTTCATGGGATATTGTTTATGCAAATCACTCGCAAACTCCATTGCTGCGAGAGGATTCTTCTCAAAATCAAAGTATGCCTGTATAAGCACAACCTTGGCTTCGTTTGCTGCATACTTGGCCTTACGTGCAGCGGCTTTCAATTGCGCAAGTCCGAGTGATTTATCTCCGCGCGGAAGAAAGACCATCACCGTGGTCAACGCTGGATATTTCTCCGGAAGAGCTGCTGCAAAGTAGTTGTAGAGCCCTGTACCCAACATGATGTCGTGATTACCCGGTGCTACCTTTTGACATTCCTGGAGGATATCTAAAGCAAGCCTTCCATCATCTGCAGCACTGAACATGTTTTCGCGCATGGCATGGTATCGACCCCTGAATCCAAGCGAACCGCCTTTGAAGAACAATGCTGTGATGTTGTGTGGTGTTGAATCAAGCATTTGATCACACACA
>DATGWS010000016.1:0-4034 GCA_035299365.1 Candidatus Didemnitutus sp.
AGATCAGTAATTGTTTTTCGATCCCATCAATGATCCGTTGTCTGCATGTACTATGAGTTGTCTATTGGTGATGCCTTCTCTCTTGCATGTGCGCTTGAAGAGCTGCCGCGCGGAAGGGCGTACTTCTCTCAGAGGGTGCGGCCGACTCAGCGTCGGACCGCTGATAGATGGATGAACAGCGAAGCGGCATGAAGCATTTTCTCAGCAAACTAATATCAGGATGTCATGACTTGCTTTTAACATAGATAATGGTCGTATTAGACAGAATCTTCAATCTGTTGCCTTAACATGCGGCCGATTCTGTTGGCTAGAGCGCCGTTTAATGGCCGGTGCAGCTCACGTACTGCTTGCGGTTGACCGTGGATAGACACAATTCCTAGCATATGTGAGTAAATGCCCACGATGTACGCCAACCGATCTCCAATGACGGTAACCGGATGGCGACTATGGGATATCCCCAGCAAGTACGCCCAACAATCCGCAAATGTGTTCTGCAACGCCCGCAAGTGGCATTAAGGTGCACATCTGGGCCCGGAAGTGGACACTTGGAAGGCTCAACTATCGACTTCGAAGCAGTTTGTGCGCGTGAGATGGGCATGTTGCGACGGAAACGGACTGCTTCGGACCATGAATTGCCCTCAAGAAGACTAAGCGCAGACCCAAATGTGCACTTGTTCACCCGATCAGCGCACTATTCCGACCATTGCTATGAACTTCCAACGATAGGGACGGGATTCATTGTCCATATAGGAGAGTCGTTGCAAGGAAAGGAGCGGCCATTACCGTGCAGGAAACCCCTTGCAATGACAGTAGGGCCGTACCAATCGCGGGAATGGCGGCAAGTGTATCGGCCTTGTTCCAATGTCGAACGGACTTCGCCGGCTGTTAGGCGCTCAGTGTCTGAAGTTGACCCATGATGTTAGGGCTTTGCGCGCACGTTGACCACTTTGAACCGATCACGACGTGGCAACTCGCAATATTGCTCAGCGTGTGCGGCTCTTCTTCTCGACATCGAGATACTTTTTCACACTCTCCGTCAAGATGAGGTGATTGACTCCCACGTGGCGGCCTTCAAGTGAGCCATCTTTGAGCCGGCGGTGGATCGTCATGCGCGTAACTCTCAAAAGTTTGGCCGTTTCGTCCATCGTAAGCATCAAAGGCAGTGCGTCAAAGCTCCGATTCTCCGGGGCTGGCTCAACACTTGATGCTTTTGCCGGCGCTGAAGCCGTGATGTTACGAGAGACATGGCCTGTTTCGGGCTCTGAGGCTACACCAAGCTCCTCAAGTCGTTCATTAATGATAGCCGAGAGCACAACGCGGTAGGACTCAACCGAATCATTCATCATCGCTTCGCGGTGATCATCGAGAAAATCCGTTCCGATCTCACCGATAATAGCCGAGAGGCTCTTCATAATGTCTTGGTCTAAGATCATGCCTCGCAGGTATGCCAGATCGCGAACAGCGCCGGCAGGCCACTCCGGCATCGTCTCAAAAACTACAGGCCATAGTGCAATGCCGATCTCGGCAACCCTGCGTTGTTTGTCGTCTGCACTGTCAGGTCTAGACATGATCGCATTGACCTCCTGATTGGCATCGTGAAACGTAGGGCTTGAGGCAAGATGCTCCATGAGGGGCGTCATCAGCCTTTGCAGTACCTCGGTTGCCTCTTCGTCCTGAGCTAATACCAGCAGCGCGCCGGAGATAGAATAGGGGTCAGCCGTCTCGGTGCGGATGCCCAGCCTGCGCCGCGCGGATCGCAGGTCACGAAACGTCGATCTCGTAAAAGGGCCGCGCAGAACAGGATTCTCTTCGTCTTGCCGCGCGATGAACTCAGACAACGGTTGAGCGCTCATGATCTGCCTCAATGCGCTAGGCACGACGACAGGCGCCTCTGCTGTCATACGCCGGCGGGCGGCAACGAGGAACTCGATACGAGCCTTCTTCTTAATGCCGCTTGTGAGCATCTTCATTTCATGATCAAGGACGCCACGTGCGTGCTCCATGGCAATGGGGTGGACGAGCTGGGCGTCGGCGATGTTCACAGTGGCGATGTTCACAGTTTCTCCCATGCCGTTGAGATGAGATCACGGACTGTTTCTTCGTCCAAGACGATGTAGTGTTTTTGGAGCATACCTTTTGCGGCATGACCCGTCACGCGGGAGATCACCGCTTCAGAAGCTCCAAAGCGTATCGACAGGCTAACAAAGGTCCTGCGCGCAACGTGTGTTGTCAAAAGTTGCCACCGCTCAAACGTCTCTTCATGCCGCTGGCCTGCTTGGTAGTAAGACACTACCTCTTTCTGGTCAAGACCTGCAAGCTTGCCGATCTTCTTGAGGTAGATGTTCATCTCCACATTAAAGGGACATGCGAACTCACGATCCGGCATTCGCTCAAGCAGAGCTTTCAGGGGCTTTGTTAGCGGAGCTACACATTTCGTATTGGTCTTGCCGCTCGTATAACGTATCACTCCCGCCGCGTCATCAAAGTGCTTGGCGCTAAGCTTGCAAAGGTCTCCGTACCTCATGCCTGTATAGGTCTGCAATAGAAAGAGGTCCCTAGCGCTTGAGAGCCGCGAATTGCCCGATAGGTCGAGATCTCTGATGCGCAGCAGCTCATCGCGTGTCAGGGCAATGGTCTCTCCCGTTCTTCCGTCGTACCAAAAGTGCTCCCAAGCAGAGGTGCTGTGTAGGCCCTTCTGCCGGGACCATTTCATAAAGACCTTGATCGTCTTGATATGGTTAGCAATGGTCGAGTCTATGAGTCCACGCTCCTGCGAAAGCCAAGCGTAGAAACTCTGGTAGAACTCATCATCGATCATTTCGAATGTTAACTCAAGGCCCTGACGACCGGACCACTCTTTCAGGTCCTTGCGCACAAGGCTGTAGAGACTAAGCATTGTTCGGCCCGGGCGTTTACTCGTGATCATGCCCTGAGGCGTGCGCACCGTGTATGTATCGATGAACTCCCCAAACGCTTCATCGAAGGAAAGAGCGCTCATGTCAGTTCGCCTGTCCGGGCTTTGCGGAGAGAGGAAGGACCGGATCTTCTCTTCAAACCCACCGATCACCTCGTCTGAGAGAACGGAAACATCGCCAGACGGAGTGACCTCGTTGTATGCCTTTTGTACATATGTGGTGATTGCTTCAAGCCTCTTTTGATGAGCATTGCGTCCCGGGTCAGTAGAGCGGACCGTTTGCCGGTCGTGATTCCAGTGCTCAGGTTCAAGAACGACCCCCGTGGCCACGCGGATGCGGCGTCCGGCAAAGGCGACGTTCATAAGCAGTGAGGACGTAGGCCGCTTGGGCTTGTCGAGGTAGAACGTAATGCGCATAGATGAGCGGCCAAGCCGGATTGGGAGACAGCAAAGGGCTTTCCCTTACTGACGCTCTTACTGTCTCTTTTAGTGTAACACGGAGATATGCCTAGTTACAACGGCAAATCAAAATTCAACCCTATATCCCTACAATGCAACGATTTACCCCACAATTGCAGCTTTTCACGTATCACCGTGTAACATATCTTGCACTCCCGAGCGTAGTCGAGGGATCGCTGTTCTTGTTACGTAGAGATCCCGAGTCGCTACGCTTCTCGGGATGACGCTGGCCCCGTTCTTTTTTGTGTAAAGAAACGCGAGCACCATCATTGATGGTGCTCGCGTTTCTACACGTATTGTTAAGAGTGGTATTAGCGTCATCCCGAGAAGCGGAGCGACGAGGGACCTCGATGACGAAATCACGTAAGGACCTACGTCATACCGTCATACCGTCATACCGTCATTCCGTCATTCCGTCATTTCTCCCCGTAGTATCTTTGTTGGTTTGCTTCATTCCAACACGCCCCATGACCCGCGATACAGAGCCCCTTGTCGAAGAAGATGCAGAACACACCATGATACGTGTGAGGGGAGCTCGTGAGCACAATCTCAAGAACATTCATCTGGAGATACCGCGTGACCAGCTAACGGTGATTACGGGGCTGAGTGGTTCCGGAAAGTCATCGCTGGCATTCGATACGATTTATGCTGAGGGACAGCG
>DATGWS010000017.1:0-1595 GCA_035299365.1 Candidatus Didemnitutus sp.
TCGCTATTCGCTATTCGCTATTCGCTCAAGCGCCGATCAGCGCTTTATACGCATCCACACCCAGGAGCGCGTCAAGTTCAGATGGGTCGGAGAGCCTAATCTTTACAAGCCAACCGCCATCGTAGGGTTCTTTGTTGACGGCGTCTGGTGCGGCGTTTACGGCATTTACTTCAATGATCTGACCGCTTACTGGGGCAAAGAGATCGGCAACAGTCTTCACTGCCTCAATCGAGCCAAAGGTGTCGCCCTTTGCCACTGTTGCTGCTGCGTCCGGAATGTCAACGTAGACTACGTCTCCAAGTTCGCCTTGGGCATGGTCCGTTACGCCGATTGTTCCAACATCACCTTCAACGCGGATCCACTCGTGATCGGTTGTGTATTTGAGGTCTGCAGGAAAGTTCATAGTCTAGGCCTTCCAATCATGTGTGTCGAGATACTTCGTGTCAAAGTTGCCGGAGATAAAGTCCGGGTTCTCCATCATCTTGCGATGGAATGGAATGGTGGTATGGATACCCTCGATCACAAACTCATCAAGGGCGCGACGCATCTTGGTGATGGTCTCCATACGCGTAGGTGCAAAGGCAATAAGTTTTGCTACCATCGAATCGTAATACGGCGGGATGGTGTAGCCTTGGTAGATGTGGGAGTCCACACGAATGCCGGGACCGCCCGGGAAGTTGAGTGACTCAATCTTGCCGGGAGACGGACGGAAATCGTGGTAAGGGTCCTCAGCATTGATCCGGCACTCAATGGAGTGCATAATCGGATCACGTTGCTTCAGCGTGAGTTTCTCACCCGATGCAACCAACAACTGTTCCTTGATCAGATCCACCATTGATGACTGTTCTGTTACCGGATGCTCTACCTGTATCCGCGTGTTCATCTCCATGAAGTAGAAGTTGCGGTGCTTGTCCACAAGGAACTCAATCGTGCCCGCCCCAACATAGTTCACACTGGCAGCCCCCTTCACAGACGCATCACCCATGGCCTTGCGGAGCTCGGGAGTCATGATCGGAGAAGGGGCTTCTTCGATCAACTTTTGGTGACGTCGCTGAATGGAACACTCACGCTCATTGAGGTGAATCACGTTTCCATGCGTGTCGGCAAAAACTTGGATCTCGATGTGACGAGGTTCTTCGATGAACTTCTCAATGTAGATGTCTCCGTTTCCGAACGATGCTTCGGCCTCACCACGGGCGTTTGCATAGGCTCGGTCGAGCTCGGCCGGATCTTCAACATATCGCATGCCCTTGCCACCACCACCGGCAACGGCCTTGATCATCACGGGATAGCCAACTTCTTGGGCAACCCTGCGAGCATCTTCTACCGTGGGTACGATGCCGTCTGAACCAGGAACAACCGGTACACCGGCAGCACGCATCGTATCCTTGGCAAAGGACTTGTTTCCCATCCGCGTTATTGCGTCAGGAGTAGGACCAACGAACGTGAGATTACAGTCGTGACAGATCTCTGCAAACGTTGCATTCTCTGCAAGGAAACCATACCCGGGGTGGATGGCATCCGCATTTGTAACATCTGCCGCTGCGATGAGCGATGGAATGTTTAGATACGAGAGTTTCCCTTGTGCAGGACCT
>DATGWS010000018.1:0-2188 GCA_035299365.1 Candidatus Didemnitutus sp.
ACTCCTCGGCGCGCTGCGAGATCACCAAGGAAGGCAAGATCAGCGATCTCCAACCCCGGGTTTGACGGACTCTCTACCAAGAGCATCTTTGTTGATTCGGTGACAGCTTCTTCCCATTGCGCATTGTTGTCGATGTCAACATAGGTATGTGTGATACCCCAACGCGGCAAGAACTGCGTAAGCAAGGCATGTGTGCTTCCAAACACCGCACGCGACGCAACGATATGATCTCCAGCTCTCAAAAGCCCCATGATGGATGCAAAACCTGCAGCCATCCCAGTTGACGTGGATACACCAGCCTCTGCGCCTTCCATCGCAACCATCTTGTTCACAAACTCCGTTGTATTCGGATTCGTGAACCGCGAATAGATGTTGCCCTGCTGCTCTTCTGCAAACAAGGCACGCATGTGCTCCGCATCATCAAACACAAAACTCGACGTCATATACAATGGCGTCGAGTGTTCGTGTTCCTGCGTCTGTTCAATTTGAGTTCTGATGTTCGATGTATTCATTCGCTGTTCGCTGTTCACAACGCCTTTACTTCATTCACGAGAGCTGTTAGCGATGCTTTAGCATCACCGAAGAGCATGGATGTATTTGGACGATAGAAGAGTTCGTTTTCGATGCCCGCGTAGCCGGCCTTCATCGAACGTTTCATCACGATCACCTGACGTGACGCTTCTACATCGAGAATCGGCATGCCATAGATCGGAGAATCTGGGTCGGTCTTTGCGGCAGGGTTCACTACGTCATTCGCGCCAACCACAAGTACGACGTCTGTTGTTGCGAACTCCGGATTGATCTCTTCCATCTCTACGAGTTTATCATAAGACACGTCTGCTTCAGCAAGGAGAACGTTCATGTGACCCGGCATACGTCCGGCAACAGGGTGAACGGCGTATTTGACAATGACACCCTTGGCTTCGAGCTCGTGCTCGAGTTGGTGACAGATATGTTGGGCTTGAGCAACCGCCAAGCCGTAGCCAGGTACGATCACCACTTGTTTTGCATATGCCATGAGCACTGCACCGTCCGTAGCAGAGACTTCGCGAATGGATCCCGTAGCCGTTTTACCACCACCGGTGGCTGCCGCCTTGGCACTCATGAGTCCGCCAAAGAGCACATTAGCCAACGAACGGTTCATCGACTTGCACATGATGATCGTCAGGATCGTACCTGCAGAGCCAACGAGGATACCACCGATGAGCATCACCATGTTGTCATAGAGGAATCCGCCGCACGCTGCGGCAACACCCGTAAAGGAATTCAGCAACGAGATCACCACGGGCATATCTGCTCCACCGATCGGCATCACAAAGAGAACGCCGTAGGCGAGGGCAAGTGCGCAGAGCACTAAGAGGAACGTGAGTCCTGAGAGAGAGCCAAGCACAAACATCACCGAGAGGACAACTACTCCGCCGAGCACGAGGATGTTAAGGAATTGCTGTCCGCTAAAAGAAAGGTCCTTGATCTTCTCTGCAAGCTTCCCAAAGGCAATGATCGAACCGCTGAATGACACGCTACCGATTACAAGTCCGGCGATGATTGTGAGCGAATGGACCGGATCATGCGTGGCTGTTGGGTCGCGATGGGCTTCTTCGATAAGAGAGATCAACGCCGCGCAGGCTCCACCCATTCCGTTAAAGAACGACACCATTTGAGGCATAGCCGTCATCTTTACGCGTTTGGCCATGATCCAACCAACCACCGTACCAACGATGAGTCCACCAAAGATTAGCGGAAGGTTCCCGAGGTGTTCACCGCTTGAGGTCTTGTAGAGAAAGATCGTGCCGAAGATGGCAAGCCCCATACCAAAAGCAGCAACGAGATTACCCTTGCGAGCCGTTGCCGGCGAGCCGAGCATCTTGATGCCGATGATAAAGGTGATGGAGGCGATGAGATAGAGAATCGGTAGAATACTGTCCATCATTGCCTCTTCTTGAACATTTCGAGCATACGATTCGTGACGACAAAGCCGCCGACCACGTTGAGGGTTCCGAGTATGACGGCTAGGAAGCCGAGCGTCATGGAAAACAGATCCGATGCTTCGCCCATCACAATGATGGATCCGATGATAACAACACCGTGAATGGCGTTAGCGCCGCTCATCAGTGGTGTGTGAAGAACACTTGGAACGTGTGTGATAAGCTCGATCCCGAGAAAGATCATCAGGATAACGAGGTAGATC
>DATGWS010000019.1:0-3012 GCA_035299365.1 Candidatus Didemnitutus sp.
CTATCAGGCTCATTGCATGCGCCTGGTGCTCAGAATACCCGGCTGTTTCAAAACGCAACATGCTGAGGTTGAACCTCCGAAGTATGGGACCCTCAATGAACGTTACGTCCTGAATGTTCTCTAATGGGATGGTCTTCTCAACCTCTATGAAGATACCTTTCCGGTATCGCAACGCTTTGTCATCAAGAGTACATTGGAGCTTGGTAAAGTAGTGTCGCGCCCACCATTGGCCTACGCCCAAGAACCATATGATCGCAAGCGGGATGCCGACTATCGACGCGATGAGGAGGAATCCGATGCGAAGCACCAGGTAGGGACGGATTAATGGGTTGAATGCAACACGCACCTGCTGGTTACTATCTGACATGGTCACTCGTCCTCATTTCGTTGAAAAAAGCCGGACATGATCCACACCCTCCAGAACTATGCCCATCTCATCATCATGCTTCACACCAAAGACATAGATCAATGTTTCACGCATAAGATTGGGAAGATCGCCACCTTCAACGCGCAAATATGGGACATCGGCCAATGTATGTGATACCACCTCGCACCCATGGGATGTAGCAAGATCCACAAAAGCCCCTTGCTTGGCGACATTCTCTTTCGAGAGCAATACATAGTCGAGACCCACAACACCATTTTCTACCGCGAATTCTACCGTGGGTACACCGTCATCTTTTTGTGCTTGAACATACGGAACTAAGAAAATGGCAAACACATCGATATTCGTTGAGTCTCGCACGGCATCGTGCACTCGTGTAACATCATCCAAAGACACAACGAGATCCTTTGCATCTAGAGATCTACCTCCGTTGCGGACACGATAGAGTAGATAGACCGAGAGAGCCACGACGGCAAGCACTGCAAGGATCACATCAACATTAAGACCCATTTCTATTCCTGCCGGTTGGTTATTGATCCCTTGTTATCAACTGATACGTGCTCTGAACAAATCCAGAATCGTAACTCCGCGTGCGCAGGTGTGACCAACGTACGTCACCAGTCAAACTACCAAATAGCGGTATCCCTTCACCTATCAGCACCGGTATACGCGTTATCGTCAACGTATCCACGATACCCTCACGCAAAAACGATTGGATCAGCGCACCACCATCAAGGTAGATGTTCGACGCACCCGATTCCTCACAATATCGAATGATAGTTGATACATCGCCCCCTACAATCTCATACTTGTCAGGAGGTATGTGCGGATAGTCTTGCTGCGTTCGAGAGTTGGAAGCAACGATCACGCGAAGTCCATCAAAGGGCCAGGATTCGAATCCGACCACGGTATCGAACGTACCTCGCCCCATCACGATGGTATCAATGCCACTGATAAAGTCATTGTATCCATGGTCATCAGTTGAGTTTGTTGCACCCAGCAACCAATCTAGGCTACCATCTGGCCGCGCGATGAATCCGTCTAAACTCGTTGCGATAAACACATTCTTTGTCATTTACATCATTCCGTCATTTCATCATTACGTCATTACGTCATTCCGTCATTCCGTCATTCCGTCATTTCATCATTACGTCATTCCGTCATTCCGTCATTTCATCATCCGGTCCTGGTCCAAGAAATGCCACAAACCCTTCTTCCCTGATGATGCGTTGTACCAGCCCTAGGGCTTGAGCGTCCGATGAAAATGTTTCCTCCCATACCGACGAATGATCATGGTCGTCCACAACCTCTAGGTACCACTGCTTTGCGCCCTTCTCACGGAAGATATAGACCTCTATGGACCTATCACCCTCGTTCAAGGTTCTGGTAAGGGGCGAGTACTCGTATTCTGGTTGGTCGGACATTGCGCGATCATTCACGTAGTAATGGATTCAGTGCGAAGATCGTATTTCTCTAAGTCAATGTCACACATCACACTCTGATCTTGAAGATCGCCTTCCGCACATTATGTGCAGGAGGTTGTGGTGCGTGAGCATCGTGCGGGAAGAAGACGGCAGCGATTCCGGGCGTGATAACGAGTCTGGTTGCGGCTTGGTCCGACATCAACAATACATCATCGTCTTCGCTATATGGCTGGAGTTCGCTGGTACACTCGGCTAGTGGACGCCAGAGTATGTCAAAGGATCCGTCTATTGCCAGCTGGAGATCGATATACATTCTATGAGCCTCTAATGGTGGATATGCATCTCGCGGTACATCATCTGCCACAATCACAAAGATGTTGTCTCCGTCTACGTCGTATCTCCCCTGTTCTACCCTGAGGAAGTCAGTTCTTTTGAGAAATGTTTCCACTGTTTCAAACCATGGCAGATGACGAAATGATGCAGTATTATTTATCTGGTCGATGATCATGATGCGTCCGGTGTTGGTTGGTATTTGGACAAAGCTATCAATGCGCCACAATCACTACGTTTGTCATATGCTAATACTCATACTCGCCCTCACGCTTCTTGCCTCACAACTTCCGGCTGTAGGACAAACGTACATCACCAGACGATACACCGTAACGTCTGAGCGAGATATCGCGTATACCATTGCACCGTCCTTCAACGGAAGGATGGACACCATGAAATTGAACGTTTGGTATCCACTGGATGACGATGCCGAGAGACGGCCCCTCGTTGTGTGGGTGCACGGCGGCGGATTCAGTGCCGGTAATAGAGCAGAGATGAATGCAGTGTGTGAACGTTGGGCGTCACGCGGATATGTTGCCGTTACGATCTCCTATAGACTCAGCTTCTATGGACCGTGGCCTTTCGATCCACCCTTTTCCTATGACACAGCAGAAGTTGTGCGCGCCTGCTACCGCGGCATACAGGATCTCCGCTCTGCGCTTACGCACCTATCAAACAATGCTGCCCGGTATAAGATCGACACTTCTCGAACCATTCTTGGCGGTGTAAGCGCCGGCGCAATCATTGCACTCCACGGAGCGTTTGTTGATGCTACAGACCTTCGTCCGCCCGCGCTTAGTCAAATACCACCTGTTACACGAGCACTCGAGCAGTTTCCCAGACCCGATCTCGGCTCTGTGAACGGCTGGCAGT
>DATGWS010000020.1:0-6568 GCA_035299365.1 Candidatus Didemnitutus sp.
GACGGTATGGCGGAAATTCAATGAGGAACGGCACCACTCCACCTCGAAACATCGTCCGCTTCAGACCAAGGGCAATAAGGAGTCCGCTCAATGCACCGATCACATACAACGATGCCATCACCGCAGCCTGCATCGATATAAATCCGAAGATCGTAGATGCCGGGATCACGGCACCGATGAGTAAGGTGTACACAGGTAGGCGTGCCGAACACGTCATCAACGGTGTTGCCATGATCGTGGCCATTCGGTCGCGATACGACGGAATGATCCGTGCCGACATGATACCCGGTATAGCACATGCAAAGGATCCAAGCAATGGGATGAAGGACCTACCCTGCAAACCAAAAAGCCCCATTGCCCTATCAACAAGGAAGGCAGCACGTGCCAGGTATCCGCATTCTTCAAGAAGTGTAACAAGGACGTTGAGGATAAGGATCTGCGGAAGGAATACAATCACTGATCCCACACCTCCAATAAGCCCCTTCATCACAAATGACCGAAGGATGGGAGATGATATGTTGTCGGAGACGAGAGATTGAAGCATTCCAATACCAGCATCGATCATGTCCATGAGCGGATTGGCCCATGTGAAGATCGACTGGAAGAAGAATGCCATCACGAGGATAAAGGTGACGGTGCCCCATACAGGATGCAACAGCACACGATCAAGAAACACACTACGCGTATCCTCTGCTCCTCTAACAACAACGCGACCTATAACCGAATGCGACCAGTCGAAACGTTGTTCAAGCGTTGCCGTGGCATCAATCACCGATAAAGGGGCTTGCCATGCCCCCTGAACAAGGGCGTGTTTCAGATCGCCAACACCAAGCCCCTTGGAGCCAACAACCGGATAGATGTTTACGCCGAGGAGGTGGTGAAGTGTGATGTCATCAAATGCCCCACCGGCCGCCTTCACACTATCAACCATTGTTACGGCCAGAATCATCGGCAATCCAAGCTCAGCGATCTGACTGAAGAGTACTAGACACTTTTCAGGATTGCGAGCATTCATCACCAACAACACTGCATCCGGACGTGCGATCGAGGCATGTTTCCCTTGCAACACATCACTGGTTAACTGCTCGTCTTCCGATGTTGCTTCTAGACCATAAATACCCGGCAGGTCGATAAGTTCTACACGATCAGTACCGATGGAAACTGTACCAATATGTGGCTCAACCGTAACACCAGGGAAATTGCCAACCCGCTGCTGCAATCCCGTGAGTTCATTAAAGAGCGTGGACTTCCCAACATTCGGTGTGCCGACCACCGCAACCGTTCGCAGTGGTTTCATGCCGCTACCGCATCGGCCTGAAGAACCTCTTCAACCATGATCACCAATCCGTCGCTCGGACGGATCCCCAACCTTGAAACGGCTGTGGCAACCTCTATCGGACCCCCAAATGGCGCTTTCCGTACCACCCTGCACCACGTTCCCGGTACCAGCCCTAACTCGCGCACTCGCCTAGCAACTGCACTATCCCCGTCTATGGAGATGATGATACAGGACGTTCCGGCCGGCAAATTCTGAATGAGTGTCATGGGGCTTATCTGGATTTAGTCCAAATATAAGAAGAAAGCTCTTGGGATGTTTCTTCTCACCAACGCGTATAATTGTTTCACATTTTGCACATCATCGGAGGACGCAAAAACGTCACTTCGTCACTACGTCATTTCGTCATTTCTTCAAATGCTGAGATCATTGTACGTTGACCTCAACTCATACTTCGCCTCCGTTGAACAACAGGCGGACCCATCGTTGCGTGGCAGACCGATCGCCGTTGTACCGATGATCGCCGATACTACGTGTGCGATTGCAGCATCATACGAAGCAAAACGATTTGGTGTGAAGACCGGCACCATTGTAGCAGATGCGAAAATCATGTGTCCGGATCTGGTCTTGGTAGAAGCGCATCACAGTCGTTATGTTGAGTATCACCACCGCATCATAGATGCGGTTGAACAGGTAATCCACGTAAAGAGTGTGAACTCGATCGATGAGATGGTCTGTGATCTCACGGGATCAGAACGCAACAGAGAAAAGGCTGTTGCTATTGCTCATGAGGTTAAGCGGTCGATCAAGGAACATGTAGGTAGCGAGATGTTGTGCAGTGTTGGCATTGCGCCAAACGACTATCTGGCAAAGACTGCAACGGATATGCAGAAGCCGGATGGACTGGTCGTCATCGAACAGGAAGACCTACCAAACGTGCTCTATGGTATGGAACTTCAGGACCTGTGCGGTGTTGGACGAAAGATGTATCAACGATTATGGAAGCACGGGATCTATACGGTAGAGATGTTGTGTACCGCTTCGAAACAACAGTTGCGTGATGTATGGGGTGGCATTGAAGGTGAACGACTTTATGCCCGACTCCGTGGCGAGGATGTTCCGCATGTGGAGACCCACAAGTCCACAGTTGGACACTCACACGTTCTTGAGCCATCATTACGCACTCATTCAGGTGTTATAGGCGTAACGCACAGACTCTTGCAAAAGGCCGCCACCCGACTCCGTCAATACGGACTCGTCACCGCCGAAGTCACCGTCAGCATTCGTTTTGTAGGGGGCGAGCGATGGAAATGTGAGTGTGATATCACTCCAACACAGGACGTTGTCCAACTCACGTCCGTGATGAGCTCCATGCTACTACAACTCCCCAACGAAGGCATCCCCTTCAAAGCCACCATTGCTCTGAACAAGGTCTCCCCCGCCGATAGCACTCCCCAACCCCTCTTTGACAACATCGGTCCTGCCCGCGAATCCCTCAACGCGTCTATCGACTCTATCAACAAGAAATACGGCAAGAACACACTCTACCTTGGTCCGGCATGGAATGCTCTGCAAAGCGCACCAATGCGGATTGCGTTTACGCATATCCCGGATTCGAATAGCGAATAGCGAATAGAGAATAGCGAATCATGAAATGTAGATTCTCTATTCGCTATTCTCTATTCGCTATTCTCTATTCGCTATTCAAAACGTGTGCGATGATGATTCGTCCTATCCATCGCATTATGTGGGTGCCCCTTCACATATGGTTGGATGAATCGATAGTCTTCATCATTGAAGATCAGAAGCATAGGGGCATTATCGATGGCGATTTGTTCTGCCTCACGATACAGGCGCATGCGCTTTGATCTGTCTGTTGTTGAGAGTGCTTGTTCGAAGAGTTCGTCGAAGCGGGCGTTCTGGAAGCGTGTGGAGTTGATAGGAGATGGTTGACCGGGAGGTGGGACGATCTTGCCGTGGTAGAGATTCAAAAAGGTCTCTGGATCCGGGTAGTCTGCGATCCAACCGAGGCGATAGAAGGGGGCTTGTCCATTGTCGATGGACTCGAGGTGCTGAGCGAATTCAACTTGGAGGAGCTTCACTGTAACGTTGAGATGTTCCTTCAACATTTGTTGAATTGCTTCTGCTACGGACACGTTGCGACCGCCACCGGCATTCAGTTGGAGTGTTACTTCAGGAAATCCTTTGCCTCGTGGATAGCCGGCTTCTGCGAGGAGTGCCTGAGCCTTTACCGGGTCAAAGGAATAACCACGTACGCTATCAGTTTCATAGCCGGGCATGGATGGTGGAACAAGTCCATGGTGGGCCGGGCCTGAAGCCTGACCCTTTAGAACGTATCGAATGATGCGATTACGATCGACAGCGTAATTAAATGCTTGGCGTATACGCTTGTCCTTGAAGACGGCGTCTGTGGTAACCATACCATAGAATTGGGTGCCAAGTGCTGTTACATGCAACAGTTTGAATTTGGCCCACTTCCCTTTCGGATTCTTGTTTTCGTCTACAATGTCGGCAAAGTATTCATTGGGGATGCGATACGACTCTTCGAGATTCCCTGCGGCAAATTCAAGAAGCTGCATCTTATCGTCCTTCATGAACGAGAATCTGATTCCATCGAGATAGGGCAGCTGATTCCCAAATTCATCTACGTCCCAATAGGTTGGGTTGCGTATCAGCTCACATGTCCTGTCAGGCGTCCACGAAACAAACCGGAATGGTCCCGATCCAACAGGATGCTGAAAGAAGTTCTCTCCGTATTTCTCAACCGCTTCACGCGGCACGATACCCATTGACGTTTGCGCCACTGTGTATTCAAAGGGGGCAAAGGGTTTCTCTAATACGATCTGAAACGTAGTATCGTCAACAGCCACAAAGCCCTCCACGCCTTTTACACGTGGTTGTTGTCCAGATTGTGACGCTACTCGGGTTGCTTCATAATAGGCCGAAGCACCAACCACTTTATCACGGAAGTATGAGTCCGATTTCGTCTTGGCCCGCGTATCACAGATCCGTGTGAACGAATATTTCACGTCATGGGCGGTAACGATGCGCCCCTTACCATCGGGGAAACATGGATCGTCGTGAAAACGAGCATTGGACCTGAGAATGTAGGTGTAGGTTCTTCCATCATCGGAGATGAACCAACTCTTAGCAAGTAGGGGCGTGATATTGAGATCGTTGTCAAAGCCGATGAGCTGATCGTAGATGTTGATCACGATGTGTGACGACGTTACATCGTTGATGCGGGCAGGGTCCAACGAACTGAGTTCGCCCACTTCGTTCTGACGATAGATACCGCCATACTGACGTCCGCCCTTGGCCGGACGGAGGGTACCTTCCGGCTTACCGGGGTCAGTACAGGAGAGAACCGCTAGCGAGATCAACAACGGTGTGATGAGCCGTTTCATGAAGTTCCTTACCGAACCGGTGTTACGATCTCGATCTGAACGGTACGCGAATACGAACGACCTTCAGGATTGTCGTTGTTAAAGATGAGGCGATCCGAACCAACGGGTTCCAGTGTCACACGATCATCAGAAAGTCCGAGAACGCGCTGTGCTTCAACACATCGTTTGCGTGCGAGTTCGCGGTTGTATTCCGGATTACCTTGCCTGTCGGCAAAACCGGTAATGCGCACCTTGGAATCCGATTGGATCCGTTGCTTCACGCGTTGCATGATTCGTTGATTGGAGGCGTTGAGTTGGGCGCTATTGAAGTCGAACACGATGAGTGAATACCGTTCAACCATCTTGCCTTCTTCCTGACGTGCCTTCATTGTTTGTAACGTGATGTAGTCTACATCCAAGGTATCCGATGATTCGGCCGCCAGGCCGTTGGCATCGCGAACGGAGAACGTAGAAACGATCGGGCCATCCTTGCGTGGTTTTGCATCCGAACGCGTGGCGTTCCAGTCTACATCGCGAGGAGCCCCTTCCCCTTGGGATCGATAGAGTTCTCTATCACCTTGAGACATACGAACAGACCAATCCTTGACTCCCTCGGCATCCGTTACGTCGGGATGGAGGACGATATCATTGGGGGCAATGATCAGATCCTTATCTCTGAACTCTACCGGTTCCAAGATGGCGGGGTCATTGCTGGAGATCTCCACGCGTTGATTCTCACCACGTCCGTCTGCCGTAGCCGGATTTGCGGGCTCGGTTGGGAGCAATGAGCCCTTTACGGAGATACGCTCCGGTTCAATGCCCCATGCAGAGGTAAGGTAGGATTTGATAGACTCGGCACGAGCACGCGAGAGTTCGCGGTTGTTCTGCTCAGGACCAACATTACTGCCATGACCTTCGAGTGTGATCTTGGCATTCGGCGATTGTTTCATGCGATAGCCGATCACATTCAGGAGATTCCGATACACATCTATCTGATCGCGCGAAAGATCCGTAGTGCGGAAGTCACTGGTTTCACTTGACTCAAGCCGTATCTGTTGCGTGGAATTGAGATCAGAACCCGCTTCCGGATAGAACACTTGGGGTAGGAGCGGATAACTTTCAATTACATCAAGCTCTTCAACTCGAAGTGCGTCGAGTGGACCAGTGGTGCCATCTGCGCGACGTGCAATGATCGAAGATCGAAGTCCCGGGTTGAACGGACGAGGAATCTCTTTGAGATAACTCTCCTTGATGGTGGTAGTGCGATACTCCACGTCTCCCTCTCGACGCGAATCAACATCTTCCCTACTGTCTTGAAGTGCAACACGGGGCTCCTTCAATCCTGTTTTCTCAACGATTACGGTGTCGCGAACATAGACCGTGTCATTGTTGATGGTTGCGGCAATCGGAACATACTTCCCGAATCGTACATTCACACCGATCTGAAACGATTGTACCTTCCAATCAACATTCGAAACCTGCGTTATTGGCAGGTAATAGTGCACTTCCGGAACGATGGAGATATTGGAACGTGTGCGGAGTTCGTATCCAATGCCAACAACGCCATGAAGTTGGAACGCATTGGCGTTAGGGATGTCTGCTTGTGCAGCGTTGCGCACAGCCGTACCATCGAGAAAGGTATACCCTACGGGTTCGAGTAGCGTCTCCTTTTGATCGAACGTTGCCGAGAACATATAGCCACCCCGGACGCCGGCCGTGAGCCACAAAAGATCAAAGACTTGAAATCCGATCGTTGGCTCAAGAACGATCATCGGGAGGTTGGCATCGAGCGTGTGTTCAACGTTTACCGGTTGACGCTCTTCAATGGGTACAGGTCCATCAGAGAGTACCGGCTCATTGCCGATCTGTTCAGTGCTGCGGAGTA
>DATGWS010000021.1:0-8347 GCA_035299365.1 Candidatus Didemnitutus sp.
GGATCAGCCCCGACGTTGTGGCATCACTCTTCATTTCGTTGTAAACGAGTTGGAGGAACTGTGGTGAAACACTTTCGCCTGCTCGACCACCCTGCTTCTCGATCACGGCATCATTCACGAGTTGCTTGTAATCGCCTTCATCGCTTGCGAACAAGAACATGATGGCGAACACGGCAAGAGATGCGCCGCCAATGATGAGCCCCTTGCGCCTTGTATCTGGAGTGACGTTTGATGACCATGCAAAAACGGATGCTAGTCCGTACCCCGCAAGTACTGGTGTTGCGAACTGTAACAAGCACAAGGCCATGGAGGGGGCTCTGAACTTGTTGAAGGCCGGTACCACGTCGTAGAAGATCTTGTACAACAACGGCATGTTCTTGCCGAACGACAACAGAAGCGAGAAGACGCTCACGGCGATGAGGAAGATCACGAACGGATCCTTCCTGTAGTTCCATGCTCCAACGATGGCGAGGAGCAGAACGCCGATGCCCATGTAATTGGCGGCGTCGGTGAAAGGCATCTGTCCCCAATACAGGTTTGTGCGCTGTTCCTTGGCCTGACCAGGTGGCTTGACAGAAGTTTGTCCAAACCCGTAATAGTTCGGGATGAGGAAGGTCATCATTTCATCAGGTGAGAACGACCAATTGGTAGCGTATTCGTAATCGTTGCCGCCTGTTTGATCCACCTGGTTCTTGTCCGATTGTACCAACGGTGCAGAGCCACGCGTAGATATAGGCGTGTATTCTCTTGTTGCTAGGAACATGTCTGCATGAGTGCCTAGGGCAATCACGCCGGCAATTGCCAATCCGCCCCCTGCTTTTACCACGTTTATCCAGCCCTGCTTTGTGATGATCCGTGTGATCAATTCTACGAGCAGGTAGAGCGCTGTGCCACATCCGATGTAGAACATCATCTGTGGGTGGGTAGCCGTTACGAGTACGATGAGGGGGAGGATCAGGAGGAAGAGGTTGGCCAACGTGAATCGTTCACGAAGACGTTCAAGGGCGAGGAGGATCCATGGAAGAGTGGCCATGGAGACCGGCTTTGTACTGTGGCCGATCATGATCCAGACGATGACGAATGTGCTAAAGATGGCGCCGAGGGAGGAGAACACTCCGATAGCACGGGTGTGACCTTTCACGCGCATGAGGGTATAGACGCCCCAGCCATAGATCGTGTACCACATGGCAAGACGAGCCGTGTCGTTGCCAAAAACGTCGCCTATGGCACGAGGGATAGAGAAGATCAGCCCACCCAACACATCCCACGACCGTTCACCTGCGGCCAAGAACGACGCAAGCGATGGCATACCGCCAAAGATGTACGGCATCCACAACGGGAACTCGCCGCTCTCCTTGGCTGCATCGAGGTAGGGAACAAAGGAATAGAAGGCAACATTGTCGCCCCCACTCATAAAGTTCTTACCGCCGAACAACGCGTCGGCAAAGAAGGCAATAACAGCCAGAAGGATGGCGCCATACGCAGCGAGGTCTGCATATCGCTCTTTTGTGATACCGGTTGGTCTCTTGGTGGCTTCAGATGCCATGAAGGGGCTCCGTGGAAGAGAAAACGTGTGAAGGCAAAAGTACGTATGTTCAGGGTTCATGACCGTTTCGAATGACCACCTCTTCATAACGCCATAGGCTTGGTATGATCGACCTATCGCCGCGTACAACTCCCCTTACTCTGGAAGATGCCGCCCATCTATTGAGGAGAGCAACGTATCATCCCACATGGACATCGGCAGCCATGATCGTTGGCCGAACGCCGTCCGAGGTGGTGAATACTCTCATCGATACCGTTGAGCCCCCTCCAAACCCTCCATCATGGGCAGGTACGCCACCGGAATTCAATGACTTTGCAGCAGCTGCACTATTGTGGCCGGAATTGCAGCAATGGTGGATGTCGCGGGCGATAACTCTTCCTTCGTTACGAGAGCGCTTGGTGATGTTGTGGCAGAACACGTTCTCTACGGACTACATAACGGTCTATGCTGGACAATGGATGTTACGGCAAAGCCAGACGATTCGTGAGAAAGCCTTTGCCTTCAAGGACCTCGCCACGAGCATGGTATCGGACCCGGCCATGCTACGCTATCTCAGCGGAGATCAAAGTATCAAGGGCAATCCCAATGAGAACTTTGCGAGAGAGTGGTTTGAGTTGTTTACGCTTGGGGTGGGGAACTACACGGAACGAGATGTTGTAGAGGCCGCTCGAGCATTTACAGGATGGCGCATCTCCGGCATTGAAGGCGTCTACAATCGTGGTCTTGCAGATCTTGGAGAAAAAACCATTCTCGGTCAAACCGGTCCGTGGGAATGGGGCGATGTGGTCCGTATCACATTTGAACAAGATGCCTGCGCTCGATGGGTTGCCCGCAAACTGCTTATGACGTTCGTGGAGTTTGCTCCGAGTGCTGATGATATTCAGGGCGTGGCTACACTTGTGAAGCAGAATAGCTACGATCTGAAGCCCGTGTTGAAAACATTGCTAACGTCTCAGCATTTCTTTGACCCTGTACGTCGAGGAGCATTGATCAAGAGTCCGGCCGATTTAGTCATCGGTCTCGCTGCTGTTTTGAGGGCAACAGATGTTGACCTTTCCTATGCCATCTCGTCGATGACAAAACTCACGCAAGAGCCATACTATCCGCCAACGGTAGAAGGGTGGAAGGGGCATCACGCATGGATCACGAGTTCAACATTCCCGCAGAGACAACGGTATGCGGAGAGCTTTATCGATGGCAGGCAAACAGGTAGTTCGTCAAAACTCTTAAACACGTCGGGCAAGCCCCTTACTCCGGATGTTGTTGCTTTTATCCGTCTTCTACCTGACCATAACGATGCAATGAAGGTTGTAGAGAACGTTGCAAAAATTCTTCTCCCTGTTCCCACCACACAAGAACAGCGTGACGTTCTCCTAGAGATTATGCTGGCCGGTGCACAGGTCTATGAATGGGACATCGACGCACCGTCTGCCGTCCAACGCGTGAAATTCCTCCTTCAAGCCATCGTACGAATGCCAGAATTCCAGTTGATGTAGGGACACACCATGAACCGTAGAAAATTTCTTCGATCGGCTGGTCTAACAGGCGTGGCCGTAACAACACTACCTACGATCATTGATTCGTTTGCAGTGAAGGCGTTGGCAGGGGGCGATCCTCGACTCAATCAGTTGCTTGAATCACAGGATCGCATCTTGGTGCTCATCCAACTGCCTGGTGGTAATGATGGTCTCAATACAGTGATTCCATACACGGATCCATTGTATTACGCAAGCAGACCTACCATCGGTATTCCGAAGAACAAGGCCCTTCGTCTCAACGACTCGCTTGGGTGGCATCCCGCCATGTCCGGCATGCGCGATCTTTTTGAAGGGGGCGAGCTTGCCGTTGTGCAAGGGGTGACCTACCCAAACTCAGACAGATCACACTTCCGAGGCACCGATATCTGGCTGACGGCTACGGATGCTGACGTGTTCGGTTCTACCGGTTGGGTTGGACGGTACATGCAGACCCTCGCACCGAACTACCCAACAGAGCTGCCGGCTCATCCTCTGGCCGTACAGATCGGCACGTCTACCTCGTTAGGTCTCCTTGGCACTACAGGGCCGATGGGGATCAGCTTCCGCGACCCTGACGAATTCTACAGACTCGTGAATGGCGGTGGTGGTAACGAAGAAGTCCCAAGTAGCGCGCAGGGCGATACACCGGCTGGACGCGAAGTAGCATTCATGCGCAACATCGCTCGAAGTGCTGATGTGTATGCGTCAGTCGTTAAGAAGGCAAACGATGATGCCGGTGCATCAACCGTTACATACCCCACGTCTGATATCGGGGCAAAACTTCGCGTGGTCTCTCAGCTTGTTGCCGGCGGCTTGAAGTCGAGGATATTTCTGATCTCCTGGGCAGGCAACAACTTTGACACACATGCCAACCAAACATCAACGGTAGATCCAACGTTAGGTGCTCATGCAAGTTTGCTTGGAGAGCTCAGCGCTGCTGTCTCAACATTCATGCAGGACATGAAGAATAGAGGCTTCAGTGAAAAGGTTTCCGGAATGACGTTCTCTGAATTCGGCAGACGGGTGGCCGAAAATGGTAGCGTTGGTACCGATCACGGAACCGCAGCTCCGTTGTTCGTCTTCGGTTCAAATGTTAACGGCGGCGTTTATGGCAAGGATCCGAATCTAACAGAGCTTGACGATCGTGGAGACCTTCTCATGGAGAATGACTACCGCGATGTATATGCCAGCGTTCTTCTTCAGTGGTTCGGGGTTACCTCAACAAGGGCACAAGATGTGTTGTTGAGAGATTTCAGTTCAAAAGCATTGCCGCTCTTTAAGAGTCCGGTATCAGTTCATGAAGATGAGCAGCAGAACATCGGATTCATTAGTGTGGGCCCTAATCCCGCTGTGGATCACGTGGTGGTTCGCACTCGAATCAACGCCGGTGCAGTTGCGTCTGTTACCGTGAGCGATATGCGTGGACGAGAACTTCGCACTTCGGAGATCGATAGCTGGACCGGCGTAGGAACCGTCGACCTCGTTGGTCTCACGTCCGGCACCTACGTCCTCACATTAAAGGCCGATCGCGCCATAACTCACACCTTTGTGAACATAACTCGGTGATCGAATGACCCGTCTTGTCCTCGTTGCACTCGTGTTATGCGTTTCCCTTATCGCTAATGCCCAGCCCCTTTCTTCACCCTACCCCTTTTCCATCGATGAGAGCGTTCGTCTCGACACCTCACTCATCGGTCTCCCATTTGAAAAGGCAGGTAGTAGGGGGCGAGTGGTCCTCACTACCGATGGGCACCTCGGCTTTGCCGATGGAACAAGGTTGCGGATCGTTGGTACTAACCTTCATTGGAATGGACAGTGGCCTGATAGCACTCAGGCAGTTGCCATGGCACAGCGATTCCGCGCACTTGGTATAAACTGCATACGGTTCTCAACTTTTGACGTGAGCTGGTGGCAGGGAGGGAGCATTCTTGCTGATGGACCAACAACGGCAGGCAATGGACTGAGCGCCGCGCAGATGAAGAAGCTCGACTGGTTTACGCACCAGCTGCGAGAGAATGGCGTGTATTATGTGTTCACCTTCCATGCCGCCTGGCAGCCACGTGCTGGCGATGGAATACGCCAACCTGATTCACTTGGATGGGGGGCACGCATCCCCTTGATCTTTGACTCGGCAGTTCAAAAGATCCACCGGTCTATCATCGGACTCTTACTCACACACACGAATTCCTTCACCGGGGTTGCATACAAGGACGATCCTGCACTTGCCTATATCATCGCTGCAGAGGACGCATCACTTTTGGCCTATTGGCTCTATACGGGTGATGTTGTGCGTCCAAATGGGACCTTCGCGAATAATTCCGGCTCAGAGCACATTGCGCTGATCGACTCACTGTGGATCTCTTGGCTCAAGAAAAAGGGCTATTCTACAGATGCGGCATTGAACAATGCTTGGACATCAATTCCGGCATCAACGGCAAACATGATTCGCAACGGAGGTTTTGAGGACCCGTTCAGCGCCGCGTGGCAGCTTGGCGTTAATACGGAGTCAGGCGCACAAGCACTTCTGCAATACAGTGATGCGGAAAAGAAAGAAGGTGCTTCTTCGGGCCGTGTGCGCATCAACTCCATTGGCGATCCTGTCTACACCTATGGCATCAATCTCTTTCAGAGACTCCCCGAGCTTAAGAGACTAGGTCGGTATCAGATGACGTTCTGGGCAAAGACCACCCCGCAGCGCGGTTCGAGAACATTCCTTACCTACGTCTACAATGGAACGTATCCCTACAATGCGTATGGACTCAGTGAAGAGGTAACGATCACCTCCGAATGGAAACAGTTCAGTTTTTCGTTCACATCCAGAGCGACCGATGAGGCAACAGCCAACGTGTCCTTCTTCCTTGGTGCTGATAGTGGCGATGTGTTCGTCGACGATGTTCAGTTCAAGGAGATAGCAACCTCTGGTCTGCGCACTGGAGAGAGCATAGAGCGCAATTCCGTTCCAAGGAGCCTAGCGCTGGCCGGAGACATCTCCAATGCTCGGTATAAGGACAATGCCACGTTTAATTATGAGCACCTACGGGGCTTGTTTCAAGGTGTTCGCAGATTCGTACGAGACACGCTGAAGAGCGATGTACTGATGTGTCCGTCAACAAGGCTTACGTCGTTCTTTGAGCTCCATGCGGCACGTGAGTACGATGTGTTCTCGTCAACTGATTGGCGTAGTGGAGCGAACTCTATGCTTGTTGAGCAATATGGTGGAACAATCTATGCGTCCGCACAGAACCATGTAAAAGGGAAGGCCTTCGTTATGTCCAATGCGGGCACGGCCTATCCTCTTTCGTATCAATCAGAGTTAATGACAGTTCTTCCGGCATATGCCGGACTGCAAGATTGGGATGGTATCATCTTTGGGATCTTTACTGAGTCTCCTCGGGCAGGTGCTTCAAAGGCCGACTCAAACTCCTACTGGAATCTGTTCGATAAGCCCAATGTGATTAGTCTGTTTCCGCTTACATCAGCCATGATGAGAAGGGGCGATGTAGTACCCTCTGTAAAAGAGATTGTCATTGATAACACGCAGGAAGCTATCGATCAGCCCCGTTTCCATGTGCAACAGGCATTCTCCTTGAGTGTATCGCCTGATGCGAGAATGCCGCTCTTCCGCAGAGTTTCAATGAATCCGGAAGTTGCTTCTACGGAGTCCTTCCTGCCACATCGCGATATCTCAGCCTTAAGCGATCAAGTGGACATTGCTGCTCTTGATGCTGAAAACGAGCAGATATTTTGGGATGCTACACGCGGTACATTGCGTGTAGTAACTTCGCACTATATCAGCCTCTCAGGAGGTAGCGTCGGACAAATCACGTCGCTGCCATCGATGATCATTGAGCAAACTTCCGGCACTACAGCGCCTACGCTTTCGATCTCATCCTTAACCACGGATCCAATCGTTTCATCGTCGAGTAGTTTGCTCGCGATCAGTACCCGCGCTCAGAATGTTGGAACACAATTCAATACGCAGACAGGTGAGTTCGTCACATGGGGGAATGGTCCAATGCAGATGGAAGGTGCTACAATGCGCTTCACTATCACAGCGCCACTCTTTGATACGTTAAAAATCCATCCGCTTACGAGCAGTGGCGCTAGCTCCGGTGTGCCACTCATCGTTGAGCGCAAGACAGGTGGAAAGTTCACGGCAACCTTGAATACGCAGCAATACGCAACACCGTGGTATCGACTAGAGTTTGTTGGGCAAACCACTAACGTTGAAGAGAGTGGAGTAAACAATGAGATCGTTGCTTCACCCAATCCTTCCGAAAGTGGCACAGTCTCCATGACTGTTACCGAGACAGATTCTCAGATTCGGGTATACAATGTGACCGGTGTAGAGGTGTTGAGGCACGCAGTGGCGGGAACAAACGTCTCCTTGGACGTGTCTACGCTCCCGACAGGGGTGTATGTGGTGTCGGTACTCAACGGCACATCTGTCCGTGGTTCCACCACCCTTCTCATCCGCTGAACAGTTTCTATTGCACCATACGAAAGAGTTCTCCTATGCGCATCCTAGCAGCCATCGCCATTGCGGCCTCACTTTTCGCCTTTTCCTGTGCCGGCGACTCTACATCAACTGACGGCAACGTAACGGTTGAATCATCACTTGCCAATTCTACGGTGAGTTCCTTCGTAAAGTCCTCAGATCGTGTTCAAGGTGGTTCCATCGTTGATTCGATCACGGTAACAAGGGTTCGTGTCCTCGTCTCTCGCATGATCCTTCATCCGGACAACAATGCAGACACTACGGACTCAACCAACGACAAGAACATCAAGCTTCAGCCATTCCTCTACATGGCAGATAGCACCGGAGTGCGCGTTGTAGCATCAACCTCTGTACCGAATGGCACGTATGAGAAGATCAAATGGGAAATTCATCGGTTCTCTTCAAGTGAAGCCCCTTCCTATGCCGGAGACACAGTCTATCGTGACTTCGTAACGGGCGATCGTTACACCTCGATCATCGAAGGCTGGCTCGTACGCAATGGAGTACGCGAGCGCTTTGTTTACCGCAGTGATGCTACCTCGAACATCACGATCAAGTTCGAAACATCGGTTACTGCAAGCGATGCAACGCCATTGATCTTGTCGCTCATGTTTGATGCACGGGCCACCTTCTTCAAGGATGGCGAGATTCTCGATCCCGCAGACTCAAAGAACGAGTCCAAGATCGACAACAACATCAAGGCAGCGTTCAGAGCGAATAAGAAGCGGTAGAGTTTTTCTGCTAATGTGCGGTGGCCCTGATTAACACATTAGCACATTAGCAGAT
>DATGWS010000022.1:0-10521 GCA_035299365.1 Candidatus Didemnitutus sp.
CGGTGTGATAGACCCTGCACATCCGGAACAGTGGACGTCTTTCATGGCAACGATTCAACTTGGAACGTTGGCAGCCGTGATCGCCTACTTCCGCACAGACATCATCAAGACGAGCCGTTGCTGGCTTGTAGAGAACCTCGGATCTGGTAGGAAGGCATTCCGAGAGCAGAGTGCTGACTCTAGACTCGGCTGGTTCGTTATCGTTGGTACGTTGCCCATAGTCATTGTTGGGTTGGCATTCAAGGACCTCCTCGAGGGCTCACTCACTAAGGACTTGCACCTCATCGGCGTTAGCCTTATTGGTGTGGCCGTTGTACTGTGGATAGCCGAGCGGCGCGCATCATTCACACGCACTACGTCTGATCTCACATTTGTTGATGCCCTTGCAGTTGGTGCTGCTCAATGTCTGGCTCTCATTCCGGGAAGCTCGCGCAGTGGCACTACCATCATGGCTGCTCTCTTCCGTGGGATGACGCGTGAACATGCAGCGCGGTTTTCGTTCCTGCTCTCCATCCCTGCCGTCCTTGCAGCCGGAGTGTTGGAGTTTGCTCATGAAGTGAAGAATCTTACGCTAGACAACGGCGGACTCCAACTTGCCGTAGCAACTATTGCAGCACTGGTGAGTGGATATTGGTCAATTGCCTTCCTCCTCAAATATCTCCGTACCCACAGCCTTAACGTCTTTATCGTCTATCGCATAGCCCTTGGAAGTGTATTGCTCTTTACGGGCTGCAGTACTGAAGAAAAAGAAGCGCCAGCGGCTATTGAACAACTCAAGCCCCCTCCGAGTGCTTCTGAAAGGACCGTTGTGTCCGATACCATTCCTGAAATCGTTGTAGTTGCCACTGATACCGTACTCGTAAAAACGAATATGGGGCCTATCACTATTGAGCTCTATGGGAACGATGCACCGGCTACCGTGACCAATTTCTTGGGGTTGGTGTCAAAGAAGTTCTACGACGGGATCCTGTTTCACCGGGTTTCTCGTGGTTTTGTGATTCAGGCCGGCGATCCCAAGACGCGGGATGGGCAGGCTCGGTCAGAATGGGGCAGAGGCGGTACCACGGCGTCGGGAAAGCCCCTTAAAGACGAACTGGACCCGCTCCTCCCTACGGCTCGTAGGGGCTACCTCAAGGGCGTTGTAGCCATGGCACGCAAGCCCGTAGCAAACAGTGCAACGAGTCAATTTTTCATTTGCCTCGATAAAGCCACTACACTTCCGTACCAATACACGATTTTTGGTAACGTCATAGACGGGATGGATGTGGTGGACAAGATCGGAAGTATAGATGTGGAACCGGGTCCGCTCGGTGAAACGGACGGAATTCCGCGAACGTCCGTCATCATCAACAGTATCAAACGCAAATAACACCATTCGGAAAACCGGAGCAGAATATGCAGTTCCTCGCAAGTTTTACAGTTGTTGCCCTTTTGATGGGCGTATTCGCCACGGCCGATGCATCGGCTCAAAAAGAAAAGAAGAAGGAAGATAAGACCATGACGTACATCATAACCGTGAAGCAGGGAAACAAGGAACTCGGCAAGATCGAGCTCAAACTCTGGCCGGATGTTGCTCCAAAACACTGTGCGTTCTTTGATGCACGAGTTGCTGAAGGATTCTATGATGACTTGGCCTTCCACCGTGTGATTCCGAACTTCATGATCCAAGGTGGAGACCCGAATACAAAGGATCAACCACGCAACTCATGGGGTAGCGGTGGATACAAGGAAAAGGTCCAGGCAGAGTTCAACAGCAAAAAACACGTCCGCGGAGTCCTTTCGGCCGCACGTACACAAGATCCGAACAGTTTCAGTGGTCAATTCTTCCTATGTGTTGCAGACTCGCCATGGCTCGATAACCAATACACAGCCTTCGGAGAAGCGGTCAGCGGTATGGAAGTAGCAGACATTGTTGTGAACAGTCCGCGCGATGCCGGTGATTGTCCACTTGAGAAGATCACGTTCTCGATCGTAAAGGGTAAGTGAGTTGACACACGTGCGGAAGATCCTGGCGATCATCGTCGTCCTTGGCTTCGGTTTGTGCTCCCAAGCATACGCCCAAGTGACGGACTCCACGTATCTACCTCAGAACGTTGGACCCAACGTGAACGGTCAATACGATGACATCCTTCCTGTGATCTCACCGGATGGGCTTGCCTTGTATTTCTGTCGCAGCCATTCACCAGAGAACATTGGTGGCGGACGTCAGGATATTTGGCTTAGTGAGGTTCAGGCTGATGGAAAGTGGGGCCTTGCCAAGAACGTTGGTATTCCGCTGAATAACCGGGACAACAACTATCTCTGCTCGATCACTCCGGATGGCAACACCATCATCATCGGTGATGGATACAGTGCGGCTACAAACCGGCAACGCAGTATAGCCATCTCACATCGTACGGCCGATGGATGGTCTGTACCGAAACCAGTTGTGATTAAGAACTTCTACAATGACAACCGATTCGGTGAATATTCACTGGCTAACGATAACCGAACACTGATTCTTGCCGTTGAACGCAAAGACTCACGTGGCGGTAAGGATCTCTATGTTTGTTTCCGTCAGGAAGACAGTTCATTCTCAGAGCCAGTGAACATGGGCGTAACGGTTAATTCGCTCGGTCACGAAGCAACTCCGTTTATCGCCTCCGACAACTCTTCGCTCTACTTCGCATCAGACGGTCAAGGGGGCTATGGGGCTTTTGATGTGTTTGTCACACGTCGTCTTGACTCTACCTGGACGAGCTGGACTGCACCGGAGAATCTCGGTCCAACGATCAATACGGCAGGATGGGACTTGTATTACACCATCCCTGCGGCCGGTGACTATGCTTACTACGTTTCATATAGCAACACGTTCGGTGCGGGAGATATCTTCCGCATCAAACTTCCAGAAAAGGTACGCCCTCGCCCTGTAGTGCTTATCTCTGGTCGCGTGCTGAACAAGAAGACCAACGAACCGGTAGAAGCAGATATCATCTATGAAATCCTTCCGGAAGGAAAAGAAGTTGGGCGAGCACGTTCCACACCAACAACAGGCAACTATAAGATCGTGTTGCCTGCCGGTGGTAAATATGGCTTCCGTGCTTCGGCACCGAACTATCTTTCGGTGAACGATAATCTCGATCTTTCCGGACTAACAGAATACACCGAGATCAAACGTGACTTGTTCTTGGTTCCGATAGAAGCAGGGAGTGTTGCGGAGCTGAACAATATCTTCTTCGACTACAAGAAGGCAACGTTACGTCCGGAGTCTTTTCCGGAACTTAATCGCATCACAGACATGCTAACGGCAGCTCCTGCCATGACGATAGAGATCGGTGGACACACGGATGCAATCGCAAGCGACCAATACAACCAGGTTCTTTCCGAAGAGCGGGCCGAATCAGTTGTGACATATATCATCAAGCGTGGCAACATCGATAGGTCTCGCCTTGTGCCCAAGGGCTATGGAGAACGCAAGCCGGTGGCAACGAATGACACTGAAGAAGGCAGACAACAGAACAGACGAGTTGAGATCACGATCATCACAAAGTAGATGGACTCTTCACAAACCGCATCACCAAGCGGCATGCTCATTGAACGTGAGCATGCCGTCGTCTTTCAGACCTACCGTCGCATTCCCCTTGCCATTGATCGAGCAGAGGGAACGCGCATAGTAGACCTCAATGGTCGATCGTACCTCGATATGTTGGGAGGCATTGCTGTAAATGCACTTGGCCACTCCCATCCCGGGATCATCGAAGCAGTGGAACATCAGATACGTCGCTACATGCACGTATCCAATGTATTCTACCAAGAACCCCAGGTCATGCTTGCAGAGCAACTCGTAGCTGCTTCCGGCTATCCCAGAGTTTTCTTCAGCAACTCCGGTGCAGAAGCAACGGAGGGCGCACTCAAGATGGCTCGGCGTTTTGGCAGCGTGCATTCTAAGACCGATGTGATCGCATTTTCGGGCGGTTTTCATGGCCGCACCTACGGCGCACTGTCGCTCATGGATAAGGCGTTGTACAAGGATGGAATGGGCCCCTTCCTTCCCAATACCGTTGTGTTGCCCTTCAATGACGTGAACGCCCTTGAATCTCGCATCGATGAACACACAACAGCCGTGATGCTTGAGTTTCTTCAAGGAGAAGGGGGCATTGCAGAAGTAACAACTGAGTTCGTATCAGCGCTCTGGCGTCTGAAAGAGAAATTCAACTTCTTAGTTATTGCAGACGAAGTACAGAGTGGTATCGGGAGAACAGGGGACTTCTTTGCCTTTGATCGATTTGGCGTGAAGCCAGATATCGTAACTATTGCAAAGGCTGTTGGTGGCGGTCTGCCACTAGGTGCGATTCTCGCTACGCATGAAGCAGCTGCACTCTTTGAACGGGGGATGCACGGCACTACCTATGGTGGCAATCCCGTTGCATGTGCTGCGGGCAGTGTGGTCTTACATGAAGTGATGTCCGGACTCCTAGACAACGTTCGTGAGATTGGCAACTACCTTACTACCCAACTGCATGTTCTTCACAAACAATTCCCAAACCTCATTCTCGAGGTACGTGGCCGTGGCTGTATGCAAGGCCTTGTACTCTCCGTTGAATCAGCGCCCTTCATTCCGAACCTTCTAGAACACGGTGTGATCGCCAATGCAACGGCCGGGAACGTCATCCGTTTTGTACCGCCGTTCATCATAACACGCAATGACGTTGACGAATTGTGTGAGACCCTGCGCACTGTGTTCAACAAATCCGAGCTGGAAACAGTCCAGTCCTCCCATGGCTGATACGATGACGACAACGTCTACGATTCTCTGCACCTGTGCACGGAACATTCCTCCCATCCTTCGTCTTGAGCTTGAAGCTTTAGGCTACGTAGTAAAGGCCGAGTATCCGTCGGGCGTAGAGATCGAAGGCACACTTGACGACTGTCTTCGCCTTAACCTTTGGCTTCGCACAGCCCACCGTGTGTTGTTCCGCCTTGGTGCATGGGAAGCAAACACGGCTGATGAAATGTATGAAGCAGTGAACAGTGTGGAGTGGGATCAGTGGATCCCGGCAAAGGGTTATGTGAGTGTGATCGGAAGTGTTGATACCAAGAGTATTGATAACGTGATGTATGCCAACATGCGTTGCAAGGATGCCGTTGTAGATCGCATTCGAACGGTCCGTGGAATTCGCCCCGATTCAGGTCCCGATACGTCCATGTCTGTTGTGTTTCTCTACTGGCACGACGAGTCTTTGATGATCTATGTTGACACGTCGGGCACGCCCCTTTCCGACAGAGGATATCGCATTAGTTCCGGCAAGGCACCGATGCGTGAGTCATTAGCTGCAGCCGTTGTGTTGTCCACGAAATGGGCACCGCACCTTCCATTTGTCAACCCAATGACGGGAAGCGGAACACTAGGTATCGAAGCCGCCCTCATAGGACGCAAGATCCCTCCGGGATCCATGCGTGACGGATTCGGATTTATGCACCTTTTGCCTGTAGATCCTCGTGTTTGGCAGACGATGCGAAAGGAAGCCATTGCACAAGTAGATACCAAGATCGACCTCAAAATCCTGTGTTCGGACAACGATATACGTGTTATCCGTCAAGCACGTGAGAATGCAAAACGTGCCGGTGTAGCTGTGTCATTCACGGTGGCAGATTTCAGAGAGGTCACGCCACCCGCATTCGCCCAATCCCACGCACAAGAGTCAGATAGCGAACACACACCAGTTGTGATCATGAACCCTGAGTTCGGTATCCGCCTCGGAGACGAACGGGCACTTCGCACCACCTATCGCGAGATCGGCGATCTCTACAAGCAGAAGTTCCGCGGGTATACAGGCTACGTATTCACCGGCAACTTCTCCCTTGCAAAAGAGATTGGCCTTCGCTCCAAGCGCCGAATCACATTCTGGAGCGCAGACCTGGAATGCCGACTCCTTGAGTTTGATCTGTACGAAGGTTCAAGGATACAGTACCCAGAGCGAAGCGGTGACGTAACTCTGTAACTGAGTAACTCCGTAACTCCGTAACTCCGTAACTCCGTAATTTCGCCTCATGATCAATATCACCCTTCCGAATGGCGACGTGCGGCAGTACCCTGTGGGTGCAAGCGGTATGGATATCGCCAAGAGCATTTCCGATGGCCTGGCCCGCGTGGCTGTTGGTATCTACGTCAACAACAAGCCGTATGACCTAACGCGTCCGATCACCATGGACGCTACAATCCGCATCGTGACCTTCGACAACGACGAGGGTAAGGAGATCTTCTGGCACTCCACGGCCCACTTGATGGCCGAAGCCCTGGAGAGTATGTATCCCGGCGTGAAGTTTGGGATCGGTCCTCCCATTGAAGCAGGGTTCTATTACGATGTTGATCTGCCCGGTGAAGTGAAGCTCAGTGTTGCAGACCTACCGAAGATTGAAGCGAAGATGATGGAACTCGTTAAGCGAGATGTTCCGTACGAACGTGTTGAGATGACGTGGGGAGATGCCGTTGCCTATTTCACGGAGAAGGGTGACGAATACAAGCTCGAACTGCTCGATGGGCTCAAGGACAGTGAGATCACCTTCTATCGTCAGGGCGATTTCACAGATCTCTGTAGGGGTACTCACGTTCCTTCAACCGGATTGATCAAGTATCCAAAACTACTCTCGGTTGCCGGTGCCTACTGGAGAGGTGATGAAAAGCGGAAGCAGCTCACACGCATCTACGGCATTGCCTTTCCGAAGAAGGCGCAGCTCGACGAATACATCATGCAGCGGGAAGAGGCTGAACGCAGAGATCACCGCAAGCTTGGCAAGGAACTCGAAATCTATATGATCACGCCAATGGTGGGAGGGGGCTTGCCGGTGTGGCTTCCAAACGGTACCATTTTGCGCAGACGTCTGGAAGCATTCCTTCGCGAAGAACAAGTGAAGCGTGGATATCAGGAAGTGATCACACCCCATATCGGCAACCTTGAACTCTACAAGACGTCCGGACACTATCCGTACTATGCCGATTCGCAGTTCGACCCGATCACGGTAGAAGACGAGCAGTACTTGCTCAAGCCAATGAACTGCCCACATCATCACCAGATCTATTCTTCGAAGCCAAGATCCTACAGAGATCTGCCAGTACGCTTAGCTGAATTCGGTACCGTGTACCGCTACGAACAGTCGGGCGAACTCAACGGTCTCTCCCGTGTCCGTGGGTTCACACAGGACGATGCGCACATCTACTGCACACACGAGCAGCTCAAGGACGAGATCAAGAATGTTGTGGAACTCACACAGCTCGTCTTCAAGACGTTCGGCATGGATGTAAGCACACGTCTTTCCTTCCGTGATGATAACGCAGCGAAGTATGGCGGCGATCTCGAGAACTGGGAACGTGCACAGGCAGAGATCAAGGCCGTTGCGGATGAAATGAATCTTGAGTATTTCATTGGTGAGGGTGAAGCGGCATTCTATGGACCGAAGATCGACTTCATCGTACGCGACGCCATTGGTCGCAAATGGCAGCTTGGTACTGTGCAGGTGGACTACGTGATGCCAGAACGATTCAATCTGGAATACGTGGGTGCAGACAACACAAAACATCGTCCGGTAATCATCCACAGAGCCCCCTTCGGCTCAATGGAAAGATTCATTTCTATTCTTATCGAACACTATGCCGGCAACTTCCCGTTCTGGCTTGCACCAACGCAAGTAAGCATTCTACCGATCGCCGACGCTCATCACAGCTTTGCGCAAGACCTTGCTGCAGAGTTCGAAAAAATGGGGCTCCGTGTTCATTGTGATCTACGCAATGAGAAGATCAACCGTAAGGTGGCCGAGAGCGAGCAGAAAAAGATCCCTTTTGCGCTTGTTGTTGGTAGCAAGGAAATCGAAAACGATTCTGCTGCAGTCCGCATACACGGTGAAGGCGATAAGGGAATGATGAAGGTGAGCGAGATCACAGCATTGTTCGCCACGTTGAACGTACCAGGCGCTTGAACAGCGGACAGCGAACAGTGAACAGCGAACTTCTTTCGTATCCCCGTAACCCCGTAACTCTGTAACTGAGTACCTCCGTAACTGCAACATGCTAGGTCTTACTTCACTCCAGTGGATGATCCTTGCCGCGCTTGTGGTTGGGGGTTCTATCGTAGCCTCCTTGCTTCGAAGGTTGATCGGTGCTGTTGCGAAATGGCTGTTGAAGCGGGTTCATGTTGATGCAGATGCCGGACTAGTAAAGGCAGTGGCGCGGGGTCTTGCGCTAAGTATAGTTGCAGAGACTGGTAAGCTACTATTGCCACTGGTAGGGTTAGAAGCTCAAACAGCGGCGAAGATCTCAACATGGGTGGATGCACTTGCCATCACATTCCTTGTGATAGCGGTGTATCGATTTGTCGATCTTGTTTGCCTTCGAATCATGGATCATGTGCTTCGGCATAGAGAAAATGGTCGGGGTGCGGCAACAACATTGGCCCCCTTGATCGCATCTGCATTGAAAGTGATTGTCATTGCCATTGGCATCACACTCGTTCTCGGTTTCCTCGGCGTGAATGTTGCCGCCATCCTTACCGGACTGTCCATTGGTGGTGTGGCCCTTGCTCTTGCGGCACAGGACACCATCAAGAATCTGTTTGGCTCTGTGATGATCGTTGCCGATCAACCGTTTGCCGTTGGTGATTGGATCATCGTGCAGGGGGCTGAAGGGATCGTAGAAGAAATCGGATTCAGAAGTACACGAATCCGAACGTTTGCAGATAGTCTTGTTTCCATTCCAAATGGCCGGATGGCGGACATGACCATCGACAATCTTGAGTTGCGCAAACTCCGCAGGTATCGTACGCTGGTTGTGATTGAACAAACAACTCCGGTAGAACAAACGCAGGCATTTGTAGATGCCGTAAGATCCATGGCCATGAGCCATCCGCTCACTGTGAAGGAACCTGGGAAGATCTCCGTTGCCCTTACCGAACTGTCGCCTGCTGGACTTACGATTACGGTAACAATATTCGCAGATGCTTCCACTCTGCCGGATGAAGCGTTGTTCAAACACGAGATCAACATTGGCATCCTCACAGCTGCCGACGCTCTAGGCGTCCGGCTGGCACGCCAGGGAGAAGCCCCCTCATCACCTCCTGCTACTCCCAACACATGAGTTCCGTAGTCATCGGTCTGCTCCTTGTATTGCTCGGTGCCGGTGGCTTTGCGCTAACAAGATCTATAACGGCCTTTGTACCGTTACTGACAGGGGGCGTTTTGGCACTCTTGGGACGTTCCATAATGCGTTTTGAGGCGAATAGGAGAATGTTGGCGGCATCCTTGGCGGTGAGTGCCGTTGCGATGATCTTTACGGCCTCGGCTATACCCCGATTAGCCAGAATGCTCTTTGGTGCCGTAGTTGACCGTCCAGGAGATATTTTTGTGATCGGTTCAACCGCTGTGCTCTGTCTCATTCATGTGACGGTAACGGTCAGAACCTTCCTTCGCTCACGATCCACATCCTAAATACTCTATGATCCGAATACTCGTTGTTCTGCTAACAGTTGGCGCTATTGATGCAGCCGCCTGTGTTCATTGTGCCTATACTGCTTCGATCTTTGGGGCGAATGCCATTGCCGGCAATGTTTTTCTACCTGCACCTGCGGGCGAAAAGATTGTGAAGAGCAAGGCTGCAACTGCAGTATACCAACTGAAGAACTCCACGTTCTACATGGATCCTCAGCAGTGGACGGCACTAAAGGACTCGGTTCCTAATCCGGCCATTGATTATCAGTTTGAACATGCCGATGGCAACATGCGAGGGATGCTCTTATCCTTCAAGGAATTTATGCCGATGGACGAGTTCATCGAGGGATTCTTGAACGGTATGAAGGAAGATGCGCCGAATGCAAAGGTTGTTGAGAAACGTAACGTAACGGTTAACGGTATGCCGATGGTTGAGATCGTGATCGAACTCCCAACACCGAATGCAACCATCATGTATTACGGCTATATCTATTCGGGGTCCAAGGGAGTGTGTGTGGCTCTGGGGATGTGTCAACGCGAACTCTACACTGAAGTGAAATCAACACTAAGCACATTCGCTGCAGGACTCGTTGTTGAATCGGCAGTTAAGCCTACGTCCACTACGTCTACCTCAAAGAAGAAAAAGTGAAACCCTCCGATAAACTGGCTGAGAAGTCCAAGGACCTTGGGATCGGCAGCCATTCCAAACACATTTTCTTGTGTGCAGACCAATCCAAGCCAAAGTGTTGCAGTGAAGAGAAGGGTCTTGAGGCATGGGACTATCTCAAGGGTCGCCTTAAAGAACTGGACCTAGATGGTCCTGGTCAGGTCTTTCGCACAAAGGCAAATTGTCTGCGCATCTGTGTTATGGGTCCGATAGCCGTTATCCAGCCCGACAATGTGTGGTATCATTCCTGCACACCAAAGGTCCTCGAACGTATCATCCAAGAACACATCATTGGTGGTGTTCCTGTAGAAGACTACCGTATCACTGTGTGATATAGATATGGATGGCGATGTAGGCAAGTCCGGCAGGAATGATGATAGCCATCCAGCCCCCTACCG
>DATGWS010000023.1:0-2313 GCA_035299365.1 Candidatus Didemnitutus sp.
CATTCCCATCACCATCGAACGTTAACCTACATGCCGAACTCTATTGATATTGCCTCCGTAGCCAGAAACTGGCGTCTCGATGGCGTTGCATTTCCAACACCTTCTGATGTAGTCACAGAGGTCTTTGCCAGCGACGTACTCACGATGGAGGAACTCCGTCAGCGCCTATCCAAGCCGGTGTGGAGATCCCTGCTGGCTACAACCGAGCGTGGTGCAGCACTCGATCCGGCAATATCCGACACAGTGGCATTAGCAATGAAGACGTGGGCAATGGAGAAGGGGGCTACGCACTATACACACTGGTTCCAGCCCCTTACTGGACTCACGGCGGAAAAACACGAATCATTTGTAACGCCAACAAGTGATGGAACAGCGATATCGCAGTTCTCCGGTAAAGAGCTGATTCAAGGTGAGCCCGATGCATCGTCATTCCCTAGTGGTGGATTGCGTGCTACGTTTGAGGCACGTGGCTACACGGCATGGGACCCAACGTCGCCAGCCTTCATCATGCGTCACCCAAACGGCGCAACGCTATGCATACCAACGGCATTTGCTTCGTGGACAGGGGATGCGCTCGACAACAAGACGCCACTCATGCGATCGATGGAGGTTGTTAACAAGTCGGCCCTACGTGCCTTGCGGTTGTTCTCGGATACAGATACACAACGAGTAGAAGCCACGATAGGTGCTGAACAAGAATATTTCCTCATCGACGAGGAGTTCTTCTACCGTCGTCCGGACCTCGTTATGTGCGGACGTACTCTCTTCGGTGCCCGTCCGCCGCGCGGGCAAGAGCTCGAAGATCATTACTTCGGTTCTATCCCTGACCGGATCCTCACGTTTATGACCGACGCAGAGCATCAACTCTATGCGTTGGGCATTCCTATCAAAACACGTCATAACGAAGTTGCACCGGGGCAATATGAAGTGGCCCCGATCTTTGAGCAGGCCAACATAGCTGCCGACCACCAACAACTCGTGATGCAGGTCCTAAAGAACACGGCTCGTCGGTACGGACTTGTCTGTCTTGTGCACGAGAAACCATTTGCAGGTGTGAATGGCTCCGGCAAACACGTAAACTGGTCGATGGCAACGGAGCTTGGACAGAATCTCCTTGAGCCCGGAGAGACACCGCATGACAACATGCAGTTTCTCTTCTTCTGCGCTGCGATGATCCGTGCTGTAGACGTACATCAAGACATACTTCGCACGTGTGTTGCCTCTGCATCCAACGATCATCGTCTCGGGGCAAATGAGGCGCCCCCTGCTATCATGTCCATCTTCCTTGGTGATCAGCTCTCTGAGATCTACGAACGCCTCGTAAGTGGAAAAGGGGGCTCTTCGAAACGTTCCGGACTTCTTGGACTCGGTACACAAGTACTTCCAAAACTCCCTCAGCATGCCGGCGATCGCAATCGTACATCACCATTTGCATTCACGGGTAACAAGTTCGAATTCCGTGCCGTGGGCTCATCGCAATCTGTGTCGTTCCCGATCACGGTGCTCAATACCATTGCAGCGGAATCTATCGATGTATTGTCGGCAGCCATCGAAGCACGCATGAAGAAGAAGCAAACGTTCGAAACGGCACTTACAGAAGTGCTCAAGGAAACCTATGCAAAACATGGCCGCATCATCTTCAATGGCGACGGATACGCAAGTAAGTGGCACAAGGAAGCTGAGAAGCGTGGGCTCCTGAGTTTGCCTACATCTGTAGATGCGATCGAAATGTTGAATCAAGAGAAGAATGTAAAGCTCTTCTCGTCCTATAACGTTCTCAGCGCACGTGAACTTGAGGCCCGTCAGGAAGTGATGTTGGACCAATACTTCAAGACGGTGAACATCGAAGGGGAGACAACGGAATGGATTGCCCAGACGCAGATCCTACCCGGAGCGCTACGTCACCTGCGTGAGATGGTGGCAACCGGCACGTCGATCACGGCTGTGCAACGGGCAGTTGACGAGATGTCCGGTGCAGTGAATAACCTATCGGACGCCATCGTTGCTCTTCGTGCGCAGAATGATGAACTCGGGGGAGACAGCGTGCACAGCAAGTCCTACCACATGCGCGATAACGTGTTGCCTGCGATGAATGCTGTTCGTAAAGCAGCCGACGCTCTCGAACGCATTACGGCACACGACCATTGGCCGCTACCATCGTACCGAGAGATGCTCTTTGTGAAGTAATCAGGCCTTCGGCACTTTTTTAACGGCCGCCTTCTTGGCGGCCGTTTTTTTTGCCGCCGGCTTCTTCTTCGCAGCCACCTTCTTTACCGCTGTCTTTTTTACAGCAGGTTCCTTTGCAGCCGCCTT
>DATGWS010000024.1:0-7216 GCA_035299365.1 Candidatus Didemnitutus sp.
CTTCCAGAGTAGTGACAAGAGGGCTGCGCCAACGAGGGCGTGCATTACAAAGGTGCGAGAAAGGAGTGGGTGCGAAGGATCAGCACCAAAAAGGGTTGCAAAGAAACTTCCGAATGGGGCTTCTTGGAGTTCGTGGCCTACGATTCGACGGGAGATCTCGGCGTATACGTCATCCGGGAGGAGTCGGCCGGACCATGCCCCGATAAGCACGAGGATCACAACAAATACAGCCCGAATCCATAAGGGGCCATCTTTACGATACGCCCTGCTAAGGGCAAGCATAACGAGCCAGAGTATGCTCAGAGTATACAGCCACCCGGTGGCATTGTGGTGGATATTCCGAAGAAATTCACCCGCGGGAGCGTTGGCAATGTTCACGGCCACACTGGCCGCTGCTTGACTTGGAACTGCGTCTCCCCTGCGCGCCGGCACAAGCGTTGGCTGGCCATGGACGCCAAGCGTGTCGATGAAGTTTCCAATAGTCTCTATCCGTTGCTCGCTGGAAACAGTCGCCATCCTGCCATCCAACATGGTGGCAGCATTTCGTGAAGGCACGTACCACAATGCCAGCAAGGTTCCCGTAACAACTTGTACGATCACCATTGCACCTAGCAGGGTGCCTAGCCGTGCTATTGGAAGCCCCAGCCGGTTGGTCCAATGAGGGGTCATGCAGAGCCCCTTGCCGGAATGCGGAGAAACAAATCGCCGTTGGTGATGCGGGTTTCAAATTGACGAAGTGGCTGGGTGGGTGGTGCTTTGATGGCAGTGCCATTCATGTCAAACGCGCCACCGTGACATCCGCAGAGGATACGGCGGAGATGTAGGTCTACCTTGAGCGGACACGAAGTATGCGTGCAGGTAAGGTCGAGTGCCGTTACCTCCAAACCCACACGCGAGAGGAGTACTGCCGCGCCGTCGATTACGATCTGTTTGTGCTCTCCGTCCGCAATAACCGCATCAACAGGACCTAAAGGCACCGTACGTGCGTGGTTCTGCTCATCAGGTGATAGATACAATCGCAGCAAATGCAGTATTGGCAGGGCTCCAAGAGTCGCACCAATAGCTACAAGCCACGTCCGTCGGTTGGTTCTGCCTAGTTTTGTGGATTCCATACCCTTGATCTGAGACCCTCCATGCCCGTTCCGCTTCTTGACCTAAAGATACAGTACCAAGCACTCAAGCCGGAGATCGACGCCGCGCTCATTCGTGTTGCAGAGTCCCAGATCAGCATTCTCGGGCCCGAGGTTGATGCTCTGGAGCGCGAGCTCGAGTCCTATCTGGGCGTGAAACATGCCATCGGCGTGTCCAGCGGTACAGACGCTCTGCTCATGGCCATGATGGCCTACGATATTGGACCGGGCGACGAAGTGATCATGCCTTCATTTTCGTTCTTTGCAACGGCGGGATGTGTCTCTCGTGTTGGGGCAACCCCTGTGTTTGTAGACGTAGACAATGTAACGTTCAACATCGATGTTGAGCAGGTTCGCAGGGCCATCACACCTCGCACAAAGGCAATCATTCCCGTACACCTGTTTGGTCAGGCCGCAGATATCGACACCCTTGTTGCGATCGGCAAGGAACACAACATCCCCATCATCGAGGACGCAGCTCAGGCCATCGGCACTCAAACTCCGAATGGACGACGTGTGGGGGCGATCGGCGAGATTGGATGTTTCTCGTTCTATCCAACAAAGAACCTCGGCGCATTAGGTGACGGTGGACTTGTGACAACAAACGAAGATGATCTCAACATAAAACTTCGTCAAATCCGCAATCACGGGATGGAACCGAGGTACTATCACAAGATCATGGGCGGCAATTTCCGACTCGATGCCATGCAGGGGGCTGTCCTACGCGTGAAGCTCCCCCATCTGAGCTCATGGCATGCCGGCAGACGTCGCAATGCAGCACTATACACAAAGCTTTTCATTGAATCAGGCGCAAGTGCCGGTGTTGGTCACACAACATTCGATGAAGCCAACCTCATCCTCCTTCCTGCCTCTGTCCACGAGGGAGCTGCCGAGGACGTACACATCTTTAACCAGTTCACCATTAGAACAGCACATCGCGATGCTCTGCGCGCGCATCTTCAGTCCAAGGGAATCGGAGCAGAGATCTACTACCCGGTGCCCTTCCATCGTCAAGAGTGTTTTTCCTCTCTGAACTTGAATGACGCGGCATTCCCTGTCTCCAACTGTCTCGCAGCTACGGTATTAGCCTTGCCGATCTATCCCGAGCTTACAGAGGAACAGATACGTGAGGTTGTAGCAACCATTGTTGCTTTTGAGCGTACCATGGCCTCTTCGCCGGCAGAATGCGCAGATTGCGCTGAATGTGGCACCCACGCTTGATCACTATTTGCGGAGCTGTTCATGGATCCCAACCCGAACAACGCACAGCATAATTTTCAGATGCATTTTGGTTCACGACAAAAGTCGGTGGGCGGACAGGTTGTATGGGGTATGATATTCGTTGTTGTTGGAGGCGGACTCCTCTTGGACGCATTCAACATCGTTGAGTTTTGGCCTCTTGTGAGCACGTGGTGGCCTGTTGCGCTGATGATCGTAGCCCTTACAAAGCTTGCTACACGATCCGGCTCCGTTCTTGGCAACAGTATTCTATTTGCTGTTGGTGCATTGTTGCAGCTCGGTCGGCTCGACATCATCGACGGATTCTGGCATGCCTTCTGGCCAATTGTTCTGATTCTGATCGGTGTATCGATGCTGGTGAGCAGAAAAAAAAACTCTCATCACAACGCAATGAACAACGAGACGTCTGGCGGGGGTGAAGGTCTGCCGTATGAGCAAGACATTCTCTCAACCAGCGCCATCTTTGGTGCCAGTGAAACCCGCGTTACCAGTCGAAATTTTCAAGGGGGCGAGATATCTGCCGTATTTGGTGGACTCGAGATAGATCTCCGCAGCGCCGAGATCCAAGGCAACCTAGCTGTCCTTAAGGCGAAGGCCGTATGTGGTGGTATCGAACTGAAAGTTCCGCCTCACTGGACCATCCTTGTGAAAGGCATGCCGATCCTTGGCGGGATAGAAGACAAAACAAATCGTTTCCGCGATCCGAACGTAATCGGCCCGACGCTTGTTCTTGATGCTACCGTTGCACTAGGTGGCATTGAGATCGGCACATGAACATCAAAAAAGAACGCATTCGTAACCTCACGCCTTCGTTAACCGCTCCGGTTGGCGAAGGCGCTGTTGTGTATTGGGTCAACCGAGACCGAAGGCTTCACAACAACTGGGCATTGCTCTACGCTCAACACGTTGCCTTGGACCGACGTGTACCACTTCATGTTGTATTCTGCCTCGTGCCGAACTATCTCGGTGCTACGAGCAGGGCGTACGACTTCATGAATGCGGGTTTGGAGACGTTGGCCCAGGACTGCGCTGAACACAACATCGGATACCATCTGTTGCACGGCGATCCGCGCACAGCGCTGCCCCCCTGGCTGGATCAACTACAGCCATCACTTCTTGTTACGGATTTTGAGCCCCTTCGCATCAAGCAACAATGGTTGGATGGTATCACATCTGGGTCTCGCATTCCTGTGCATCAAGTGGACGCCCATAACATCGTTCCATGTTGGCATGTATCGCAGAAGCAGGAGTTTGCCGCATACACTATCCGACCCAAGATCAACCGACTGTTGCCGGAATTCCTCGAGGAATTTCCAAAGGTGGAACGGCATCCGTGGGGTGATTCGACGGGTGGGACGGGAATCGGCCGTGCCCCAACCGTGGAAATGACGATCGTTGATGATATCGCGCGGTACGTCCATCGCAACGACCCCACAAAAAACGGCCAGTCTGGATTGTCGCCGTACCTACATTTTGGATTGATCGCACCGCAACGTGTGGCCTTGGACGTTAACGCCTTACCCCGCACCGGAGCCGAGGATGATCCTGTGGAATCATTCTTAGAAGAGCTGATCATTCGGCGTGAGCTGGCCGACAACTTCACGTTCTACAATGACCGCTACGACTCCTTTGAAGGTTTTCCGGCATGGGCGCAGTTGTCGTTAAATGAACATCGCAATGACCCGCGAGAGCATATCTACACGTTTGAAGAATGGGAGGGGGCTCGCACGCACGATGCCCTGTGGAATGCGGCACAGCTGGAGATGCTCACAACCGGCAAGATGCATGGCTATATGCGCATGTATTGGGCCAAGAAACTTCTGGAATGGAGCGCGTCGCCCGAAGAGGCATTGGCAATCGGGATCGCATTAAATGACACTTATGAGCTAGACGGAAGAGACCCCAATGGGTATGCCGGGTTGGCCTGGAGTATCGGTGGCGTGCACGATAGGGCGTGGTTCGATCGTCCAGTCTTTGGAAAGGTTCGATACATGAATGCGAACGGCTGCGCCAAAAAGTTCGACGTGAAGGAGTACATTCGTAGATATGCAAACCCGAAACTTCTTTAGAGCAGCCCTCTGCGTCGCGCTTTTTTCTGTTGCAGCATCGGCACAACCCGTCAAACACGAACTCAAACTTGGCCGTAGCATCAAGGAGTACGACAGGTATCTGCTCAAGACCACGTTTGAAAACGTGACCAAGACAAAGCTCTACATCAGCGATGTATTGCGCGGTGATTCAACAGACCGCCTTTTCGTTATTCTCAACGCACAGTGTGAGGTGATCAGCGTCACCGTTGATGGCCAAGAAAAAGAAAAGCGTCTAGTGATCCGAGACTTCCGTCGAATGACCCAGCGCGACACCGTGGACCTCCTCCCCACCGGCACAAAACTTCGTTGTTGGTTCTCCGACAGCGGAAGTGTCTACACCGTAAACGACGCTCCTGCCCCCGACTCACTCATCAGTATTCTCGGAGAAGTTATCAAGGGTGAAGGGGGCTCGCGCACCGGAAACGTCCTTGATGCAAAGAAGCCTGTTGCCGTTGGAGGAACGTGGAAGATGAATATTCCGGCCTTTCGGAAGGTCTTGGGTCCTGAGATGTCCAGACTCATGAAGAAGATCACTGGCTCGGTCACCTTTGCATCCATTGATTCGTCGGGCGCAATGCCCACAGCAACTGTCACTGCGCGAGCCGAGGCCCCAACGTTTACGATGGTCTTTGGTGACGCGCCATCCAAGGCCTCACTTGTTGCCGATTTCTCTCTCATTGTTCCTCTTGATACGAGATTCCCTCCTGCGGGTATCACCACATCGTCAACGCAGAAGATCACGACAACTCAGGATGTTGCACGCATGGAGTTCGAAATCTCCATGAAACGTTCAGCGCTGTTCCTTCGATGACCATCCCGGTACACCTTCGTGCTCTTGTTGCACTTGTTGTGTGCGCATTGCTCTGGAGCAGTGGCGGACTCCTTATCAAAACGTTGCCTCTCTCGCCCCTTACCATTGCTGGTGCGAGAAGTGCAATAGCCGCCATTGTGATCTTTGCATGGCAACGCAATGTGCGTCCAACGTGGTCAAAGGCACAGATCGGGAGTATCGTGAGTTATATGCTTACGGTGATCCTCTTCGTAATGGCAACCAAGAGCACAACTGCCGCTAATGCCATTCTCTTGCAATACACCGCACCTATATGGGTTGGACTCTTCAGTGTTTTTGTGACCAAGGAGAAACCAACACGTATTGATGTGTTGGCTGTGATCGTTGTGATGTGTGGTATGACGATTTTCTTCCTCGATGCTATTTCACCAGGTGCGATACTTGGTAACACTCTTGCTGTTCTGAGTGGCATTGCCTTTGCCGGTGTTGCGTTGTTTATGAGAGCACAGAAGGGCGAATCAACAACAGAGAGCATTCTCTTTGGCAACATCCTCACTGCATTGGTATGTATGCCCTTTATCGAGCCATTCGCAGGAAACGCCGATACATTCATTCGGCTTGGGATTTTGGGCGTTTTTCAGCTAGGACTATCCTATGTGCTTTATGCCTGGGCTATCAAGACCGTAACGGCGCTCGAAGCAGTGTTGATCACCGTCCTGGAGCCCCTTCTCAACCCATTGTGGGTGGGGTTGTTTTATGGCGAGGTGCCATCGAGTACGGCCATTGTTGGAGGATTGATCGTTGTTGCTGCCGTTGTGACGCGTAATTTTGTCCATGCCTCAACCCTTCAACGAGCGTCGAATAGCCGACCTCATCGCTGAGTCTGTTGCCACCAAACAACAACTTGCCACAGATCACGCAGCAGACATCCGCAGGTGTGGAGAGATCCTTGCTACGTGTGCTGTATCAAAACACCTCATCATGTTCTGCGGAAACGGTGGAAGTGCAGCAGATAGTCAGCACCTCGCAGCAGAATTGGTAGTACGGTTACGGGGCGGGATAGAACGCAGAGCCATTGCCGCCTTGGCCCTAACGGTGGACAGTAGTATCCTGACCGCCGGCGGCAATGACTATGGTTTTGATAATGTCTTCAAACGTCAAGTTGAAGCGTTTGGAGGAGAAGGCGACGTGCTTGTTGCCATCACCACCAGCGGAACGTCGAAGAACGTTGTATTGGCTGTAGAAGAGGCCAAGAAGCGCGGTGTACGGACCATTGGACTGCTTGGCGGTAGCGGCGGTGTACTTAAGGACATGTGCGATGCCAGTGTTGTTGTTCCATCCACCGTCACCGCACGTATCCAAGAGTCTCACATCCTCATCGGTCACATCTGGTGTGAGATGATCGAAGAGGCCGTTGCACCGGAGTTGTTTTAAACTCCTTATTGAAGCACTACAGGCACTGTAGTTGTTGAGCCACCAAGAGTTGTTACTGTTACGAAGTATGCACCCGTAGCAACATTGGAGCCGTTAGCCGATGTGCCATTCCATTGCGTGAGGGAAGCCCCTTGCATATCCTGAACAACAGTGCCGAGCATGTTCCGAACAACGATTCGTGTTACGGGTTGTTCGGAGCGGATATTCACCGTGCCTGATGTAGGGTTTGGATAGGCGTAGATCGAAGAGGAAACGTTGCGATCCGCAACCGGAGAAACGTTATCTCCCTTTCCACGAACGAAGAATCGAGCAAGCAGACCTTCGAACGACTGTACCGCTACGTCGATGTTCTGCGTGGCTGCTGTTGTTGGTTTGAATCGAACGCAGATGTTGAACGAACTGCCCGGGTCGAGCGTTACGGGCAATGTTGCACTTACGCTGATCTCAGATGGACTGCTACCGGTGACTGCCTGCACTGCAATTGGGAATGGTGCTACGTTAGTGATGGCAAAACACGAGTCGCGCTCTTCATG
>DATGWS010000025.1:0-9461 GCA_035299365.1 Candidatus Didemnitutus sp.
GTTGGATGGTTGTGATCCCTGCTCAGGGGCATGCTGTGAAGATCGTTCACAAGATGGAATGTTTGCCATTGTCGCACATCCCAATTGAAGAACGACTCTACGACACGCGTCAATCATGGGAATCAGTGGTAGCCAAGGCCCTCAACGGCTTTTCGTCTGTGGCAATGGAGTATTCGCCGATGAATCAGATTCCGGTAACGAGCAAGGTGGATGCCGGTACGGTGGAATTCATTCGATCCCTCGGGGTGAATGTTGTTTCCTCTGCTGATATCGCTCAACAATTCACAGCGGTGCTCAGTGAGCAGCAATTGGCTGGTGCTTCAGTTACTGCCGGACAACTCCGTGATATCATGATGGACGCATTCCGGTTCATCCGGCAGAGTATTCTCGAAAACACAACAATCACGGAGTACGATGTGCAGCAGCGTATCGTACATGCCTTTTCATCTCGTGGGCTGGTAACCGACAGTGCCCCAATCGTTGCCATTGGTCCCAATGCAGCCTCTCCTCATTATGCACCGAGTTTTACGCACAGTTCGGTCATTGGATCTGAGATGATCGTGCTCATTGATGCCTGGTGTAAAAACAGTGCACCCGGCTCCGTCTATGCCGATCTCACATGGGTTGGGTATACTGGCGTTGCCATTCCTGCAGACCTAGCAGCGTCATTCAATATCATTGTTGAAGGTAGGAATGCGGCTATAGGCCTCGTGAAAGAGCGGTTTACGTCAGGAACACCAGTCTATGGATATGAGGTCGACAATGCATGCCGGTCTGTGATCGAATCTTCCGGCATGGGTTCGGCATTTATTCATCGAACAGGACATAACATTACGACAGAGATCCATGGTCCGGGAGTGAACATGGACGATTTTGAGACGCATGACACTCGTGAAATCCTTCCCGGCACATCGTTCTCAATTGAACCAGGCATCTACCTGCCGGACGTAATGGGGCTGCGAACTGAGATCGACATCGTGATCCTGAGAGACCGCACCGTTACCATCCCGTCGTCCCCTCTTCAATCCACCGTGCTTGCGCTTCTTGCCGACGATTGGGAGCAATGATCCGAAAACATGTTTCAATATCGGTGTGTTGTCTCCTGTTGGTAATGGGGCTTGATGCTCGTGCTCAAGCGTCGGCCGACCGCGACAAGTTGCGCATGGCTCAGACCTATGAACGCAGCGGAGATCTACGCAATGCTGCCCGCCTCTACCAAGAGCTCCATGCAGCATCTCCCTCCCTCGACTCATATTTTCAGGGCGTGGTTCGCTCATTGCAGGGGCTGCAACAATACGCCGCCCTTACCCCTGTGGTCGAAGAACAGATGCGTATTGCCCCTTCCCTGAATACCGCCATACTTGCCGGAACGTTGTATGCCAGAACAGGTGATCAGGAAAAGGCGCAACGATGGTGGAAGAAGGCCATTGACATATCTGACGATGATGAGACCACATATCTCTTGATAGGCGCAGAACAGTCTCAGCTCATGTTGCATGCTCTGGCATTGGCATCGTACAAGTCTGCACGCACAATAAATGGTGACCCCCTGGCCTATTGTGATGAGATTGGCCAGTTGTCGGCAATGACGGGAGACCTCAAAACGGCAGCTCGTGAGGCAATTGCGATGTATGGTTCCGATGGCGACCTCGTTCGCGTGCAACGCCGATTGGGCGTCCTGCTATCCTATGAAAGTGGCTCAGCCACCATCGCTACGGAACTTGAGCTCATGACTGAAAACAGTCCGGATGTTCTTCGCCTTCGTCAGTGGTTTTTCCGTCAAACGCGATCGTGGCAAAAGGCGCTAGAGGTAACCGCCCAGCTCGATGAGCAGTCACGTCCGCGAGGTCAGGAACTACTTCTCTTCGCAGATGGAGCGAGAATGGATGATCAATATGATGTGGCCATCTCTGCCTATCAGATCCTCATGAAGGACGTCAAGGACGAGAGGTATCGAATGTCTGCGGCCTATGGCTCAGCACGTGCACTAGAACAAAAGCTTCGTACTATACAGAAGATCACGCCTCAGGAGGCGCAGGCTGTGATTGATAGGTATGATGACATCATTTCGCAGTATGGCAAACACCCCATTTCGGCCGAGGCGTTGTATCATTCGGCTATTCTGCAGGATGATGTGTTAGGTCAGATGGATCCCGCTAGGGACCGACTTATGCGCCTGCTCAATCAGTGGAGAGGGACAACAGTATCATCAGACGGTGCTCTTCGATTGGCCGATATCTATTTAGCCATGGGTAGAGATGACGATGCGATTGCAACTCTTCGCTCGATCGCGAACGGCCCGTCAGTTCTTGTATCGGACCGCTCTGATCTTGCCCGACTCCGACTTGCTGATCTTTTTCTGTGGAATGGCAACCTTGATTCAGCCTCTGCGTACTACAGCCCGCTTGCAGCTAACACCGGCTCCGTGGCTTCGAATGATGCTCTAGACCGGCTCCTTTTGATAAACCTTGCTCAGGACGATTCATCTACTGTGATTGCTATTGCTGCCGCCGAAGGTCTCCTTGTCCGTCGCGCTTATCGCGATGCAGCAGTCCGGTTCACACAAGCAGCAGCATCTGCAAAAGACAACGAACTCCGAGACCGTGCGCGACTCCATGCAGCAATCGCCTACATTGAACTCAATGATGATCTTACTGCAGAGCCCCTTTTGCAGGAGATCCTCACGAGTATTCCTGAGACCATCTACGGAGACCGTTCCTTACAACTGCTTGCCGATATTCAGGTTCGTCGCGGCGATACACAAGGTGCCGTAAAGACTCTCAACTCCCTCCTCGTCAATTACCCTCGTTCCATTCTGGTCCCAAGCGTTCGTGACCGTATCCGCGTTCTTCGCGGTGACGCATGATCGAAGTACCGTGTTCGGAGAAATCAATGTCTACACCCACGTTTACATCACTTCCGTATCAGAGACCTGTCCTCTCGGAGCTAGCGCAGAAACATGCGGAGCTTACGCAGCGCTTGTCGCAGGCGAATAGCGACGCCGAAGCCGTTGCGGTGGTCCGCGATTGGAACGCTCTGCGCATCCATGTGAGTACCATGGGGTCACTTGCAGAGGTGCACTTTACGCAGAATGTAGCCGACGTTGCCGCCAAGGAAGAAAAACTCTTCTACGACCTCAATGGACCATCCATTGCCGAGCTCGACATTGCATTTGCTCGGAGCATACTGCAATCACCATTTCGTGGTGTTATCGCCGCAACCTTTGGTGAGCTCTTCCTTACACGTCTCCATAATGCTAGTCTTACATTCGAACCGTCGATCAAAGATCTGCTCGTTCACGAATCAGAACTTTGCAGAAAGTACAATGAGCTTACTGCATCGGCACAGATCGAAGTTGGAGGAGAAACCTACAATCTCAGCACAATTGGCAGACTCTTGATTGACCTCGATCGAAGTAGACGCGAAGCCGCCCATAAGGCCATGTATCAGTTCTTAACGATTCACGCTACTGAGCTGGACTCGATTTTCGACGAACTCGTGAAGTTGCGTCACGAAAAGGCACAGCGACTCGGTTTCCCAACCTATACGGAGTTCAGATATGTGGAGTTTGGTCGCGTAGACTACAATGCAGACCACGTAGAGCGCTTCCGCGCACAAGTGCGAGAGCATGTTGTACCGCTCGTGTCAAAACTTCGAGAAGCACAGAAACACCGTCTCGGACTTGATGTGTTGACGATCGCTGATGAAAAGCTTCAGTTCAAGGATGGGAACCCGGTAGCAGCCGGAGATCACGACTGGATCGTGGAACGCGCACAGCGCATGTACTCGGAGCTCTCGGAAGAAACAAACGAGTTCTTCCAGTTGATGCTCGATGCAGATCTCATGGATCTCAAGAGCAGGGATAATAAAGCCACCGGCGGATACTGCACCAGCTTTAGTTCATACGGGCTTCCGTTCATCTTTGCGAATTTCAACAAGACAACACACGATATCGAAGTACTGACACACGAAGCTGGCCATGCCTTCCAAGCCTACAGGAGTCGAAATCTTCAGGTTCCGGAATATTTCTGGCCTACGGCTGAAGCCTGTGAGATTCATTCCATGGGAATGGAATTCCTTACCTGGCCGTGGATGAACTTATTCTTTGGAGAACAGACGGATAAGTTCCGTTTCTACCATCTCCAAGGTGCGTTGTTGTTCCTACCGTATGGTTGTGCCGTTGATCACTTCCAACATTGGATCTATGCAAACCCAACGGCTACTCCGGCTGAGCGTAATGCTGCCTGGTTGGACATGGAGCGAACCTATATGCCGTGGCGATCAGCTCAAGGATATCCGGCCGTTGAAGAAGGCCGCACGTGGCAGTTCCAGCGCCACATCTACGAGTCTCCCTTCTACTACATCGATTATGCCCTTGCCCAGACGTGTGCTCTTCAATACTGGAAGTGGTCTGAGTCCGATCGCCCTGCCGCATTTGCCAGTTACCTGAAGATTTGTGATGTGGGTGGTTCCAAACCATTCTTGGACATCGTCTCTGTGGGTGGTCTCACTTCGCCATTTGAAAACGGTTGCCTCCAAGATATCGTTGAGTATTCGTACCAATGGCTTGGCGAAAATTACCCTTCCGAGTTAGCCGGATCGTAACACATTCAGGTCGTAAAAGTTTCATCCGAAAACACGAGCCCCTTTACCCAGCGTATCGGGGCTTTTGTTGTTAGATCGTAACACCCCATGGCACCCCTTGGCGTTGTCGCTAAGGGATGGAATTTCCGTAGGTTTGTGGCTTCCCAACGACTATCCGTTTCTGTCAAAATATCCGGTGGCAATGAACATGAAGAGATCGACCGTTTGGAGCGTGCTCATTACGCTTTTGGTCCTCACGAGCAGTAGTGTTTTACATGCTCAATCAAATCCCTCCCCGTTCGACCTGAACACAGGTTCATATTCACTCACTGATTGGTTGTCTACGTCGGCCGCAGGCACATATCCGGCCAGCATGGTGTTTCAACAGACTGCCAATATCGATGACCCTGCAGATGCCCCGGCAGTAGCGGATTGGAATTGTTCGTACTCACTTACAAGCGGCGCTCGCATAAATGGATTGGGTGCTAATGGGATCGGTTTTATCAACACCGGATCGATACAGTGTAATTGTGCCTTTGTGGGAAGTGCCGTACTCGCGTTGAACACAACAAATCGCGGACAAGTACGCGTTTCATTTGTTGCGCAGACGCAGGCAGCCGGACAACGCCGTTATGGCCTCCGCCTGCAGTACCGTCTTGGTACTATAGGCAATTGGAATAACGTGGTGAATAATGGTGGACTTGTTGAGTTTGTATCCACACCAAACGTCACCGGCTCTGCAGTGACTGTTACAAGCCCCCTCCCTTTAGCATGTGAAAATCAACCGGTCGTTCAGCTTCGTTGGGTCTACTATTATGTTGCCGGCTCCGGAACAGGGTCGCGCCCTCAGATCCGCCTTGACGATATCTCTGTGACATCCAACAGCACAATTGGAACGGCAACGGATCTTCGGGTTGACGCTGTTTCGCCTGTGTCACCATCACAGAACACAGCATTCAATGTGTTTGTCCGCTCAACCGATGCCGTTGGCGCAGCCAAGAATGTTACGTCAGCAACAACCGTACAACTGAGCTTGAACTCAGGAACAGGTTCGCTTTCGGGAACGCTTACGGGTGTTATTCCGGCCGGGCAGAGCTCTGTAGTTTTAACAAATGTGTCGTACAACACGGTTGAATCCGGTGTATCAATTCGTGCATCATCGATCGCTGGTCAGGCCTTGACATTCTCGAATAGCTCAACCTTCAGCGTACAAGCCCCGGCAGCATATGCACTCATCACGGGCGCTCAGCAAGACGGTTACGCAAGCGTTCCGTTCAATCCCATCACCGTTACAGTTGTCCGCGCTGATAACACAACGGACCTCAATTATTCGTCGAACATTTCGATCACAAAGCTCAGTGGCCCTGGCGTTGTAACCGGAACAGCAACAATCACGGCCTTGCAAGGTGTTGCGGTCTTCTCAGACATTAGCGTGAGCGTTGCAGGAACATATCAGTTGCAAGTGACCGTTCCCGGACTTCCAGCACAGACGTTGCCATTCACCACAGCCTTCCCAGCTCCGGGTATGACCACGGATATCGTTCCGCAATACATCCAGTCTCGTGTTGCGTCGGGTACGTGTAACTCAAGTGTTCAAGCCTTCCCGGTTCCCGTGTTTGCGCGTGTAACCTTCACCGGGCTGCAGCCAAACACTACCTATCGCTATAACGCAGGTATTGCAACGGACAACATCCTTACGTCTACAGGTGGTGGATTCAATATCCACTACAATCAGAACAACAATTCCTATATCTATGGTGCAGGCAAGTCGCTGACTACAACGGGTGAATTTTCGCAATTCTCTACGTTGAATGGTGAGACCACGAAGTCGGTTTGGATCAACATGGCAGCGAGCACGAATGCAGCCTTCCAAGAAGGTGGCATTGCAAACTGGCGCGTCTCGCTTGGTGATAACCAGGGTCGCTTGGTAAATCGATTCCAGCTTTCTCAAAGCTCAACGGTTATTCGTCTTGGTACGGCATCCACTCAGGCAACGGGTATTGTTGATGACCTTTCGCAGCTAACACCGAAGAACTATGTGCTTCTCTATGACAACGTAGCAGGAACGGGCAGACCAATTGCGGTTACTGTGATCCAATCTATTGGCACATCTGTTCCTGGCGCAGAATCATTCTACGCAACACGTCAAAACGTTTCTAGCGCATGGGCAACATTCATTCCTAATTCGCTTGCTACGGGCGTTCGTCGCATCGAAGAACGTGACTATCGTACAAACGCCATTGTCTATGCTCGCACATCAGCCGACGGTATTTGGAACGGTGTTCAGACAAACCCTTCCGATCTCGCATCCTACCCAAGTGGTCCAGGCGGATTCTCACGTCCTATTATTCTGCAAACACCGAATATCACCATCACCACACCGAGAACCGGCGATACGCTTTGTGCTGGTCAAACAGCTACTACGTCCTTCCGTGCCCGTGGTGTAAATACCGTTCGCATTGAGTTTTCGTCAAACAACGGGGCTTCTTGGGAATTCATAGCTGATGTACCGTCCTCTCAAACATCGGCTACATGGACAGTACCGGCCATTGAGTTTGCAGGTAAGAGCCTTATCCGAGTTACGGGAGTGGAACGCACAGATATTTCTGCAACCACATCGACCTTTGCCGTGGCCTCTAAGGTTACGATGGTCAACAGACCGGAGTCGAAGAACCTCTGTATCGGCGATGAACATTCTATGCTTGCCCTCACCAGTGGAGCTGTTCGTAATTACCAATGGTATAAGAACAACGAAGCAATTCCTGGTGCCAATGGCCCTCTCTTCCAAATCACCGATGCCAATTATGGTACGTCCGGATTCTACTATTGCATAGCCACGGGTTATGGCGATTGTGGCTCTGCTGTGTCTGACACGGCACACCTTCGAGTTGGCCGCAGAACCAGCATCGTGAATCAAACACGGAACGTTCCGGTGATGATTGGTGCCACAGCACTTCTTACCGTTGAAGCTGAGATTCCGGATGAAGCAATCTCCTATCAGTGGTTTAAGGGGCAGACTGCACTGGCCGATGATGGCCGCATCTATGGATCTACTTCCAGTCGACTAGAGATCAGAAACGTTAATGTCAGCGATCTTGGCAACGACTACACATGTGTTGTTGTTGGAGTGTGCGGAACAGCTACGTCGCGCAATATTCGTGTCTTCACAAACGGTGTTTACGTTGAGTTCAGCGCTAATTCTGTGAACGCATGTTCTGGGAATAAAGTTGATGTGGTAGCACAGGCATATGTTAACCCAACCGGCGCTGCACTCTCTCTGCGCTGGTGGTTCAACGGTCAGCCATTGTATGATGGAGGCAATTATGCAGGCACCACCACTTCTACGCTCTCAATTCTAAATGTTACCGGTGCTGATGCAGGTGAGTATACACTCCATGCCGAACTTTCGGACAACGCTTCTATCTATGATGAAGAGTCGGTCTCAGTGGTCATTGCTTCTTCGCCGACGATTTCTCAGCAGCCACAATCATCCGATGTGTGTGCTGGATCGTCCTTGACATTGTCTGTGAGTGCAACTGCTACTGGCTCCATCTCATACGAATGGTCTAAGGATGGTACAGTGATCCCGGGAGAAACATCAGCTACACTCACTGTGCAGAATATGACCGCAGCTCGCGCAGGATCCTATGGCGTCCGTGTCTCCACAGCATGTGGTTCAATCCAATCAAACACGGCAACAGTAAACGTCAAGGAAGCAACAGCGATTACGCAGCAACCTTCCCGCACGATTGATGTGCAAGTTGGCCAGCCCCTTTCCATCAGTCTCACAGCAACTGGTGAGGGAACACTGCAGTATCAATGGTTTAAGGACGGCACGCAGATAGCCGGTGAGGTTACACCTACCTATACCAAGACAGCTGCTGAACTTGCTGACGCAGGTGTTTACTGGTGTCGCGTTACGGCCGAATGTGGCGACGTTTTGTCCGACACTACCACGGTAACAACACGTCCATCCACAACGAGTGTAGATGGTGATGTGGTAGCCGGCGGAGCCACGATTGGTCGAGTTTCTCCAAACCCAATACTTGGCCTCTCAACGATCAACGTCACACTGCCTTCGGCAATGAACCTTACGATCTCCCTTATTGATGCCACAGGGTCAACGGTAGCAACTGTTGCCAATGGAACGATCTCAGCCGGTTCACATCGGTTTGTGATCGATGCCTCAGTAGTGAGTTCCGGTGTCTACCATGTTATGACCGTCATCAATGGCGTTCCATCGATGCAATCGGTCATGATCGTTAAGTGATCGGATAGATGTTCAATGTTTTCAAAAAGGGGGTATGCCTTGCGTGCCCCCTTTTTCTTTTACTGTTCCGTCCATAGGCAATCGTAGGCACGAGCATGAACAGGTTGCAACTCTTGGCATTGATCGCCCTCATTTTCGTCCTCCCTCTTTCGCGAGCTCAAGCTCAAGAAATGGTGGTAAGCGAATATTATAACATTCAGTTCGTTGAGGCCGAGTGGTCTGAGTTCCTTGTGGTGCAGGATAATTTTAATGCCGTTGGATATATGATCTCCGACGCTAACACGGACCAAACTGTTCGCCAGGGTGGACCCCAATTCCGTGACGTACCACTATGGCGCAACCTTCGCGCAGGAACGATCATTGTTCTCTGGCATCGTGCCATTCCACCAACGTCTACCATCGACACCAATGCGGCAGATGGGTACCTCGAACTTTCTTCTATTGACCAACGGTTCTTTAATACTCTGCTTTTTCCAGGTGGTGTTGATGGCATGAATATAGCCGATGCCGGTGACCTCGTCCACATCATGAAACCGGATACAAGCAATGTTCATATGCTTGGACACGATAAGCCAACCGGTCCGATCTACACCAATGCTACTGGTGC
>DATGWS010000026.1:0-3064 GCA_035299365.1 Candidatus Didemnitutus sp.
CTTCGAGATATGATCTACCAATGGATCTCCAACAATAGATATCGCTGGTTCGGAAAGAAAGACTCGTGCCGTCTCCCCTCTCCAGAAGAACGATCGTTGTTTGTCTAGTTACTAGTTACTGGTTACTAGTTACTGAACAACGTGTGGAGTAACTCGTATCTAGTAACTCGTAACCGTTTCTTTTCGTATCTTTACGGTTCTCCCATTGAACCCATCCGCTCTCCGAGGTCAGAATGAGTACATACATCGTCAATCCAGTGAAGGTCCGCATGGACGAATCGGCCAAGGGGTCGATCTATAAGTCCATCGTAGCCATGGGGTTGCGTTCACGCCAGATCAACGATCAGATCAAGACACAGATCTCTGAGCGTCTTGCTGACGTTATCGTGGACACCGATGAGTCGGAAGGTCCAAATGCAGATCAGATTGCCATCAGCAAGGAATTCGACCTTCTTCCGAAGCCGACGTTTCTGGCGATGAAGGAAATGACAAGCGGTCAGATCCACCTGCGGACGGACAATTCGTCCAACCCGGAGTAATCCCTCGTTGAAAGATCTCGAGAGCCATCCGGCATTGCCGTGATGGCTCTTTTCGTCTCTACCATTTGCAATGAACATCATTCTCGGCATAACAGGCAGTGTATCGGCGTATAAGACGCCGTGGCTCGTGCGCGACCTCATCCGCGCGGGACACACTGTGCGCGTGGTCATGACGCCTTCTGCCACCCAGTTCGTTGCTCCCCTAGCCCTAGAAGCCGTCTCCCAACACCCTGTGATCGTGGATCCTTATGATCCATCTATTCAAGAAGGGGGCTCCTGGCACGTACACCTTGCCCGCTGGGCCGATGTGATATTGATCGCCCCGTGCTCTGCCACAACACTTGCACGACTGGCTACGGGACTGTGTGACACAGCCCTCTTGACCGTTGTTGCATCACGTCCGGCAGAAACGTCATTATTCGTTGCTCCGGCAATGGACACCGACATGTGGCTCCAACCCTCGGTGCAACGCAACGTAACGCAGCTTCGCGCCGATGGCGTGGGCATCATCGAACCGGAATCCGGCGAGCTGGCCTCGGGTTTGGTTGGCGCAGGGCGGTTGGCCGAATTGGGGACGATTGTGGCGGTGGTGACTGGGGATGGGACTGGGGATGGGACTGGGGATGGGACACATGGCACATTACGCGGTAAACGGGTGGTGATCACGGCGGGGCCGACGCACGAACCGATTGATGCGGTGCGGGCGATCGTGAATCACTCAACGGGTACGATGGGATTTGCCATTGCAGCTGCAGCGCAAGAGCGCGGGGCGTTGGTAACACTCATTGCTGGACCTGTTGCGTTAACAACGCCGCGTGGTGTGGAGCGGATCGATGTGACCACAGCGGCAGAGATGCACGCAGCGGTTGAACGAGAGATCGATGCCGATGTCTTTATCATGGCTGCGGCTGTAGCGGATTTCACACCGGCACATCCGGTGGAGGGCAAGATCAAGAAACAAGAAACAACTGAGGGTGGACTTACAGTAACGTTGGTTCCTACGGTTGACATTCTGGCACGGGTTGGCGCACAGAAGCAAGCGCATCAGACCGTTGTTGGATTCGCACTCGAACACACAAACGTGGTGGACTACGCCACACAAAAACTTTCATCGAAAAACGCAGATATGATTGTTGCCAACCGCGCCGGTGTTTCCAATAGTGGATTCGGCATTGGCAACAACACGATCACCATTATCACTCCTACTCAGCCCCCTACAGAATACCCCCCTATGTCGAAACGAGCCTGCGCCGAAGTGATCCTTGATGCCGTGGAGAAGTTGTGATTACCCTTACCAATATCACCGTCGACTTCGGTACGCGGATCCTCTTTAAGAACGTCAACTTCCTCATTCAGAACGGTGACCGTATAGGCCTTGTTGGTCGTAACGGCGCCGGCAAGTCCACGCTACTCGGCATTATTGCCGGAGAAACAACGGCAACAAGTGGCGATGTTTCCAAACAGAATGGAATGCGACTCGGATTGCTGTCGCAGGACCTCACGCTCGACCTGTCTAAGACCCTTCGCGAAACTGCCATGGCTGCGTTCGAGGAAGTTCTTCGTCTGCATGCAGAGATCGATGAGATCCAGCATCAGTTGGAGACACGCACAGACTATGAAACCGATGCCTACATGGATCTTGTGCAGCGGTTGACCGATGCCAATGACATGTATGCACGTCGCGGTGGTCTTACCATGCACGCCGATATCGAACGCGTCCTCACCGGTCTTGGGTTTGACGCTGCCGATCTCGATAAGGGGCTCACGGCCTTTTCCGGTGGTTGGCAGATGCGGGCTGAATTGGGACGGTTGTTGCTCTTGCACCCGGACTGCTTGTTGCTTGATGAGCCTACGAACCACTTGGACATCGACTCCGTGCGTTGGCTGGAAGATTTCCTCAGTGTCTATGACGGTGCTGTGGTTCTGATCTCGCACGATAGAACGTTCTTGGATAATATCACCAATAGAACAATCGAGATCACGAAGACCAAGGTCTACGACATCCCTGCGTCGTACTCTGACTACGAAGAGATCCGTGCCGAACGCATGGAGCAACAACGTGCGTTGGCAGACCGGCAGACCAAGGAACGCGACCGTATGCAGAAGTGGATCGATCGGTTCAAGTACAAGGCATCACTTGCATCACGGGCGCAAAGCCGGATCAAGGCCTTGCAACGTATGGAAGTGGTCGAAGTAGATGACGACGATACATCGTCGATCCACTTCTCCTTCCCTCCCGCTCCACGTTCTGGTAGGGCCGTAGTTGAGTGCACGGGTATTGTGAAGAACTATGGCGAGAAGAAGGTTCTGCGCGGTGTGGACTTCACACTTGAGCGCGGTGAGAAGATCGCCTTCATTGGAAAGAACGGCGAAGGCAAAACAACACTTGCAAAGATCATTGCCGGTGTAGAGCCCCCTACCGCAGGAGAAGTACAATTGGGTCACGCAGTTGCTGTTGGATACTATGCCCAGCAACAGGCCGACATGATGGGCGGACACAACACCATCTACGAAGTGATGCAAGA
>DATGWS010000027.1:0-4200 GCA_035299365.1 Candidatus Didemnitutus sp.
CATCACAACTTCCTGCCGAGAAGTACACATCATCAGCCGTAAGAAAGAACTCAACACCCCAGATACCAAATCCTGTGAGTGATGCCGTAACCTTGGCTGCCATATCTTGAGCCCTTGCAAGGAGCTCTGGTTTCATTGTATGAGGCATCCATGATTCCATGTAGTCTCCGCGTTCTTGACGGTGTCCGATGGGTGGACAAAACAACGTAGGACCTACCTTCTGCGTTACGGTAAGAAGGGTTATCTCACTTTCAAATGGGATGAACTCTTCAACAATCACTTCTTTGAGATCGCCCCGACTGCCCTCCATTGCATAGGTCCAAGACCGTTGCACGTCAGCTGCTGTTCGGATGATACTTTGCCCCTTTCCACTCGACGACATAAGGGGCTTTACGACGCATGGAATACCTACTTCCTGTACTGCGGCAACAAACTGATTTTCCGACGTTGCATACACGTACCGAGCAGTCTTTAGTCCTAGTTCTATTGAAGCAAGATCTCGTATGGCCTTGCGATTCATCGTCATGTTTGCGGCACGAGCACTGGGAACTACGTGGATGCCAGACCTTTCGTATGAAAATAGTCGCTCCGTTCTAATGGCCTCAATCTCCGGTACAATGATATCTGGTTTCACGTCTGCCACAATGGCATCGAGGGCATCACCATCCAGCATATTCACAACCCTACGGTCATCCGCCACCTGCATTGCCGGCGCGTTATCATAGGAATCAGCCGCCACTACGCGATGCCCGTATCGTTTGACAGCGATGACAAATTCTTTGCCAAGTTCACCTGAGCCGAGAAGCAGAATGGTCTTCATAGAGGGGGCTGGTTATAGTGTTCCATGTGCATCTACATCAATCGTTACTTTTACGGACGATGACGCATATGATGCATGATACGTTATGAATGCATTACGCAACAAAGATCTGCAAAGAGCGCCCGACGGATCCTTGTCCTTGAAGTTCTTGATGATGATTACCTTCCGATAGGCATTGCGAATGCGGGCTACCGACGGTGTTACAGGGTCAAGTCGTAATAGATATTCCGTACGAGCCGGTATGAGTGCAGCCAAGACCTGCGCGTGGTCTTGTGTGGCTCCTTCATCCATGGACGAAATCTCAATAACAATAAACCTCGTATAGGGCGGATAGTCAACTTCACGCCTAAGTCGAAGTTCATCTGCTTCCCATGCCCGGAGCACAGCAGGCGAACGCTCGCCGTTGATCGCTGCAATGATAGCAGGATGCTCAGGTGAACTGGTCTGAATGATCATTTCGCCCGGATGGGATCCAGTGCGGCCAGCACGTCCAGCAACCTGTGTGAGGAGCTGTACCGTTCGCTCCGACGCACGGAAATCGTTTTGGTGGAGTGACATGTCGGCATTCACAACTACCACAAGCGTCACGCGGGGTATATCGAGCCCTTTTGCGACCATTTGTGTACCCACAAGAACGTCTATATCACCGCTGGCAAATCGTTTCAGGAGCGTTCGGTGTTCACCCTTCTTTGATGTTGTATCCGCGTCCATGCGCTCCACACGTGCCGTGCCGTCCAAACGTTCGTTCAGCGCAGTTACCAGATCTTCTTCAATCCGCTGAGTGCCTGAGCCGGATTCACGCAGGTCCACAGAACCGCACGTTGTGCAGGCAACACGCATCGGCTCAGCATAACCACAATAGTGACAACGTAAGACGTTAGCGTGCTTGTGATAGGTAAGCGCCACATCACAATTCTTGCACATCGGTACGTCACCACAGTCTTCACATTGAAGATGTACAGCAAACCCCCGTCGGTTAAGGAAGACAAGTGTGCCCTCCTTCTTTGCGATACGCGCAGCAATGGCATCAAGGGCTGTCATCGAAATCGCTCCTTTAAGCCTGTGTGCCTTGCGTTCCTCTCTGAGGTCTACCACGCGGATCGAAGGCAACAATGCGCCATCAGCACGGTGCGTGAGTTGCAATAGCGTGGCGCGTCCGCTAGCCACATTTGCAAGGCTTTCAAGAGACGGCGTGGCACTTCCAAGGATCACTGGGCATCGGTTCACCTGTCCACGTATGAGAGCTACATCTCTACCATGATATCGAGGAGCGGGATCATCTTGTTTATAGGAGGGTTCGTGTTCTTCATCAACAATGATCAACTTCACATCGGCGAGGGGTGCAAACACAGCTGACCGTGCGCCGATGACGATATCGAATTCATTGGCTCGGATACGCTGCCAAAGCCCAATACGTTCCCCAACAGCCAAACGAGAGTGCAGCACTGCCACCTTATCTCCAAATACAGCTCTGAATCTGTCTGCGAGTTGAGGAGTAAGGGAGATTTCCGGTACAAGGAGCAACACACGCCCCTTACCTGCGATTACGTGTTGAATTGCTCGCTGGTAGACAATGGTCTTTCCACTTCCTGTAACACCATGGAGAACTACTGACGCTCGTTCGTTCTTGTCACAGAGTTCCGTGATTGTCGCTACGGCCAAGGTCTGTTCTACCGTGAGTTCCACCTCCGCTTCATCACGGCTTACAAGAGAATTGCTCTCGTCCTCAATACCTCTGCGAATGACCTGTGTAATCTCAACAAATCCTCTGCGTTCCAGGCTATCAACAACGGTGGATGAGACATGGAGTTCATCGGCAAGTCGAGCAATTTCAACCGGTCGACCATCACGTTGCGTTGTGAGATAGATATGTCCAAGGGCAAGAGACTGTTTGGGAGCTTTTGCATCCAGGAAGTCGAATGCTGCACGCAATTCATCTTCGTTTGCGAGGAGAGAAGGGGCTAGGGATGCAGCTCGAACCATACGTGGCGTTCGCTCTTGCTCCATGGATTGTTCAATCCTGATCCACCCCATACGTTGGAGCGCATCAAGTTGATCAGCGATGGCCGAAGCTTTGAGTTTCCGTTGAAGATAGGAGACACTGATTTCACCCTCATGTTCACTGAGCTCTTGAAGCAGTCGTGCTCGTTTCGGTGCTCGCTGTTCCATTTCGGTTAGGTCACGGCTTACTACAGGCTTCAAGACGGTTACATGTACAACCGTTGATGGAGTGAGCCCGCTTGGAAGGGCTGCCTGTAACACCTCGCCCCACGAGGAGAGGTAGTATTCACTGATCCGCTTTGTGAGGTCGAGCAACTCGTCACTGAATGATGGTTCATCGTCAAGAACCTCTACGATATCGCGCATCTTCGGCACCGGCTCTTGATCTATTGCGACTACCGTTCCGGTTACGATACGAGTACCAAGCGGGACGAGGACCCGACACCCACGCTTCACAACGATACCGTCCGGAAGCCCGTACGTAAGGGGCTCTAGACGGGGTAGGGGAAGGGCAACGTGAATTGGCATGGACAACGAAGATACCGACAGGCAATATTTTTGTCGTGTATTCGACGTTTCCGCCTATGTCAAAGACTCCTTTTACCTCGTTCTTTACGGCCATGATGATGGCCCTTGCAGCTCATCCAATGACTGCCTGCAAGCCGGGTGCGGAAATGCCCCCTTCCGAACCTGTGTATTCCAACTCCCAACAAGCCAACGAAGACCTATCGGGCAGTAGACGTAATGCCATCACCAGAGCTGTTCGTAAAAGCTCTCCTGCCATCGTTGGGATCAATGTCACAGAAACCCGAACGCAGTACTATCGCGATCCGTGGGACGACTATTTCGGCGATCCGTTCTTTCGAAATTTCTACGGCGATCGTCCACGTACCTATAAGCGCAATTATGAGGTGCGTTCACTTGGTTCAGGATTCCTCATCAGTGCAGATGGGTACATCCTCACAAATGATCATGTGGCAGGGAATGCTTCGAAGATCGTTGTGACAATGACGGACGGCACCAAACATGATGCCCGGATCATCGGTACTGACCCTGTATCAGATGTTGCCGTTCTCAAGATCGAAGGAAGGGGCTTCCCCTTCCTTACACTTTCCAACAGCGATGATGTAGAAGTAGGGGAATGGGCTATTGCCTTTGGCAATCCATTCGGTCTGTTCGACAACAATGCCAAACCAACCGTTACGGTTGGTGTTGTCTCCAATGTAGGCGTGAGTTTCACCCAGCCGGGAGAAGGGGGCGAAGACCGCGTCTACAAGAACATGATCCAGACGGATGCTGCGATTTCATCGGGGAATTCAGGCGGTCCGTTGGTGAACGCTCTTGGAGAGGTGATCGGCGTGAACACCGTAATCTATTCT
>DATGWS010000028.1:0-4735 GCA_035299365.1 Candidatus Didemnitutus sp.
AGGGGTGTTTGTTGTATTTGTAACAGGGGTGAGACGAAATAGGGGGCGAATCCTTGCTTCTGTCGATAAAAAAATGACGGTTTCGAAGGCCGAATCCCGTATTCTTACAACTTCCAAGCAAATTACTCTCTATCGAAGAAAGCAGCATATGGCGTCAAACGTCCCCCTGTCGAAGAACATTCTGGATCTCGTGGTTGTCCGCGACCCAAAGGTAAAATCGCGCTACAAGAACGGCCAGAAGACCCCGATCACGAACTTCATCGAAGACTACATGAACGGTCGGGTCGACGTAACGGTAGACGTTCAGACTCTATTGCAAAGTCGGGAAGCATACTTCAACTACGACATCGTAGGCCACCATATCGGCTTCATCTTCAATAAGTTCATTCCGCAACTTGCCATCCACTCAAAAAAGCAGGATGAGCGCATCGTACGTGATCACTATGATCGTCGTAACGACTTCTTCAAGGGCTTCCTTGGAGAGCGTATGATCTACACGTCGGCCTTCTACAAGGACGGCAACGAAACTCTCACACAAGCACAAGACAACAAGCTCAACCTCGTAAGCCAAAAGCTTCAGCTCAAGAAGGGCGAACGCCTACTTGACATCGGTTGCGGTTGGGGAACGCTCGTTGCACACACGGCGAAGTACTTCGGAACGGACTCCACAGGTATCTCCATCGCTCAAGCCGGCGTAGATCACGGTAATGCACAGATCGCCGAATGGGGCGTAAAGGATTCAGCACGTTGCCTTCGCATGGACTACCGAGCTATTCCACAAGACAAGTACGACAAGATCACCTGTCTGGAAATGGCTGAGCACGTAGGTGTGAAGTATTTCCAACGTTTCATGAATCAAATCGCCGGACTTCTGAAGGATGACGGATTGTTCTACCTTCAGATCGCCGGACTCAAGGCTGGTATTCACAAAGAGTCGCTCATCTGGGGCGCCTTCATGAATGAATACATCTTCCCAGGTGCCGATGCCAGTATGCCTCTATCCTTCGTGGTTGCACGTTTGGAGAAGGCCGGTTTCGAGATCCACAGTGTTGAGAATGTTGGTATTCACTACTCGCAAACCATCCAACAATGGTATGACAATTGGATGATCAACCGCGACGCTGTCTATGACGAGTATGGTCAGTGGTGGTACCGTTGTTGGGAGATCTTCCTCGGTTGGTCTGTCGACATCGCTAAGCAAGGAAATTCAACTGCTTTCCAGATCGTTTGTAACAAGAACATGGAAAAGTTCGATCGTCGCCGTTGGATCGGTGGCGTCAACATGGGAGAATTCGACTTCAAGGGATAAGGGGCATGGCAAAAGCCGAACTCAAAACGAAACAAACGGAACAGTCCGTATCAGACTTTTTAGCGCGCATTCCCAACGAGGGAATGCGCGCTGATTGTTTAACAGTACTCGAGCTCATGAAGAAACTCACAAAATGTGAGCCCAAGATGTGGGGACCAAGCATCGTCGGCTTCGGTACCCTCCACCTCAAGTACGCCTCCGGCCGAGAACTCGACTGGTTTCCTATGGGCTTCTCACCCCGCGCCGCAAATCTTACGCTCTACCTCCACGGCGGCTTCGAACAACATCAAGACCTCATGTCCAAGCTCGGCAAATACAAAGCCGGCAAAGGCTGCCTCTACATTAAGAAGCTCGCAGATATCGATATGAAGGTGCTGGAGCAGTTACTCAGTTACTAGCTACTCAGTTACTAGTTACCAGTTACTAGTTACCAGTTACCAGTTACCAGTTACTAGTTACCCAGTTACTAGTTACCCAGTTACTAGTTACCCAGTTACTAGTTACCCAGTTACTAGTTACACAGTTACTAGTTACCCAGTTACTAGTTACGGGTTACATTAGCACATTAGCACATTAGCACATTAGCACATTAGCACACTTGCTGTCTGGACAAAACATGCATAGAGTAGTCGTTGTTGCTTTTCTACTGACTTCCCTTTGGGGATGTGGTAAGACTGAGGCACCGATTGATCCTGCATTGATCTCGCTCTTACAGTCTCTTGATGAATCACCGGAAACAGAGATTGTAGCATGCCCGACTCAGGGACGTGTATTCCTGGTTCGACTTAAGAAACCAGCGGAAAGTGGAGCTTTTCTCAATGTTGTGTTCAGACAAGCCACGGGGTACTTCGGATATCGCTACGAGATCGGTCGCAACTCTTCCGTAAGTGTCTACGTTCCGACCGATGCCCAAACTGTTGACGTAGGAATTGCATCCGAGAAACGATTGATGCCCGAGTATTGTAGCTCTTCAGTTGTCTATTCGAATGACGGATCGTTGGCACATGGTGCTTTAGCAACTTTCATAAACAGGGCTCACTCCTATGAGGATGCGTTTCGCTTTGCCATGATTGACCTTGCACAGACAGGGAGCACAGAATCGTTGCTGATGGTTTTGCTTGGTTCACTGGACGATAATGAAAGGATCACACAGATCCAACGAGTGATTGACTCTGTGGCGAAAGTGAATCCTGCTGAACGTGAAATCGCACTGGCTGGTCGCTTCTTTTCTTCTATGGAGTCTGCACGTCCAGCTGCAATTGACGCCTATCTCGAGTATCTTGCAGGCAAACCAAGGGTAGAATATCATCATGTTCTTCAGTCTGTATTGGATGAGGAAAAGTCAATTCAATGGTTAAGTCAACAAACGATTGAAAATGCGCTTGTAAAGATTCTTCAGAAGAATCGTGGTTGGTCAGCTGTTAAGCCACTCGTGTACAACACGCCACTGAAGGATACACAGGCCTGTATCAAGATGAACAGACTCGGTCGATGCTACCTCGAAGTGATTCTGGGACTAACACCGTATGAGCATGTTTCGCAAACAACGGTCAAGTTCACGTTTGCAGAGATCGCCGAGGTAGCGGGTGATGTTTACACTGCCTCTGGTCTCCTTGAAAGCGTTATCGCAATGACTGACTCATGCAGCATGTCATACCACAAGACCTCTCGCGATCCATATTTCACCGTTGATCAAAGAGGATGGACGAGTGCTGCAATTGTAATGAGTTCAAAGATGTTGCTAAGACAAGGTGATGTCTCAGCGGCACTATCATCTCTAAACAGATACCGAATTACGGATAAGACATCAATCAGCCACGACGCAGGAGCACTTCGACTCTTGTCAAGGATTGGTACCGATTCAAACACCACAAATGCTGCTCGAATCTTAGTAGAACAATTCAACGCAATTCCAGGCAAGGAGATCCTTCGGGACACAGCCCACAAGTACTTCCCGTCAATCGTTGTTGGGAATTCACCAATCCGTCAAGATGCTGATGCCGAGCTCGTAATGATCAGCAGCAACACGTGTAGTGTATGTAGAACAATTAAACGTCGAGTAGGCAAGGAGAAACTCGGAACCACGCGCGGCTTCACGATCTTCAATGTTGACTCGGACTTGATAGAATTCTCAAACTCTCGAAGCCGGAGCCTCGCTCAACCACTACTATCTTCTCTCGCTAAGCGAGCACGTGCCTATCCAACATTGTTCCTTTTGCGTGGCGGTAAGGTGGAACGAACATATGAGGGAAGCTCATTTGAGCAGATACAGTCACTTACTATGAACTAGTTACCCAGTTACTAGTTACGGGGTTACATTAGCACATTAGCACATTAGCACATTAGCACATTAGCACATTAGCACAATAGCACATTAGCACATTAGCGGACTAACGCAGGGCTTCTCTCACCCTCGCACTCACAACATCCAAGATCCACACAACGGCAGTGATCAGGATCACGAGTGTGCCTACTTCATGATAGCGTGCTAGACCTTGGTATTGAGTGAGGAGGGTACCGATCCCTCCGCCCCCTACAAAGCCGATGATGGTGGCCATGCGGACGTTTATGTCCCAGCGGTAGATGGTGAAGGACAGGAAGGGGATAACACATTGCGGGACAATGGCGAACCACAGGACTTGTATGCGATTGGCACCGGTGGCAGAGATAGCCTCTATTGGGCCGGCGTTGACGTCTTCGATTTGCTCGCTGTATTGTTTGGTGAGTGATGCAACGGTATGGATTACCAGTGCGAGCATACCTGCAAATGGACCAATCCCAACCCAGACACTAAATATGATTGCCCAAATGATAGGCTCCATCGAACGCATGATGTTGAGGATGATACGAAGCCCCATATAGATGGTCTTGCCTAAGGGGCTGGTTGCCATCACGTTTCGAGCGGCGGGGAAACTCAGAAGAAAACTTAAGGGGACTGCAACCACGGTGGCCATAAAGGCAGTGAAGATTGTAACGACCATGGCTGCGAGTGCTTCGCCGATCACATCGAACTCAGGCGTGAGGAGGGCACCGAAGATGCGACCTGCCCCCTGCAATCCTTCACCGGAAAGGAACTCGATGGGTGAGATGTCTGTGATGATCCAACCGCCGATGATGCACGCTGTAAGTGCAATCCATCCCAGATGTGTAACGATCGTGCGAGCCTGACCTTCTGGAACGTCCAGGCCTGTGTAAAGTCGACCCAATGATGCGCCTCGAAGCACGCCGATCAAAGCCCACAGGATAGAACCACCGATGATGACACCTATAGACATTGGTCCAAATGCCCATGGCTTCACATCCATCAAGGATGGTATAATGACCCTTTCTATCAGTGCCACAACTGTAGCACCAAGCAAAAGATCGATCACTATGGACATCATTCTCTTCATTAGCACATTAACACATTAACACATTAGCACATTA
>DATGWS010000029.1:0-11481 GCA_035299365.1 Candidatus Didemnitutus sp.
CACCTACGATAGGGACATCGGTAGCTGTAGTGATGCGGCCTGCAGCATCAACGGTGATCTGGCTTACACTCGTAGCAGTGCCGTAAGAGCCTGCGGTAACGCCGGTGTTGCTCATCTTCTGCGATGTAACGGCACCATCAATGAGCTTTGTTGTCGATACCGAGTTATCTGCAAGCTTCAGTGTGGTTACAGATGCGTCTGCAAGTTTGGAGGTGGTAACCGATCCATCTGCAAGCTTGGATGTTGTTACTGCACCATTCGTGATTGTTGGGTTTGGATAGGTACCTGTTAGGTCACCACCGGCAGTGCCTCCTGGCGGAACACCAACAATAGGAACGTTCGTTGCTGTTGTTATGCGTCCTGCAGCATCAACCGTGATCTGGCTTACACTCGTTGCGGTACCATACGAGCCCACCGTAACTCCAGTGTTACTCATCTTTTGCGATGTAACGGAACCATCAATGAGCTTTGTTGTAGAAACCGAGTTATCTGCAAGCTTCAATGAGGTTACGGAAGCGTCTGCAAGTTTCGGCGTAGTAACCGATCCATCAGCGAGCTTGAGTGTCGTTACAGAAGCATCACCGAGTTTCGCTGTGGTTACTGCGTTGTTGGTGATTGTTGGATTTGGATACGTACCCGTTAGGTCACCACCGGCGGTACCACCTGGCGGTACACCAACGATAGGGACATTAGCTGCTGTGGTGATGCGACCGGCTGCATCCACTGTGATTTGGCTAACGCTTGTAGCCGTACCATAGGAGCCCACAGTAACGCCGGTATTACTCATCTTCTGCGAGGTAACAGCGTTGTTGGCAATCGTTGGGTTGGGGTAGAGTCCGGTGAGGTCACCACCTGCCGTGCCACCCGGCGGCACTCCAATGATGGAAAGATTTTGTGCTACGGTTATGCGACCAGCAGCATCAACAGAGAATTGCCCAACAGATGTTTGGGAGCCATAGAGTCCAGGAACTACACCGGTGTTGCTCATCTTCAGAGACGTAACAGCACCATCGATGATCTTCGGTGTGGTTACCGCATTATCAGCAAGCTTGGAGGTTGTAACACTGAGGTCCACGAGCTTCAATGTGGTGATCGAACCATCGGCGATCTTCGATGTAGTTACTGCGCCATCTGCGAGTTTCACAGTAGTAACGCTCAACGATCCGAGCTTTTGTGATGTGATCGCTGAGTCTCGAACGGATGGATTAGGATAGGTTCCCGAAAGGTCTCCACCTGCTGCGCCACCGGGAAGTGTGCCTGCAATGGTGATGTTCCCGGCTTGTGTGAGCCGACCGGACGGATCCACGGTGAATGAAGCAACTTCAGTTGTCGTGCCATAGGACCCCGGGGTCACTCCGGTTGTATTGAGTTTCTGTGTGGTTACGGCTCCATTGGCGATCTTTGATGTATTCACCGAACCGTCTGCGATCTTCACCGTCGTAACTGCACCATCGGCCAATTTTGCAGATGTGATAGACGCGTCGGCAACCTTAGATGTGGTTACTGCACCGTCTGCCAATTTTGACGTGGTTACATTCCCGTCGGCGATCTTTGGTGTGGTAACTGCGTCATCAGCCAGCTTTGGTGTTGTGACAGATAGATCTGCCACCTTGGTTGTGGTGATGGCCCCATCAGCAATCTTGGACGTTGTTACCGCTGCATCTCTGATCTGTGGGTCGGGATATGTCCCAACCAGATCGCCCCCTGCAGCTCCAGAAGGAGGAACAGTGATCCCCGGCGCGAGTTTGGCCTGGGTGATGGAACCATCATTGATGCCGATCGTGGTGCTTGGTCCTGAAGGCGACGTTATGCCAATGATTCCATCCGTGTTCGCCAACGTCTTAATACCATCATCAATGGAGGAGATGGTTATGGTTTGCCCAGAGGCAGTAACAGTGGTTGCTCCCTGACCTTGTAACGTTAGTACACCCTGAGCCCCATTCAACGATAGTACGGCACCAGTGGCGTTCGGTGCGAGGGATGTTGCTGTTGCTGCCGATACCGCTGTTTGTGCGGCAAGTGCATACGGAGCTGCAGCTAGACCAATACGTGGGGTGTATTCGGGGTTTCCTTGCAGTGTGATCCCCAAATAATATGGCTTGTCGAAGGGGAGGATAAGGGGCGTTACAGAACCCAGTGTTACCTCGAACACTCCTTGAAGTGTGGTGGCATTCTGTACTTCAGTCCAGAGTGCTGTACCACCCGTTGGTGTGTCGTATATGGCAAATGTCAGCGACTGTTGCCCGTCAGCAACGGGATCATTGGCCGCCGTTGTCAGAAGTCCCTGATACGAAATTGTCCGCGGAATCTGTGCCGATGCCGTGCCCACAGCAAATAGAATCGATACTACAACTAACGCGCGGCGGAGGAAGGTAGACACTTCCATATGGCTCCCATAATGATAGTAAGGGCCCTGCCCCCTTGGCAGTTCCCTTTGGATAGGCTGCAAACCTAAGGTGACTACGTAGAAATTCGCACATGATGCCGAATTTTAATATCAGCTATATCTGTCCGAAATGTGACAAAGGTCATAGAAGCGGCATGTGTTCACCCCGAATTTGCATGCAGTACTTCAACCTAGGAGGTTCCCATGGAACGCAAACACATCGCCATCATCGGCACGAACTTTGCCGGATACACTGCTGCGATAGAACTCAAGGAATTGGTTGGCGACAATCACGATGTAACCGTGATAGCCAATACGCACAAGTTCCTCTTCTTCCCATCTCTGATCTGGTATCCATTTGGACTTCGCGAAGAAGAAGACATTACGTTCGATGTGCGTCCTATCTATAGCTCTCACGGCATCAAGTTCATTGAGGCCGAAGTTGAACGTTTTGATCTTGATGCGAATCTTGTTCTGATCAAGGACCACGAGCCCGTACGGTATGATTATGTGTTAATCGGAACAGGCCCAAAGGTTGACTACGACTACATCCCCGGTCTTCGTGAACACTCACATTCAATAGTTGGCCTTGGCGTTGCACAAAAGACACGTGAGGCTTGGACTACCTTCCTCAAGGATCCGGGTCCCATCGTGATAGCCTCTGCTCAGGGGGCTGCATGTTTCGGTGCTGCATACGAGTTCCTCTTCAACACACGCTATCAAGTGGCAAAGAACCACATCAAGGACAAAGCGCCGATCACCTACATCACCTCTGAACCATTTGCAGCTCACTTTGGTATCGGTGGCTTTGGTAACGCACAGAAAATGTGCGAGTGGATGTTCAAGACGTATCACATCGATTATAAACTCAACTCCGTCATCAAGGAAGTCCGTGCGGACGGTGTAGAACTTCAGAACGGTGAGTTCTATCCTTCGAAATTCACGATGATCATGCCTCGCTTCCTTGGAGTTGATGCAGTACGTAATACACCCGGTCTTGCCAACGCGAATGGTTTCATCGAAGTGGATGATGCCTATCAACATCCAACATACAAGAACGTTTTTGCAGCCGGGGTTGCCGTCCACATCAAGCCCCCTATGGAAACAGAAGTTCCCTGCGGTGTTCCAAAGACCGGTTGGCCAACAGAACAAATGGCAAAAACAGCTGTGAAGAATATCGTTGCCGATATCAAGGGGCTCCCACTCAAAAAGGAGAAGTTCGATGATATGGCTGCCTATTGCATCATGGATACCGGTAACATGGGCATGATGATCGTTGGTGATCATATGCTGAGTCCACGAGAACACTCCTTCATTATCCCTGGTCCGGAAGCACACTGGGCCAAATTGGCCTTTGAAAAGTACTTCCTGTGGAGTCGCCGCCACGCCCATGTCTGAGGATTGTGACTCCGTCACAGAAACAGAGTTAGCCCCATCCATACTTTCGTACAGTAACGGCTACCTAAAACGTAACCAGTAACTAGTAACCAGTAACTCTGTAACTAGTAACTAGTAACTCTGTAACTCTGTATCTCTAAGGATCACATGCTCAGCTTTCTCAAAAACATGATGGGTGGAGGCAGCGATGATGTTGCCGAAGCACTTCGCAATGGCGCAGTTGTTATCGACGTGCGCACACCAGTCGAATTCAGCGGTGGACATGTTGCTGGCTCAAAGAACATTCCGTTGAATGAACTCCCGAATAAGCTCAGTTCGATGCCATCATCGAAGCCGATCGTATTCTGTTGCGCCTCGGGCGGCCGAAGTGGCTCAGCCACAGGATTGGCCACATCAAAAGGCTACAAGGCCTTCAATGGTGGACCGTGGACTTCCGTAAACCGCGTGATGGCAGATCTTCAGGAGAACAAATGATGCGATTCTTCATGCGCGCCATGCCGGTGTTGCTTCTAGGTGTTGTCCTTGTTACGTCAACGGCATGTGGACAGACAAGGAAGAATGTAAACGTCTCAGAAGCAAAGGCGATGATCGATAAAGGGGGCGTTGTGGTCCTTGATGTTCGCACACCAGATGAATATCGGGCCGGACATCTCAAGGATGCTAAGCTTGCAAACGTGAATGATGCAAGCTTTGATGCGAACATCGCCAAGCTCGATAAGAACAAACCGGTTGTTGTCTATTGCGCCGTTGGTGGACGTAGCGCTCGCGCTTCGGATATCATGGTTAAGAAAGGCTTCAAAAACGTGTACAACGTTTCGGGTGGCTATAATGCTTGGTCTGGCGCGGGGCTTCCAACTACCACGAAGTAAGTACACTCTTCATGGTGCTACTCGTGCTGATGCGAATCATATAAACACCATGCGCAATATCCACGAGGTCGATCGGGACAGTCAGCTGTCCTGGTCGACCTCTTTCGTGTATGCTCTTGACCATTCTCCCCTGCAGCGTCATCACCTCAACGGTCACATCATCTTCCTGCCTCAACGATACATCAACGCTGATTCCGGATTCCGTGTAACGTATCCTCAGCAATGATGATCCCGGCTCAAAGAGTCGTTTGCCGTTTTCATCGCAGATACCGAGTACGCGGTATACGCCGTTCTCCAGTTTTAGATCTCGGTCCAGAGGAGCCCCTTGCTCATCGAACCATACAAAACGATCGATAGAGATGATGGTTGAGTCTTTGCGTCCCAAAACGATCGTTGCCGGTATACTTCCGATCACGGAATCTGTGCCCGCCCATGTACCGCGCATGATCACTGTGCCGTTTGCTGTTTTCTCTCCTGCTTGCGGAACCACTACAGATGGCTCAAAGGTCAACTCCGCCTCAAACCCAAGAGTTGCACCTCCCTGTAGCATGCCATTCACACCACGCATCTCAAGTGTAAAGGGGCGCTTGTCTCCGGGATATCCGGAATCACTGCGAATGCCTATCACGGGCCCTATGCCAGTGCCAAGAACGGTTACATCATACGTTCCGAGTCCGTCATCGGTCTCAACTTCCAATAGCGTTGATACACGACCAATGAACGAGGGGACAAAACGAAGTACGAGCCGTATGCTATCGCCGGGTGCAATAACACGTGGGGTTGCACACGATACCTCAGCCCCTTCAACGATGCGGAAAGGCAGGCCGGGCGCATCCAAAAGACACATGCGAACGATCTGCGTTGGGCTTGCAGATACACTACGTAGCACAACCACCGTTGAGTCAAATGTCTCTCCGATAAGATGAGTCCCCATGTCAACGCGCTGTCGCACAAAGGCCAACGTTGGCTCTACGCCAATTCCGGTGAGGGTGAAGCTTGCAGTATCTCTACCCACATAGATCTCACATGATGCAGTTCGTACGCCAAGTCCGGAGGGAGTAAAGGTGATCTCTCCACGGGATAGGGAAGGGGCTCCTAATGTGCCTGGAATGTTCTCGATGGTTACTCTGTAGTCCGAAGCATTAACTCCGAGAATTCGGATCGAGTCTGCCCGCAGCCTGAACGCCGTTGCATTGCTTACGAGATCAGCAACCGTTGAGTCCTTACGCTGAGTGACGCGGACTCTACCCATGTCTACGTTCTTTGCCGTTGCACGAGGCCAAACGATGGAGAAGAGTGTATCGGACACATCGGAAATGGTTGTTGGACCGGCCGGACCGAAACTGCGGACGATACCGGCGCCGAACGCGGAAGATGTTGCATGCATAAGAGTAGCGCCGGCAAACCTACCGTGTGAAGGGGCATACTTCGGCCCGAGAGATCCGCCTACACCTGTGATGGATGTAAGAGAACTCGCATCATAAATCTGAACCGGTTCCGCTCTATTGCTGTGAACCACCACAACCTGGGTGCCGAGAGGAGATACCGAAACCTCGTTGGCCGGTGCGTCTAGGTCAACCTGTAATGCAACGCTACGTGTGGGGACATCGATGAGCGAAAGATTGTCTGCACTCGCAGCGTAGAGCTGCGTTCCATTAGGATGCCATGCGATGCTTGTGATGCTACCATCGATGATATTATTTACCGGTATCGGAGGTGGAATCGTACCCGTAACCATGTCAATGGTGCGAATGCTGGCGTTGGGTTCAACGATGGAAAGGATTGACCCATCCGGACTCCAGGCAAAGTCAATAACCTCACCAAAAGACGATGGATAGGTGAATCCTTCCACAAGTGATGGAATGGATACTCGCGTTACACCAACACCGCTTCCAACACCCAACAATGCATCGTCCTCCGGATCGAACTTGAGCACGTAGACACCACCACCAATCACGGAAGTAGCTGGTGGTGTACGAACGTCATCCAAATCATATAACGCCAAGGTAGAATTGTCGGACATGGCTACAAGGTAGCGTCCACTTGGACTCAACGCAGGTACGATCAGCGGATCGATAGGATCGATCCGAAATGCCTGCTCTGGTCTGCGAGCGGCAATGTCCCAGATCCATGCCCAGCCCCCTTGAGATACGGTAACGAGTCTGGTAGCGGAGCGGTTGAGCATGGCGTTGAGGATCACATCTACATCATTGGTAAAGGCCGCTGAAAGTGGGTCGGGTGACACAAACGAAGTGGTAATTGATCCGCTCCAACCAAGAGCGATCACATCATCATAACGTGCAACGCAACGTCCCGGACGACTGTAATGTCGCAACGGAGTAAGACTGGATGTACTTGGTATGGCAGAGTACATCTCACCATCGCCACAAGCAGCAAGAATGAGGCTGATGGCAACGTTGTCGTTCCCAAAAGAAACATCAACAATGGGAGCGTTGGTTGCCGATACCTGAAGCGGGATGGTTGTGGCAGAACCATCTGTTGGATCGAGAGTATAGACCATACCGTTTATCGTACCAACGGCGATCTTATGGTGAGCATGATGAACATCCACAGATCGAATGGCATCGCTACTACGCGTCAGTTGCCAGATGTTGGTGCCATCAGATGCACGTATACACCGCGTTACACCATCACGTGTGGCAACCACGATGGAATCAGAACCTATGCAACGCATGGCAACGATTGGTGAACCGAGTGAGACAATCACGCGTTGTAGGGAGCCTGTGGTATAGTCCCATTGAATGATCCTTCCATCATCGCCGGCAGAATAGCAAGATGATCCAACTCCTGCGAATTGTACGGCACGTACAGGAGAGCCATGCAGCATAGATCGAAGCGTAATCACATCATCATGTACAGCACATGTGCCATCCACGGACCCTGTTATGATCCGAGATGGTTGCGTTGGGTCTCCTACCACGTCGCAAATTGTATCCGTATGTGGTTGCCACACTGCATCGATGCGCGAATACCCTTGTGCTCCGCGTGCAAGGAATCCATATGCGGTTGCGATAGCGATAGAACCGCTCCACCTGTTTGAGGGCACTGTTGGCATAACGTCAATTGCAGTGCACTCATACGCAAATGCTAGAAGGGAGTCGGGAAGGGGCGGGGCAGTGGATGTTACACGAGCAAGACACTGGTCGCTCTCCACACGCGGAATTGGAGCCCACGGTACTTGCGAGCCAATCACTCCGCGTGCAACTGGGATCCACGATGCTCCGTAATCGATCGTAACATCAACATCTACCGGACGAGTTGTGTCTCCGCTTTGCCACGTAATGATAGTATCTGAACCAGCCAAGAATGTTTCCTTGCCATTAGGGTCGGTCACATCAATATCATACACACCTGGCGATACCGTTCGCGATACACGGATCACCGGCATTTCCCATTCACAGGCCGGATCTACAAGCTTGAGCCGGGTTCCAATAAGCCCCCTACCATCTGATGTATAGGTGATCGTTAGGTCAATGGATGCCCCTTCTGTGAGTGTAAAGGAGGAGGGGGCTACTGTGAACGCGGGGTCGGGCGAATAGACAGAAACGATCGTAGCCGGTGCCCTCCGCGCCGTAACACGCACGATGGCTGAGCCGGTAGAACCACTTGGGAGTGTTGTGAACCGTACAACATCCGGAGAAACAATGAGCTGCCGTTTCTCAAACCATTGTGATGGATAGGTAATGGTGACGGTGTCTACGCCACGCACACCATAGGTGATCCTACGTACATCTGCAGCAGGACACAATGGCCATGCGTCCCAGGTAACGGTACATGGCTCTGCGCCTTCGACTGTTGTGACAAGTGAAGCTGCAAGTGCTGTGGCCATGGAGTCTGTCACAACACCTTCAAACACGCCACCACCGGTTGCAGCGGCAATGGTGCGGAACGATTCAACGATGCCGGTTGTTGACAGACCACGTTCAGTCATCACAACAACAAAAAATCGGATGTTGTTCTGTGTGCAGATGTCGATAGAACGTTGGATGTCTTCATTTGACATCGACTCCCAAAACGCATCTGTCACAAGCACGGCAGCACGTGCATTAGAACCACGCGAGGCAATGGAGAGAAGTCCGTCATCAGTATCAAGCAGATGCTTGACAAAGTCGTTGCCTCCACGAGGAGCAACTGTTGAGATCACGTCCGCGAGGCGTTGGGAATTCGAAGTGAAATCAAGCAGTGTTCGAGGTGCATCATCGCAAACCTGCAGAGCGATATCTGAAGGTGGCATCGTTGTTCCACGAACGAGCGCCGTGCAAAAGTTGCGGGCAAGGAACATTACCTCAGGTGGGATATCTCGCGACATGGAATTCGAGATGTCGATGCTCAGTGCAATAGATGCCGGGAGCATTTCCACCGGTTGCGGGCAGTCCAGCCGCAGGTTCTGCACGGGTACATCTTCCTCCCATACCTGGAGATCGGCAAGTGTGGGGCGCAGTGTTCGTCCAAGCGCATCAGTAACAAGGAGCTTTGCCTCCATTGCCGGCCACGGTCCAATCTTGAGTCCGAACGCGTCAATAGATTGCGCACCGGCAGACACTGCCAGGACGAAGATGAAGATGACGTATACGATGGGCCTGCTGCGCACAAGAATTCCGACCATTTGGAAGGGGGAAAGTTACGGTGTTCGGCGGACTGTGATCACGTCACACGAAGTCTTCCTTGATCAACCGTAGTTTGCATCATGAATGACATTCTGAACATCGTTACCAACGCCTACTCAGGGTATGCAAACTACCTCTGGAAGGAGATCACTGTACCAAGTTGGCACAACTACTTCTGGTGGCTGACCGGACTTTCTGTGGTCGTGTGGATCTTGGAGCTTGTAATGCCCTGGAGAAAGGGGCAACCCAAGATCCGTCAAGACTTCTGGCTCGACGCGTGGTATATGTTCTTCAATTTTTTTGTGTTCTCGCTTATCGGGTACGCTGCCGTATCAGATGTGGTGGTCTTCATGATTCGTTCGGGTGTAACGGCCGTTACCGGTATAACATCGTTTGAATGGATCGACGTACGAGCCCTACCCGGGTGGTCGCAGCTGCTGATCTTATTTATCGCACGCGACTTTATCCAGTGGAATGTCCACCGGCTGTTACACGCATCACCACGGCTCTGGGAATTCCACAAGGTTCATCACAGCGTTGAGCAAATGGGCTTTGCTGCACACCTGCGCTACCACTGGATGGAAACAATCGTCTATCGCACCATAGAGTATCTCCCGCTTGCTTTCTTTGGCTTTGGCTTACAGGACTTCTTTGCCGTCCACATCTTTGCCCTTACCATTGGTCACCTCAATCATGCCAACATTGAGTTGCCGATCGGACCATTGAAGTATCTCTTTAACTCACCTCAGATGCACATCTGGCATCATGCCAAGGACCTGCCGGCGGGGAGAAAGAGCGTGAACTATGGCATCTCCCTCAGCGTGTGGGACTGGATGTTTGGGAAGGCCTATATACCGGAAAGCGGACGCGACATCCCCCTCGGTTTCGAGGGGGTGGAGTCGTATCCGCATTCCTTTTGGAGTCAGCTCATGGCTCCATTCAAACGATAAGCCCCTTATCGCGTGATCGTCAGGAGCTGACGAAGTACCGTAGTGCCTTCTGTTACCACAAGACTATAAACGCCGGGTGGAAGGTGGCCGAGCGACAACGTGAAGGATGATGGGGAGGTTGGAACGCTGGTTTGGCGTCCAACGTTAAATCCTTCTACATTGTAAACGTTGACCACAGCCAACCCCGACAATGTGAACGGTGTTGTGACCGTAATGAGGTCCAACGCCGGTTGTGGCGAAACACGGAGGACATTGGTTTGCTCTTCTTCATCGACCGACGTTGTACCAACAAGGATCGTTGCATCGCTAGATGTTGAACTGCCACAAGCTGAACCGACCACGCACCGGTACGTGCCCTCTTGTGCCTTTGTGAGTCCATTAAGTTCAAGGGTGTCCGCTGTTGCACCGGAAACCAATGCTCCATTGTGGTTCCATTGATACGTGAGTGCTTCGCCATCTGCCTTTACACGTAGGATCACAGAACCGCCTTCGGCTACCTTATCGGATTGTGGTTGGCTTGTGATGATCGGTTGCGGAGCAACGTTGATCACAGCTGCTGTGCTTGTAGACGTACCACAGGACGTTGTTGCAACCACATCATACGAACCTGCATCACCCACCTGCGCAGACGGAATCGTTAGGATACGTTGAGTAGCACCTGCTATCGGAGCACCGTTCTTGCGCCATTGATACATGGCTGTAGTTGAAGCTACTTCCGGTGCTAGTTCAATGCGAGAGGAAGGACAGAACGTGGCAGAAGTGGGCTGCGATGTGAAGGTTGGTGCAGACTCAACGGCGAATGGAGTGGAACCGAGAGCAGCGTGACCATTGGTTGATGTTACGCGCAGGAGAACCATCCCGGAATCAGGTCGTTGTGACGGTACGCTCCAGATATAGGACTTTGCTTTTACTCCGGAAGCTGCAGACATCCACGTGAGTCCATTGTCTGTTGAGTAGTCCACACCATACGAGGATGTAGCGGCGATCTCTTCGGTGATCCAGGAGATCGTTACCTGCGATCCTGTACAGAATACTGAACCTGCTGCTGGATTGCGGAAGGCAAGTGTTCCGTAGGCCCACTTTGCAACCCAACCATCGGTATTCGCTGCAGGAGCTTGTCCCGGCAATGTAGAGGTTGTTGTACCGGCAAGAAACACATCTCCACGCACATCAAGAGCCATCGATGTGGATTTGTCGCTACCCATCCAACCCATAACGGTTGAATACAGAACTTCCGAAGACGTAACGGT
>DATGWS010000030.1:0-2992 GCA_035299365.1 Candidatus Didemnitutus sp.
ATCAAGATGATCGGAGGAGGATGCGAATTCTCTTGTGCCCTTGAGAACATCGATACGCGCGAGGTATCCAACAACACATTCGTCGTCACCAATACCCCATTCTGCGCGGTACCGTGCGCGGGACTCTGCACTGAACGTGAAGTGCTGTGGATCGCGCATGTGGCGGATCAAGTGAATTCGCTCTGGCGGAATTGGGAAACGTTTGGCGATGTTGCGGACATGCGTTTCGCAGGTATTCACGATGGCATCTACGCGACCGTAGATAAGGGCATGAAGTGGATCCCGTTTATCCGCCGGGATCATATGCACAGAGTTCACATGAGCTGCGTTAGTGCCCATACAAGCAAGAGACGCCGTCCACACATCAATACGGGTATGCGAGTGTACTACGGTGTTTGCGCTAAGTGCTCTTCGCAAACGAACAATGTTCCCAACATTGATGTGTTTCCCCCTCCGTGCATCGATCATAGCGAAACCGGATTCACGCGCCTCCGTTGCCAGACGCGAGTGAGGCACGGCCATGATCGAAACATCTACGCCGGCATCACGGAACACTTTTGCCATGAACAACGTGTATTGTTCAAGTCCACCCCATGAAGTAGAGGTGTTCACGTGTATCGCGTGCATTATCTGGACGGAGGGTTGAGAGACGCAATTGCTGGTGCAAGGAAGGACGCATGAGGAACGATCACGTCTGCATGCGCAAGTTCTTCTGCTGAACCATACCCGTAGAGAACAGCAACAGAGGAGACGCCATTGGCAAGAGCGCCATCAACATCATGGTGTCTGTCTCCTACCATCACAACAGAGTCGGACTGTAGGCGCTCTTCCCGAAGGATCATATGGATGAGATCACGCTTCTCTACATTTCGTCCGTCAAGCTCAGAGCCATACACATGATCGATGTAGGGGGCGAATCTGGACACAGCAATAATCTCACGGGCATATTCATGAACCTTGGCCGTTGCAATAGCTACACGAATGTTCGAGGACTTCAACGTTTGAAGCGTTTCGATAACACCATCATAAACGTCATATTCAAACATTGGGCCATCACGATAGATGTGACGATAACGAGCAACGGCGGCTTCAACCTTGGTTCGATCAGCGTTACCGATATAGTGTTCGAAAATCTTCCACAGTGATGCGCCGATGCACCATGTGAAGTCATGATCTTCTTCAACCACTACTCCCATTTCCGAGAGAGCCAGCCGTAAAGAGTGAACGATCCCCGGACGTGAGTCTACGAGTGTACCGTCAAGATCAAAAAGAACAAGAGCTGGAGTCATCGTTTTCCTATTTAGGCAGTTGGAAATTCATCGGGAGTGACCATGATGGTACAACCATCAGGCATCGTAAATATCGCTAGAGTAACGTGACCCATAGCGTCGCGGTAAAGCTTCAGTCGCTCGCCCGCAGCTTCAGTTGCGGCTTCTACCCATTCATCATCGATATCTGCCGTGTAATGAAAGAAAGGGGCTCCTGCCACCTGTTTGCGGAACGAGAGGTTCACTAGGCCGTCAGTGAGGTCAACCTGCGGCATGGGACTGTCCCATTGGTCTGCAATAAAGTAGCCCACCAATTGTGCCCACTCAGCCGCTTCATGCACGTCTTCGCACGGAACCACCACTGCATCCATATATCCAAGTAAGGGGCTTCCCTCTCCGCTCCGTTGTTCAACGGTTGCCGGCGTAGCAGGGTGGATCCACCAGTCTAACTGACCTGGACCATGCATATGCCAACCGGTTGCATTGGAACCGCTGATCTCAATGCCTGCGGCAACGAGTCGATCTCCGGTGCTTTGAAGCGATGGAGTAAAGTAGGCAAGAGCAAGTGGAGCCGGCTCTGTTGGCAGAAGAGATAGAAGTATCTGTCCGTCCGTAAGGCGAACAACTGATTCACTGCTGCCATTGTCAACGAATCCGATGTCTTCCCAAGCTGAGCGAGAGGCTGCAGGATCCGATGATGAGATGATATAGCGAGATGCGTGTCCTAGGAGAGCCATGGAGATCCGGAATGAAAAAGGCCCCGATGGCATATGCCATTGGGGCCTTAAAGATACGGCAGTTTGAGGGATCCTTATTGGAGCACGTCAACGATAACGGCACGATTGTACATACGACCTTCAGGAAGGTCATTGGAGAACGGCGGATCGAGCTCACCCATGCCCTTGGCGATGATCTTCACGTTCTTAATACCACGTGCGTTCAGTGCTTCTTGAAGCATTTGTTTGGTTTCGTTAGCACGCGAGCTTGAAAGATCAAGGTTCACGTTGTCCTTACCAAGTTTGTCTGTGTGTCCGTAGATATAGATCCTTGATCCACTCTTAATGGTAGGAGCAACTTCATTTGTGAGGTAGTCCCGCGAACGACCAACTGGATCTTCTTCTGCATATTCAAAGTTGAGGCGGAATCGAGTGGAGGTACCCTCAAGCATGGAACGGGAGAGTGTAAACGTCTCAACATCACTCAGGGTACGTCCGTCTGATGTGCGAGCAACTACTTCCATAGTGAACTGACCCGATGGCTGGCTCACGGAGAGGAGTCCCGTTGGATCCATGTAGACGCTACGGTCCGTAAACGGTCCGAATGAGCGTTTCTGGCCATTGCCACTGATCGTAGCCTGCCACGAGGTGATGTTCTCGTTGGTTGTGATTTCTGTGTAGACCTGGTTTTCTTCTTCCGCTTCGCGCTTCACTGCAATGGCAACGCGGGCACCGATGCGGTTCGGCGTCATTTTGCGAAGCTGCACACGACGATTTTCTTCAACCGTGAACGGTACGTCTTCAGCAGGCGTACGAGCAGTACCTGATGGTGGAAGTGGCGCGCCTGTGGCTATCGGGAGTTGATCAGGAGATACGCCCCATGTTTCAACGAGGTACTTCTTTACATCTTCGGCATATGGGCGTGCATCCTTGCCATCAGGATCAGAAGCATACAGTTCCATGCTCGAGCCTGGTGTATTCTTCAGACGATATCCCATAACATTGAGG
>DATGWS010000031.1:0-10953 GCA_035299365.1 Candidatus Didemnitutus sp.
GATCAATTCTCCAGTACTGTGGGGCGTTCGTCCGACGGAATTCTCTACGCTGCCTCCATGGGTGCATCGATCATTAATTGTTCCTTCGGGAGTGGTTCTCCGTCCTTTGCCGATATATCCGTTATCGAAGAGGCAACATCACTTGGTTCCTTGATCGTTGCGGCCGCCGGAAATGACGGCGTGAACATGGCCTTCTATCCAGCCGCCTACCCGCAAGTACTTTCTGTGACGGCAACAGATGAACAAGACAAACTCACCTATTTCTCCAACAGACACAACACTGTTGATGTATGTGCGCCCGGACTCACGATCTATTCAACAGTTCCCGGAGATCAGTACGACTACCTTAATGGCACATCCATGGCATCCCCTGTTGCCGCTGCGGTTGCCGCAATGGTCAGACTCCGCTTCCCTGAGTATTCGCCGGATGAAACACGCGCAGTGGTGATGTCTACGTGCGACAACATCGACACAGCCAACGGCATATTTCTTGGGCTCTATGGTGTTGGTCGAGTGAACGCTCTGAATGCCGTTTCAGAGGCCTCACCGCGGTGGGCTACTGTTGTGAGCTCAACCTTTACCGATGCTGATGCCGATGGTTTTTTTGAACCGAACGAACGACTTCGACTCTCTCTTGAGATCAGGAATGAACTGGCAGAGCTTTCTCATGCCGTTGTTCATGTTTCCCCTGCGCCGGCAGCATTCTCTCCGGAGATCATCAACGACTCCGTTGTGATTGGCCCCATGGCCCATGGTCAAACAATCACTCTCGCCGAAGACATTCTGATAGATCTTCCTTCAGACATTCCGTTCAACGGCGAGCTTCGGTTGATGATCACGATTACCGATAGCTCTCGTTCCATTAGCCGCCAGATGATAACCGCTGTAGTCAACCCCACCTACCGTACGATCGATGTAAACTACCTTGCCACAACGGTGAACTCTATTGGCAACATTGGATACAATGATTACCCTTCGAACATTCAAGGAGTTGGGCTTTCCTACAAGGGTGGGCCGAGTTTGCTCTTTGAAGGGGCTCTCATGGTAGGTGTTCAGCCGCGCGATCTCCCAAATGTTGCACGGGGTGCTCAGTCAGAGATGAAGGACACTCTGTTTCACCCGATCCGCATTGCAGAGATCCGCACAGACAGTGTTCCGAATGGTTCGCGCGTTGTAACATCATATTCAGACGTTTACGACCCATGGTCCATCGGACTGTCTATCACACAAAATGTGTATGCAATGACCGTCGACTCGTTGAAGCGGACATTGCTCATCACTCTTGATGTAACGAATCGTGTAGACACAGTGATCCGCGATCTTTTTGTGTCTCAATTTTACGACTTCGACATCGGCCCGTCAGGATCAAACAACGGCTGTGCCTTCGACAGAAGTACTGGCATCGGACTTATCCAAAACGCCTCACGTCCGGACCTTCCATCCGTAGGTGTGTCGATGATCTCGCCCCTTCCTCTGAACTTCTTTGCCCTCGATAACGATGGTGATTTTTCTTCACCAAGCATCTACGACCACTTTCTTCGGGCAGAGAAATGGTTGACGATGTCAGGGGGCATACGGCGCGCAAACAGTCGTATCACGGACGTATCAACCATCATCGGCGCAGGACCGTTCTCTCTTGCACCTGGCGAGAACAAACAGGTATGTTTTGTGATCGCCGTGGGAGAGGACTACACCATGGTCTCAAAAGATATCGCCGCGGCACGTTCTGCGGCACAAACAATGGGACTACACGCCGCACCTTACACAGAGGTACCGATGGAAGACAAGATCACCTACATTGAAGGTTCTCCGTTGCTTACTCCGGGCTCGCACACCATCAGTTTCGATGTTGGACAACCGTCGACAGTAACGATTGATGTGATTGATCTCTATGGAAGCACCATCGCTACCGTGGTGAACAACGAGCCGTTCCAAGTTGGGAACCACAGCCGGACTATGGACCTACCCAATGTTGCACAAGGAACCTACTTTGTGCGTTTGACAACGTTTACGTCGTCCACCATCGAAGGTTTTGGAGTTATCCGCTAACGTTTCACAAGTGTCCCAACAGCCTCAACGTGGAAGGTCTGGGGGAACATGTCAACCGGTGTGATGGCCTCAACGTCATACAACTCTGCAAGAATCGCACAATCACGCGCCATAGTTGCGGGATTACAACTCACGTAGAGGATCCGTGGCGCACCTACGGCCAAGAGATGGCGAACCACTTGCTCATGCATGCCGTTGCGTGGCGGGTCGATGAGGATCACATCCGGTGTTGGGAAACTCTTCAATACTTCTAGCGCTGCCGGAACGTGCAGATCCACCGTATGGAATTCAACATTTGCGATTCCATTACGTTCGGCATTGGCGCGTGCATCAGCTATAGACCCGGCCGAGAGCTCTACACCAACGACATATTTAGCACGTTGAGCTGCTGGTAGGGTAAGGGTTCCCGTCCCGCAGTAGAGATCCCACACAATGTCTGATGACGTGATGTGTGCCCCCTGCATAGCTTCTTCTACCAGTGCCGGCAGATGTTTCGTATTTGTTTGGAAGAAGGAGAATGGGGACACCCGATAGGTGATACCGTGCGAGACCTCATCAAGATAGCCGGGGCCAAGGCATTGTTTGATCTCTCCCGTTGCAACTGGCGACCACGTATCATTTACTGCATGGATCATTGACGAGCCCGCCGGCAATGAAGGGAACAGCGACATCCACGATTCTATAAATGCAACCTGTGTTTCGTCTGTCGGTGTTGTTGTAATAAGAACGGTCATCACCGTTCCCTCCGCTGCACTTGTTCGAACAACAAGGTGCCGTGCGAAGCCATCATGAAACCGTTGATGATACGCTTTTACATCGTGCTCATCCGCACACGAATGCGTGTGTGCAAGGATGGTGTTTGCAACGTCAGATTGCAGTAGACAAAACTCTACATCACGTACCTTATCGAATCTGCCCGGCACATGAAGCCCAAGGGCAAACTGCGTATCGAACTCCTTGCCGCTCTCGATCTCCTCTCTCGTAAGCCAGCTTGAGGCTCCGAAGGAGAACTCCATCTTGTTGCGATAATGGAAGGGTTCCGGTGAGGCAAGGGTTGGTTTCACCGACCCAACAGGTATATGGGCCAACCGTTCAAATGCATCGATCACATGCTGCCTCTTCCACGAGGCCTGCTCTGCATATACCAGATGTTGCCATTTGCAACCGCCACAGGTCCCAAAGTGAGGGCAAGGGGCTTCTACACGATTAGGCGACGCCTCCAGCACCTCAATGGTCTCCGCCTGCACAAACTTCTTCTTCTTTCCTGTCACACGCGCACGCACACGCTCGCCCGGCAATGCTCCCGCAACGAAGTGCACAAGGTTGTCGATCCGCCCGATAGAAATGCCTTCGAAACCGATCGCATCAACGGTGATCTCGATCTCTTGCACTGGAAGTTGTTTGCGCATGCCCTGCCGATGGTATGTTTGAAGGCGCAAAGTTAACTGACTTCACCTTCCCATGAGCGACAACGAATGATCAATATCAGACTGTTTCGCAATGACGCTACCACGGAGATACCGCTCGATCAGCTTTCAGCGTGCTCTGTAGCGTCACTTACGGAAGACGAAATGGTTTGGGTAGACCTAGCCGATCCAACGCCGGAGGAGGAGAAACGTGTCCTTATGGAGTGGTTTCCCGTACACGAACTTGTGATCTCCGATATTCGCCATGCTATTCGAGTCGACGGTGAAGAGGACTTTCATCACCCAAAGGTTGACGATCTGGGATCCTACCTCTTTGTGATCATGCACGCGCTTATCGCTCCGGACAGCGACGTGACAGAACCGGCCAACTATCTACGACAGACGTCTGAAGCTCAGTTAAACATCATCATTAGCGAGCGTGTTCTTATCACGCACCATGCCGGCAAAATCGATGGTATAAAAGCGCTTCAAAGCTCCTGCGGACGCAACACGCATATCATGAAGCGCGGTCCTGACTACCTCCTCCACCTTCTTCTCGACGATATTGTTGACGACTACATGCCCCTTGTTGCCGTCTTTGAAGATCGCGTACAAGAACTTGAACATCTCGTGTTCAAGTCGCCTGGGAACCTTACCCTAATGCGTATTCTCGAAACCAAGCGACTTCTCCAAAAGGTTCGCAGGGATGTAGTCTATCAACGGGAGATCGTCAATCGTCTTGCTCGAGGTGAGTTTTCGCTGATCTCCGCAGAAGAGTCTGTGTACTACCGAAACGTCTATGATCACCTCGTCCGTATTGCCGATCAGGTAGATACGAGCAGAGAGCTTGCAATGTCCATCATGGAGGCGTATTTCTCCGTGAGCTCAGCACGGTTAAATCAGGTGATGAAGGTGCTCACGGTGATAAGTACGATATTCCTCCCGATCACCTTCATTACAAGTCTCTACGGTATGAACTTCGAGTTCATGCCCGAGCTTCATACCACATGGGGTTATCCGGCTGTGATAGCACTCATCATCACCATTGCAACAACGATGTACGTCATCTTCCGCAGGAGAGGTTGGATTGAGTAGCCCCTTTCCACGTTGGCTGTTGGTCTTCGTCATCCTTGGCACGATTGCCTATCCATCGTCTCATTCTGCGCAGAAGGACCTTGCAACGATCGTCATGGTTCGAGCTTCCGTAGGGTCAGACAGTTCAACGATCAGGATACGGGCCGCTCGCACGATCACGTCGTTCCAGCGCCCTGAACGTACACCTGATGGTTTTGTGCTGCGACTTCCTTCAACCACTATCGAACAGAGTGCGATGGACAGTTCAGCAACTGCACATCCACTGCGAGTTACATCAGAACGTATTCGTGATTTTCTAGTCCTACGTTTCCGCTGTGCACCCACGGACACAATGACCATACGGCGCGACGGGCAACGAGATCTGGTGTGTACCATTCGCCCCCTATCAGCAACAGACAGGGACATTGAAACGCCAACCAAGAACCATGGTAAATGGTCGTTGGACGTGATCGTTATAGATGCAGGACATGGCGGCAGGGATGTAGGTGCCGAGGGTGTGAATGGCGTCTATGAAAAGACAGTCACGCTGGCCATTGCTCGTAAGCTCCGAGACCAGCTAAAGGAGCTCCTACCCCGCACCAAGGTAGTGATGACGCGTGATTCTGATGTATTCATTGAGCTCTATAAGCGAACACAAATAGCGAATGAGTCTGGGGGAAAACTCTTTGTGAGCATTCACTGCAACAGCATGCCCACGAAACCCCATCCTGCGCACGGATGTGAGACCTACATCCTACGTCCCGGCAGAAACAAGGACGCGGCTCGCGTAGCCTCCCTCGAGAACTCCTCTATACAATTCGAACGCTCGTCTCAACGATATGCCGGGATGACGGAAGACCAGATTATCATCTCAACCATGGCACAGAGAAGTTTTGTCCGTCTTAGCGAATCATTTGCTGCCGCAATTCAAAAGGAAGTGAAACACGAAACGCCACTTGCCGACCGTGGCATGAGCCAGGCCGGATTCTTTGTTCTGGTAGGCGCTTCCATGCCTAACGTCCTGGTTGAAACCGGCTTTCTCTCCAACACTTCCGATGCAGAATATCTAGCCTCCTCCAAAGGCCAATCCGCCCTCGCTCGTTCCCTCGCAAACGCTATCCGGACGTATTCTGCGTCCTATCAGCATTCTTTACAGCATTAGTAACTCAGTTACATAGTTACTCAGTTACGGAGTTACCTAGTTACTTAGTAACATCGTTACCCCGTAACCCTGCAACTCTGTAACTCTGTAACTCTGTAACTCTGTAACTCTGTAACTGAGTAACTGAGTAACTCCGTAATTTTCAAACATGCCTGATCCAAGCGACTACACTGCACGCAATCTTGCAACGAAGATCTTTCCGTTCGTCCGACCGTTCTGGAAGCTGATCTTGTTCTCTACGTTGGCGAATCTTTTGTTCTCGGCGGCCAATGCCCTCGTTCTTGCCATCGTTGAGCCAGTGTTCCGGACGTTGTTCGGCGGAACATCTCCGGTGGCGTCCACAGCACCGGCAGTAGCATCCAGCCTGAAGGCGAAGTTCGATGACGTGGTCTCGTCGATCCTCGTTGCACCGGACTACTACGATTCGATCCGGAACATCAGCCTTGTGATCTTTGGACTCTTCGTTGTGCGTGGACTGACGAAGTATATCGGCAATATCGTCTCTACCCGACTCGAAGAAGGTATCATGAAGCGTATCAGAGATACGCTGTTCATGCACATCACCTCCCAGTCCATGGACTTCTTTACACGTCGAAAAACCGGGGATGTAATCTCACTCCTCACCAACGATGTTGGAGTGCTCAATCATGCTACCGTAAACTCGGTTACCACTCTCTGGCGCGAAGCCACAACACTCATCATCTACCTCGTCCTCCTGTTGATGATCAGTGCGAAGCTGATGTTGATCTCCGTGGGGATAGCCCTTGCTGGACTTCTTCTCATTCGCTCGTTCACCAAGATGCTACGCACCTATGGTTCGAGAATGCAGGCCGCACAGGCAGACTACACGTCGACACTTCAAGAAACGGTCCTGGGCATCCGCGTCGTGAAGGGGATGGGCGTTGAACCTCAGGTAATCAAACGATTCACAGACCAGACAGCCGGCTATGTTCAACGCGCGCTTCGGAATACGCGCGTGATGGGACTCATCCCCGTTGTGAACGACACCTTTGGGATCCTTGCCTTAGTAAGTGTTTTCTATGTGGGCGGAATGGAACGTGCAAGTGGCGCTATCACACCATCGAACCTCGTCACATTTCTCTTCTTGCTTTTTGGATTGATGCAGCCAATCAGTGTAATCGTCAATACCATCGCTCAAATGCAGCGTGGGATAGCTGCCGGAGCTAACGTAGCTTCTGTGCTCGACGAAGTCCCGCTCATCACGTCTGGTTCGTTGGATGCCTCGCCCCTTACTCCGGAGATCCGAATACGCAATGTGAACTTCACGTACGGGGCTCATCAAGTCCTGAAGGACGTGTCATTCACTATCCACAAGGGAGAGACTGTGGCCTTGGTTGGATCGTCCGGCAGTGGGAAGTCAACAATGCTCGACCTCTTGTTGCGGTTCTACGATCCTGGGAGTGGATCGATCGAGCTCGACGGCACAGATATCCGCAGGCTTAATGTACGGTCCTACCGACATCTCTTTGGTGTTGTGTCGCAAGAGACGATCTTATTCAATGATTCAGTACGCAACAACATTAGCCTTGGCGACGCCAACGCCGATGAATCGCGCGTCCGACAGTCGGCGTCGATTGCACACGCACATGACTTTATTTCTGCCATGCCGGAAGGCTATGAAACGATCATTGGAGACCGAGGCATGAGACTCTCCGGTGGACAGCGCCAACGTGTTGCTATTGCACGCGCACTCTATCGGGAGCCACAGATCCTGCTGTTTGACGAGGCAACGTCTGCGCTTGACACAGAATCTGAACGTCTCGTTCAAGATGCAATCGATGACGTCCTCAAGAATCGTACGGCTGTAATTGTGGCACACCGTCTTTCTACCATCGTTAACGCAGACCGCATTGTGGTGTTCGACGATGGTCGCATAGCAGAAGAAGGCACTCACACTGAACTATTGGCTCGTGGTGGTGTATATGGGCGACTGCACGCCCTACAGTTTGCATCAATAACGTAGTACCGATCAACGGTTGCGGTACAATGTGTAATGTGGCGTTTCAACATGCGCCGAATATTGATCGATGAGCAACCTGCGTACTAGCTTTTGTTCATCGACTGTGACGTTCGGATGGTAATAGACGATCCACGATGCCCCACGAACGGATCTCACCACATATTCATCAACCGTGTTCTGCGGCATAGCCTTGAGCACATATCGATAGCCCGGCCTCCAACCCGTCATCCAGCCGTTGGTATACCATGCGAGCTGCCCGTTGAAGGCATCGGCGTCTCTCTGTGCATGATAGAGGTACGTAAACGAGTGTACTGCCAACGTGTCTTCGTGTAATGCAGATGCAACTGCTCTCCCACCTGTGATGACGGTTGGGCTGCCCTTCATTACTACGAGAACGGAACCGAGGGCGGCCAAGCCAATGGCGCCGAAAATCACGGGCCTAAAGAGAACAACGGCCATCGTGGCTCGCCGTTTCTGTGAGCGCATGATCAGAACTCCTGCCAAACCAACACCACAACCGGCTGCTGCAACCAAGAACAGTAGCATTTGTGTAGGTGGCAGGTGCAACAGACCTGAAAGCACGAACCATAGCGAGGCCATCGATACAACGCCGTAGAACGCAATGATAAGCCCCATGCGCCGAGACTCTCTGAACTGCTCAGTGGCTCGCAGTGCAAGTATCGTAGCTGGTACAATGATGTATGCCACCGTTAGCGATGAACGTGTTGGGACAACAGCGAGGATCACCAACCCAGCAAGAAACCACACTGTCAACACAAGCACATCAGGTTGTAACCATGTGGGAATGTACTCTCGTCTGTACGTCATCACAACACACCACAGTAAGGCTCCCGCAAGAAAGGGGCTTGCTTCTACGAGAAGGAGTGGCACCTCAAGAGGTCCACTTGAATCAACCGGGGATCCACCATACAACACAGCCGTGATTGGAGATGACAGTGCAGACCCAGCTAGGCCTAGTACGAGCAGCGCTGCAACACCTAACCGCGTTGATGAGGACAATGTATCACGGAGTTTCACTACAGCCCACACAGCAAGCATAATGCATGCAACGAAAGGAATAACGTCTGTTGCCTGGCGTCCGTAGGTAATGAACGGAATGCTTGTTCCAACCACAACGATGGCCAGAATAGAATTCTGAAAGTTCAGCGATCTCCTAGCAACGAGATAGGTCATCACCAATGTGACAAGAACGCAGATGATGGCGAACCAGCGTACAGCCAGTGGTGTAGCTCCAAACACTCGGACGCCAACGGCACTTGCCCACGTAGTAAGGGGCGCTGTGGAGGACACCTTCCATTCATCGAAGAGCACGATATGCTCTCCACCAACGGCGATGAGACCTTCAGGTGATGGCTGGATTTCTGCTGAGGTAAGTCTCATCACATAGAGACCGATGATGACGAGGACCGTAGCAATAACGGTGTGCTGGCGCGACGTCATGGTATGATGTAAATGGCACGAGGCGAGAAACTCAGGATCAGAATGCCAATTGCCACCCACCCCACAATGCGACGACCCTTAGACAAAGGTTCTGTTCCCTGTAAAGGCGGATGATCGATCTTGATCACGAACCGCACGAGTATCATCCAAAAGATCCACAACTCTCCCATTTGGAAGAGCCACGGAGCTGCGTTGATTGCAGTTCCTAGTGATGGGTCTATGAAATCTTGCATCCACATGATCCATGGTTCTGCGTATGAATCGGCAAGCAGGAGATGAACGATGTTGAGCATCGCCAAGATGGCAAAGGCAAAGAGCATCCACCATAGGGCACGTGCTACCGTTCGTTGCCGATCACCAAGGAGAGCATACAACACGTGTCCTCCATCGAGCTGACCAAAAGGCAACATGTTCAGAGCCGTAACGAACAATCCGAACCATCCTACACAGAGAAATGGATAGTGATAGATCTCGTTCATCGGAGGGAAGGTTACGGTACCGGCAAAGGCCTGCCTAAGCATTGCGAATAGAATCGTGTCACCAAATGTCATTCCCGATTCCGGGATCTTCTCGATGGTGGCATAATTCGGATGCATCTCATACAAGAATTCTGGTCCGGGCAGCGTGACAATGCCAATGATGAGTATGGCCAAGCACACTACAAATCCTGCCAATGGACCGGAAACGCCGATATCGAAAAGTACATTCTTTGACTTGATCGGAGTCTTTGTGCGAATAACAGCGCCGAACGTGCCGAAGAGCATTATTGTGGACGGAACAGGGATGAAATATGGCAACGTTGCATCAACACCATGTACCCGAGCAGCGAAGTAGTGACCGAACTCATGCGATGCAAGGAAGGTCATCACCAAGGTAGCGTAGGTAAGCCCAAACATCCAGTTTTCGATCACGAACGGATCCTTCATCATCCACTGAGCGCCAGCCATCATGCACGTGACGAATGTGACAACAAAGAGTGCCGTATGGACAATCACTTGACGCAATCGTATTCGCGTGACGGTCTGAGCAGGATCCCCGTCTAATCTCGTATAGCCCAAGGATCAAACTCCATTCTCAGTATCTGTCACGGCTGTCTTCTCAGGACGCATTTGCGGGAAGAAGAGCACATCGCGAATAGAATCATTGTCTGTGAGGAGCATCACCAATCGGTCAATTCCAACACCGAGTCCGGCAGTTGGGGGAAGTCCAACCTCGATACAGTGCAAGAAGTCTTCATCGACAACCATGGCTTCGTCATCTCCGTCAGCACGGATCTGCGACTGATCTTCTAGCCGGGCTCGTTGATCAAGCGGATCGTTGAGTTCAGAAAAGGCGTTGGCAACTTCCTTACCCATGATGAAAAGTTCAAAGCGTTCAACAAGCCCCTTCTCTGTTCTGTGTGCCTTTGCTAGGGGGCTCATCTCTACAGGATAATCCATCACAAACGTTGGCTGGATTAAATGGGGTTGCACAAGTACACTGAAAATCTCGTCGAGGATCTTCATGGCACTTGCTGCCGGGTCAACATCAACCTTAAGGCTGCGTGCTGCCGCAAGAAGTTCTGAACGATTGAGCCCTCGCAGATCCATCCCGGCATGTTGATCGAAGAGGTCGAACATCCGTGCTCTTGCAAAAGGAGTTGCGAATGACAGCTCCGTGCCCTGATAGACAACAGTTTCCGATGCGCATGTTTCCGTGACGATCGTATTGACCATCTGTTCGGTCATCTCCATCATCCACACATAGTCCTTGTAGGCCACATAGATCTCCATGGCCGTGTATTCCGGATTATGCGTCTTATCCATGCCTTCGTTGCGGAA
>DATGWS010000032.1:0-4825 GCA_035299365.1 Candidatus Didemnitutus sp.
GCATAGGTTCTCCGCCTTTGTCCATAGTTTTGTTGCTTATGCGTACCCTCCTCCTTGCCCTCGTCCTGATCGCCGGAATCACCGCGCAGGCTCAAGAACCTCGTTATCGCGTTGACGTAGACCTCGCGAACGTCTTTGATGATCGCATCCGTATCTCCATGTGGCCGCCACGTGTAGATGCCGATACTGCGCTTGTGATCTTCCCGGTTACTGTGCCTGGTACGTATGAAGAGCACAAGTGGTGGAAACTGGTGCGCAACTTCCGCGCACTAGATTCATCACTCAAGGATCTCACAGTTCGCCGATCTGTTGACTCGCAGTTTGTTGTGGAGAATGCCAGGAACTTGCGCTTCATCTCATATGAACTTGAAGATTCATTCGATGATACTACCAGTGGTGTAGATGTGTTTGCACCGGCCGGGACAGACTTCGAAGCTGATAGCATCTTTGTTCTCAATCACGGTGGCATCGTGTGTTTTGTTGATGGCAAACAACATGTGCCATTCCAAGTGAACATCAAACATCCGAAACATCTTTTTGGCGGATCGGCAATCAACATTGCACGAATCTCCGATACACTAGACACCTATCTCGCCGATACCTACGATCAACTTGTAGATAGTCCGGTGATGTATTCACTTCCAGACACGGCAACATTCATGGTTGAAGGCGTTCGGGTTCTTGTTCATTGTGCTCATGCCGGACGTGATACAGTAGCCCCTGCCTATGCCAAAGAACTTGCCCGACTCACCAAGACCATTGGTAAGTTCCTACCCTCAATGCCGGTGAATCATTACGCCTTCTTGCTCTATCTCTGGAAAGGTGATCGAACAAAGGTTGCCAACCCAGGCGGCATGGGTGCTCTAGAACACGGATACAGTTCGTTCTATTTCCTTGGTTTTCAGAAGCGTCCAATTGGACTGGGCGAGGTTGCCGTCCACGAATTCCTCCACATCTTGGTGCCCCTTAACCTTCATAGCGAAGAAATCGACTACTTTGATTTCCGCGCCCCGAAGATGTCGCAACATCTCTGGCTCTATGAAGGCACAACAGAGTACTTCTCTACACTTGCCCCCTTGCATGACTCCACGATCAAGGAGAATGCATTCCGTAAGGATATAGAGGGTAAGCTCAAGGACATGGATCGACTCGGGAAAGACTTCTCCTTCACGGAGTTCTCGCGCGACGTACTCTCAAAGAAGGGACAACAGCTCTACCCTATCGTCTACACTTACGGCGCAGTAAATGCCTTCCTGCTCGATATCGTTATCCGGGAATCGTCAGGGGGCTCCATGGGTCTATTGGACGTGATCTATCGGCTCATGCAGGACTATGGTTCGTCTCGCCCCTTCCAAGACGACTCGCTCTTCACCCTCATCGAACGCGTTACGAATACCAAGGTTAGAGAGTATTGTGACAAGTACATCAAGGGCACAGAACGTCCACCCATCAAGGACATCCTTGCTCTCATTGGCTGGGACTATACTGCGGAGAAGGTCTCCAAGGCTCCTGGTTTTGGATTCAAGGGCGACTTCAGAATGGTTGATGGAAAGCCAGGACTCTTCCTCACTGTGTCTGATCCTGCTAATCCCATGAAGATCGTAGATGGTGATCGTATCGTACGAATTGAAGGAATGACTCTACAAGAAGCCTTCCAATCTGAGGCAGGGCGTGCGGCGCTTGAGAAGTTTCGTGTCTCTAAACTTGGCGACACGCTTTCTTTGGTAGTACTTCGGGATGACAAGGAAGTGGAACTCAAGGGCACTGCTGAAATGGTCAACAAGGTGGAGCGACATTTCATTGAGATCACCCCAACACCAACACCTGCTCAAACAGCTCTCAAGCGGGCAGTGTACTTCGAATAGGCGCGGCTCACTTCGGAGCTACTTACTCGACCATTCGGTGATCATTGCCTCTAGTTCTAATGGGGCTATCTGGGGCGTGTCATACATTCCGGCAGCCATACGTTGTCTCATTGCCTCATAAAGCGAAACTGCGCAAGCAACCGAGATATTGAGCGACTGCACCATGCCCATCTGCGGGACAAGAAAATTTCCGTCAGCAGCTGTACGAGCTTCTTCGGTAACACCATCATGTTCATTGCCAAAAACGAGGGCAATTGGCTGGGTTAGATCGATGTCATGGAGCGAGATAGAGTCTGCCCCAAGATGCGTTGTATAGATCCGAAACCCTTTTGACCGGATTGCTGCGTAACACTCTTCTACAGTCTCAAAGAGATGAATGGGTATCCACTTAAACGCCCCACCGGATGACTTCTGGCCAAGTCCAGGAAAGACTTGTCCGCCATTATAAATGGCATATGCTTCTAACACTCCCACCGCATCACATGAACGAAGCACTGCGCTTACGTTATGAAGATCGTGCACATTCTCAAACACCACGGTCAACGTCGGCTGCCGCCTCCGCAAAACGTGCTCAATGCGCGCCTTGCGCTCTGGTGTGATGATGGAGGGATTGGGCAACCGTTAGTGTGCTAATGTGCTAGTGTGCTAGACTGCTAGAGTGTTAGACTGCTAGAGTGTTAGAATGCGAACTTTGGAATTCGCTATTCGCTACTCGCTATTCGCTATTCTGAGCTCACTTGTCTGCTTCGCCCATCACCGGATCGATACTTCCGATGATCGCCACCACGTCTGAGACCATAGCGCCTTCGGCCATGAATTTCAGAGCTTGGAGGTTAGAGGATGACGGGGAGCGGATCTTGAGTTTCCATGGGTGGCCGGTGCCATCGCTTACAATGAAGAAGCCGAGTTCGCCCTTGGGAGATTCGATGGCCGTATATGTTTCACCAACCGGTGGCATGGTGCCAAAGTTGATGATCATGAAATCATTGATGAGCTCTTCCATCTTTGTGTAGATGTTGGCCTTGCGAGAGAGCACGGTTTGTGGCTGATCATCTGCCAGCACGGGAGTGCGTGGCATGGACTCGAGCTTGTCGATACACTGGTGACAGATCTTCATCGATTCCCAGATCTCAAGATCGCGCACCATGTAGCGGGAGTAGCAATCGCCATCGTTACGTGTGATAACGTCAAAGTCCACCTGATCGTAGAACATATACGGCTCATCGCGTCGTAGGTCTCGGTTTACACCGGAACCACGAAGTGTTGCGCCGGAAAGTCCGAGTTCAATGGCCTTCTCGGCCGAGATGTAGCCCGTTCCGGCCATACGGTCAACAAAGATGCGATTGCGGTTTACCAGGCGCTCAACCTCTGACATACGTTCAGGTAGCTGATTGAGCCAGGCGCGCGTATCACGAAGAACATCGTCGGAAAAGTCGTTGGCAACTCCGCCGATACGTGCAAAGCTTGTTGTAAACCGTGCACCGCACATGCGCTCGAAGAGATCGTATTGCTTTTCGCGTTCGGTGAATGTCCACAAGAAGACCGTCATTGCACCAACGTCCATGGACGTAGCACCCATTGCCAACAAGTGGGATGAGATACGGGCTAGTTCACTCACCAGCATGCGGATCCAAACGGCACGATCAGGAACGTGGATACCGGCGGCCTTTTCGATGGCCATGCAGATCGCAACGTTATTCGACATCGGCGAGATATAATCCAGCCGGTCCGTGTGCGGAATGAACTCGTGGTACGTGCAGTTCTCAGCGATCTTTTCAAAACCACGGTGCAGGTAACCCAGCTCTGGCACACATTTTACAACCGTCTCCCCATCCAGACGCAAGAGCACACGCAACACACCGTGCGTTGCCGGATGTTGAGGCCCCATGTTGAGAATCATATCGTTCTCAAGCGGATCCTCAAACATCGCAACGGTGTCCTTATCCTGCACCTCGCGGAGGATCTTGCTCTGGCGAAGCTTCTCAACACGTTCGATCGTGGCGGAATTCGAGACGGGAAGGCTCATGTTAGAATGCTAGAGTGGTAGAATACGGTTATTCCAGACAGGCTCAAATTTACGAAACATGGGGAAGGAGGCTACTTTCTCCGAGAAAGAAGCCACTGGCGGATGCGTTCTGTGGCTACCGGCGACGGCCAATGCCCCCCATCGAATGGGACAAACAATGGCTGCATGCCAGCAGATTCAAGAGCGTTCTTGATGCTCTCGCCCGTTTGGAACGGCACTACCGTGTCTTGTCGACCATGAGCAACCATGATGCCGAGATCAAATGACCGAAGTCCGGCATAGCGCTCAAAGACCTTACCCTCAGGATACATGCTTGCACTAATGGACACAACGGAGGAGAAGGCATCGGGGTGACGGGTCATCACAACGTGACTATAAAATCCACCTTGAGAGAAACCTATCAGCGATGGCTTCTGCAAGGTATCTACTGGCAAGGTTCGCTGAGCATCCCGGATCACATCGTAATACCAGTCGGCAGATAGAGTCACGGCTTCAGGTGAAACGGAATCACCGATTCCCATGGCATCAGCCATGGCGGTGTATCGAGGTGCTCCGGATGACATCGTCTCCGGAAGCTTTACGTACGGGGCTTCTGGGCAAATGAACATCGTACTGTCGAGCCTGAGTTCACGAGCCCAATTGAGCATCACCGAGGGTGAATTCCCGTTGCCATGAAAGAGAATCACGAGCGGATATCGGCGACCTCGCTGCATGCCTTCTGGCAGCATTACTCGGTACCTTCCAATCCGTCTCTGTGCAACAAATCTCCATTGCTCGCGATAAGTGTCTTGCGAATCCGACGGTAGTTGCACAGGCGCTATCGACACGGAAACTGGCGCTGTCGATGCAGAACGTGAAGGAGACTTCTGTACCTGACTCGGTTGTGGTTCTTGTACTACCAACTCCGCGGGTGGGCCTGGTACCTTGAGAGTTG
>DATGWS010000033.1:0-10145 GCA_035299365.1 Candidatus Didemnitutus sp.
CGGTAGCCTTGGTGTTGCCGGAGCCGGCTCGTGCCTCACGATCGAAGCAGTAAAGGAAGACACCTGTGGAAGGGCGGGATACCGTCCATATGATCCGGATACGCTTCAAGCGCTGTACCTCGTTACAAACACAGGCACCACGGATTTAACAAACGTGCGTGTTGAAGTTGGTACCGTTCCACCCGGACTCACAGTGGTCACAGCGCCATCGAATGTTATCCCGTCCACCCTCCTGCGCACAACAACAGGTGTTGCTACCTTGTCGTTTGCAGCTGCTCCTCGTTTAGCAACCACCACATACCAAGTGCCGATTGCCTTTGTAAGTGGTGTGAGCGACACGATAATCAAGCAGTTCGTTTGTATTACCGTCCCGGGATTGCTGGCCAGTATAACCGTACGCGATCTTGTTACGCCTCCGATCTGCCCAACCACGCTGGACACCGTTGCGATACCGATCTCACTCAAGGGAATGCGTTGTCGCAAACTTGATTCTGCCACGGTACTCACTGCTGGCGGACTCGTGCGCATTCTTCAACCACTTCCTATCCTGCCTGCAGATGGCAGTGGCGTGTTGCTATGCGAGATTGCCCCAACTGCACAAGGTACCTTCCCGGTTGATGTGCGAATTGTGGTGCGCGATGAAGAATCTCTCCTTCCTGGAGATACAACGTGGGTAAGCCTCATCGATACCCTTACCGTGACTGTTAATGGCAAGCTTGCGGAGGTGGAACCGGTTCTTCCTTCGGATACTCTCGATCTAGGTACCGTCTGTATTGGAGATACGGCAATTGACGATGTGTTCGTTCAGAACATCGGTGGGTGTTCGGCCGACATCATCAGTGCGGTGTTTGTCAATGACGCACTTGGCACATTCGCTGTGGATGCCGGCGCTATCATCCCGCAGACCATTCAACGCTCGCAGCGCGGCCGGATCCTTATCAACGGTAGGGGGCTTCGTGTTGGTGTTGCCATCGGCATGTTGGAACTCCGCACCCCGGCTCTCCCCGGTACGATGCTTGTGCCGGTGAAGCTTCGTGTAGATGTTCCGGCGTATGCAACAACGGTTGATACGATAGATCTCGACACGATTTGTCCGGGTGTTGATATAGCGGCGGCACTTCAGGTAACAAATGCAACCGCATGTGCCGTAACGATCGATACCATTGAAACACGAGGTCCGGACAGTCTTACGTGCTCTCCGATACGCGGCTTCACAATTTCTGCACGTGGAAGAGTGAGTCTTGGACTCTCTGCCTTCCCGCGTGTTGATGGCCCCTTCCTTTCTACGATTGTCATCCGATCAAGCGTTGCCGGAGACCGAACCGTTGTTGTTCGCGGCATAGCTGCCACGAGGTCAATGTCGGCCCCACCAAACATCTCATTTGGTGACGTGCGTGTTGGGACCTCGTTCACTCAACGCGTCTCCGTGCTCAACTCGGGCACTGCGCCGGTAACGGTGCGCAACGTTGCGATCAACGGTGCTCAATCCACCGAATATTCATTTGTTGTTGTGGGAGGCCCCCTTCCTCTTACCCTTGCTCCCGGATCTAGTTTGGACCTTGATGTTACGTCATCTCCAACAGACATTGAATCGCGGAGAGCAACATTGAGTGTAACAACCGAGCAACCTCTTTGTGTTACGCTACAGCCGATTGCGCTCACAACACGTGGCATTCAACCATTACTTGATGTTGTTACGCGCGAAGTGATAGGTGGTAGGCGTTGTGTTGGAGCCCCGTATGACACGATCATTGTGATGCGGAACGTTGGCAACGCTCCGCTCGACGTGTCGAACATTCAATGGTCTGCTCCATGGGCTACAACACTTGGCGTAACGCTTCCATTCACGTTGGATAGCGGTGCAACAATCTCCCTTTCCGTGCGAGTTGATGCACCGAATGTTGGACCGAATACTGCAACGTGTACCATCACCATGGATGGTGATTGGCTTACACCGTCAGATACACTCATCCAGCTTTCTACGGCAGGACTTGTTTGCGGAACGATGTATGTAGACACCGTTTATGCCGATGTAGGAACGCGGCCAAACGTGAGCGTGCGCCTCGAACCTGACGGACGAACAACGCAGACGGAGGCAGCCCTGCAGGACCTCATCAATGCCTATGGCGGAAGGCGCACGTTGTCCTTGCGTGCAGACGGGACGTTGTTGTTATTCGGCAACACTGTGGCGGGTGCGCTCGCAGGTGCAACAGCTACATCATCGAACGGAGCAGTACTCATCGATCAGCAGGGGGCGATGGTGCAAAGCACCGTCCTTGCATCAGTACCTGTTGACGTAATGTTGAGTGCAACGTCGCGAACCGTGATCGACCTCTCTGTGACAGATCTTGTTGATGGATATCACGATCTGCGGATTGAGTCCGGAATGCTCCTGGCATCCTACTGCGCAAAGGACGAAAGACTCGTACAGGTGGGTGCAGCGCCACTCATTTGGGCAGAGCGAGAGAACATCGTGGTCTATGCTCGAGAATCTAGCATGTACCACGTGTCCATTTACACTCTTGATGGCAGGTCCATCTACGATAGTGGATCATCGATCAACAGTGGCGAAACCATTCGTATCCCCGTTCCGCACGAATCGTCCGGAACCTACTATGCCATTGTTACCACACCACGTGGTACAACGGCGTTGCGGTTCGTGGTTCTGCCGTAGCCCCTACGCCTCCGCCACCTCAAACACCAAGAATTTCAGGTATTGTGTTTCAGGCATTGCCAGGAGGACCGGGTGATCAGGTGCTTGTGCGCCACGATAAATGAGACGCAGTCGACGTCGGACACGGGCGGACTCACGATACAGAATGTCCATGAGATCGTGTTCGGTAACTGGTTGCGTACACGATGACGTTACAAGAATGCCACCTGGCTTGAGCAGTTTTAGTGCCGTGCGATTGAGCTCAGCATATCCCGCCAAAGCGCCACGTAGAGCTCCGCGGTGTTTTGCGAACGACGGGGGATCAAGGACGATCATGTCCCACGCACGATCTTCAGCGAGATGATCTCGCAAGAGATCAAAGACGTTTGCCTTTTCAAATGTGCAGTTTGAAAGACCATTAAGTTCTGCATTTCGAGTTGCGGCTTCAACGGCAAGTGCTGAGCTATCTATGCCAATGGCCATCGATGCTCCTGCAGCGGCAGCGTTGAGTGCAAAGCCCCCTACGTTGCAGAAGCAATCCAGCACGGTACGACCCTTTGCGAGTTTGGCAACCATTGCGCGGTTGACCTTTTGATCAAGGAAGTATCCGGTCTTTTGTCCGGTCGTTAGATCGATCTCAAGTTTCAGTCCATTCTCCATAAACTGGATGCGCTCTGGTACACTGCCCCACACCACACCATCAACAAGTTCTAGTCCTTCACGTGTGCGGGTTTGCGACATGTTCTTTTCAACGATCCCCTTTGTAGCTGGGAACACTGTGAGCAACGCCTCGATGATCTGTGGTTTGCGCACGTCCATGCCGGCAGAGAGCATCTGCATCACGAGATAGTCGCCGTACCGATCAATAATGAGTCCGGAGAGCAAATCGGCCTCTCCATACACAACGCGGTATCCTTCTTCATTCGGCAACACCAGCTGTCGTAGCGCTTCTGCTTGACCGATCCGTTTGACAAAAAAGGCTGTTCCGGCCTCTTCTTCTTCACAGGCAAGGAGTCTGACCGCGATCTTCGAAAGGGGGTTGTAAAACCCAGTTCCCATAGATGCACCATCGAATGTACTTACCCGGACAAGAGTTCCTGGTGGTACGTCGAGGTCATGAGAGAGATCGTCCTTGTTCACCCAAAGGTGACCTTCTTTGATGCGCTTTTCTTCGCGCGGTCGCATTGTTATGATTTGCATCAACAAAGTTACGGAGTAACGAGCGTCAGGCTTAAGCCCGACGTCATGAAGTTCGTAGCTTCGTGGCATGAGGGTGTGTGCCATACTGATCCTATACCTAGTGGTTGCCGTGGGCGAATTGTGTGCTCAGCGGCAAGCAGAGAATTGGTATTTCGGTGAGTTTGCCGGATTGAACTTTGCAGCCGGAAATCCAACGGTATTGTTGGACGGGGCTATGCAGACGCGAGAGGGCTGTTTGACCGTGTCTGATACATCAGGACGCTTGTTGTTCTACTCAGACGGTACCAATGTGTGGACGCGTCGGCATCAACGAATGCCAAATGGTACGGGGCTCTCCGGTGATCCATCCTCCACACAATCAGGGATTGTGATCCCATGGCCAACTCGTCCGTCGGAGTATTTCATCTTCACCGTTGATGCCCTAGAGAATCAGTATGGTAGGGGGCTGGCCTATTCCGTTGTGAACATGGCAGCCAATGGCGGTCTTGGAGATGTGACTACTCGCAATCAGCCCTTGCAAGGAGGCACAGCGGAAAAGATTACGGCGGTGCGTCACGCAAATGGTGTTGACGTGTGGCTCATTGCACACGATATCGGAAACAATGACTTCCTTGTCTATCTCATCACTCGTATGGGAGTGAATCCTGTTCCGTCGAGACAAGGCGTCGGACCAATAGTACAGTACGGAGACATCGGCTACCTCAAGGCAAGTTCGGTTGGTACGCGTCTAGCCTTGGCAACGAGCGTACCGCCCCAATTGAACATGTTCCGGTTCGATCGCAGTACTGGAGTGATTTCATCTGCAACAGGCATCTCCAGTCAATTGGCGTATGGTGTGGAGTTCTCGCCGAACGGACAACTCCTTTATGCAACGTCTTTTAACGACGCATCGATCTATCAGTATGACCTATCACTTCCTGATGCAAACGTTGCGACATCTCGTGTAGCGATCGGACGGTCAGGTGCCATCACCAACGGAGCTTTACAGATCGCACCGAATGGTAGGATCTATGTTGCCCTTGAATTTTCAGGTTTCATCAGCGAGATTGCACAACCCAATGTTCGAGGGAACGGTTGTCAGTATCAAGACCGTGTGATAGATCTGGGCGGTAGAGTCTCACGCCTTGGCCTGCCGAACATGTTCCCGGCAGTGTTCTCGTCGGAGACGCAGTACGAGATCGAGACCAGTAATGGTTGTGTTGGTGATACGATAAACTTTGTGCTTGAACCGCGTGACTCCGTACAAGACTTGCGTTGGACGTTTGACGATCCAAGTAGCGGCTCTAATGACAGAGCGAGTGACAACGATGTATCGCACGCTTATCGCGCAGCCGGCACGTATGAAGTGCGTGTATCTTACAAGACCCTTTCCGGATTCGATCAGGAGAGGTATGTAACGATTGTTATTGGGACACGACCACAGATAAGTGCCGGGGCAGACCAAACGATTTGCAAAGCGGCGACCGTGACGTTGCAGGCACTTGGCGCTGCGCAGTTCACATGGTCACCGGGCACATTGCTCAACGATTCAACCATTGCACGTCCACGTGCAACCATTTCCAAGACAACAACCTTTGTTCTTACCGGACGTGGTCCGGCAGGTTGTGAGTCCTATGACACTGTTGTTATCTACGTTCAGCAAGGCTCAATATCCGTCAGTCCAGATACCACCATATGTGATGGTTCTGTTGCCCAACTCCGTGCATCGGGCGCGCAGACGTATGAGTGGTCGCCGGCAACGGGCCTGAATGATACGCGAAGTGCAGAGCCCCTTGCCCGACCAGACACCACAACAACGTACCGCGTAATCGGGCGTACGGCGTTGTGTGTAGACACGGCCTACGTTACAGTTACAGTTGCCGGCCCATTGGAGATCATTGTCTCAAAGGACGTTGCAGTGTGCGCTGGAGTAGAGACCACCTTGTTTGCAAGTGGTGGTGTGGCGTATCGATGGACGCCGTCTGCAGACGTATCAGATCCAACCGCATCATCAGTTGTTGTGCGGCCGATGTCTACTACTACCTACACTGTGCATGTTACCTCTGTCGCCGGATGTGTTGATTCATCGAGCATCACAGTGACAGTTGCGGGCAGTGTTACCGTTACCCTCTCGAACGATACAACGGTCTGTGCCGGCACGTCAATACAGCTTGCGTGTGGTAATACCGGCGTAGTAACCTGGACTGATCGGTCAACGGGAGCCACATCGGTGGGAAACACCATCACTGTGAGTCCAAATGTCCCCACATGGTATGTTGCAGATGTTGTTGTAGGGGGCTGCACCGGACGCGACAGTGTGCTCGTTGATGTTCTAGTGGGTCCGCCCCTTACCATCTCTCCGGATACAACTATTTGCATTGGAGACACAGCAACGATTAGTGTGATGGGATCGTCGAATGTTGTGTGGAGTCCGGCAACCGCAATTGAGTTTACGAACCGCACTACAACACGTGTATGGCCATCCGTAACCACCACCTACACCGCAACAGCGAGCAATGCGGAGTGTGTCTCCACTGCCTCCGTTGTTGTACGTGTGCAACAGCGTCTCGCCATTGTCTTGCGATCTGAGACCGTTGTAGCAACACCCGGACAGACGGTAGACGTGCCCATCATTGCAACATCGGATCTATCCGGTGTTACTGCCTTGCTACTTACGGTGCGTGCACCACGATCTCTTGCTGAGATCAACGTTGTTCCTCAGGCCGGACTCCTTGAACGATCACGGACAAACGTTGGTGACGATCAGATTGTCGAATACGAAATCACAACCATTCTTGCTCCGCCGGAGCTGTGCAAACTCTCGCTCAGTGTATTCCTCAGTGCCAGTACCGACCGCGTGGTGACATGTTCTGCATCACCATTAGGATGTGCTTCTAACGGTTCGATGAACATCGTTCTTGATCTCGGACAATGTGCCGGGCCCATGCGCACGGTGCAGATTGGTCAGCAAGCCCCCTTAAAGATCAACGTTGCTCCACATCCATTCGATGAGCAATGTGAGGTGTGGTGGAGTAGTGCTTCGGTTGGACCACACAGTATTGAGATCTATTCGTCGGAAGGCACACGTGTTGCGTGGGACTCATGGACCCGCGATGTTCAATCGCCTACGTCGGGTCAGTTTCATCTACGAACGAATGAACTTGCACAAGGTGTGTATGTTGTTGTTCTACGTACAGCAGACGGAACTGCCTCATTTGTGTGTATGCGCCGGTGAGGTAGCATAGAATGAAATGAAATGATATAAAATGATGAACCACTTCAACACAACAACTATAAGCAGCACAGAGCGCCACATGCAGAGACTTGTTCTGATAGCCCTCGTAAGCATCATATCTTGGCAGTTCCCTGCAATGGGTCAGGAGCTAATGCAGGCGGTGCCGAATGTAGGTGTCCCTGCTCAGGAACTTAGTGGACAGATATTTAGCATCGGCGGAGTGGTGCACTTTGTAGGCAGAAATGGAGTTTGGCAGCTGTCAGGCTCCGGGACATCGTGGGAACAGCAATACCGCCCTTCGTCTGGTACATTGATTGTAACGGCATCGCGCGGGACAGCCCAGACTATCTTGTTTATGGATTCCATTCGGAACATTTGGCGATATAGCCCTGGTGGGAGTGTCAGCTTGATTGTGCAGGCGAACAATGCTGAGGACTCCTACCTGATCTGCGAGGCGTCTAGTGGCTTGATGGTCGTTAGTCATAACAGAATCCTTGGCAGAATTCGAAGTGAACTTTTCTTGTCCGTTGATCAAAAGGAGATTCCAACATTTTTGCCAGCCCTGCGTGATGCTACCCCTCTTTCCCTTGAATTCAATTCCCGCTGTGAGAGTTTCATTCTGACTATCAGGGGGCAAGACACAAATGCATCTTCGGAGAATATATATCAGCGCTACAGGCTTGTAGACTCGGCATGGCGTCTGATCGAAGATTCACTGCAGTCGCCGTTTGTCACAGCCGAACAGCCAAACAATTCGTTCTTCTTGAGAAACAACGAACTGTTCGAGACAAGCACATGTCCACCTTTGATTTCCGGAGATCCGCTGCTGCGGGCTAACAAAGCAAATGCACTCTCTACGCTTTCAGACTCCACACTTGGACTGTTCCGAGCATATGATATTCAGAATTCGGTCTCGCCGATCTACATCTTTGATTCAAAGGGTCGGCGGATTATCGATAGTGTCCTCGTTGCACCCCGCGAAGTATTGATGGACGTAGTTGCACATGAAGACCTTTTGCTCGTGCAATGCCAAGCACGAGTGTTGGTGTACAACAAAGGAACTCTTGTGTCCACGATACCATGGCCATCTAGTAGTGTTCCAGCTATCTATTATAGCGCAGTAGGAAATGGAGTAACATCCACAATGTTCGGACCGGGACAGTTAGCTCCTCATGCCCTTTCAATCTCTAGTGGTGAGTGGAAGCCGCTATACTCTATTGGCCCCGATACCGTTCAAATTGCAGAGATTGATGGGGCGTGCCAGTTCGAGAGCGTTATCTACTTGTGGGAAGCCGACAATCTCTATGTGTCAGCTGGGCAAGACGCAATGGGACAGTACTTTGCGCTTGTCAAAGCCCCCAAAAGGATCAATCACGTCCGGCCGATCTCCGAGGGTCAGGCACTTGTTCTCGTGGAAGTTGCCTCTTACGACACTGTAAGCCCTTGCTGGTATTCGTATTCTACATCAACGGGTGAGCTTACTGGACGTCGAGACAATTGGCCGCGAGCCGGCAACATTCTATCTATCACTGAGTCTACATTTGACGAGGCCGCAGGCACAATTACAGTAGGCACCCTCACTTATTGGTTGGGTGGAAGAACGGACACGTCGCAGTATCCCATTTACGGAGTGTTACAGCGAGGGCTTCAAGATGAAGAGTGGAGGATGGTCAATGAGGGACTGTCGATTTCTCTACGGTGTTATGCACTCAAGCAAGACAAGCGCGGTGTTTTGTACATGTTGGCAGGGTATTCCGACGGCAGCCTGTCGTATCCACGCCCAAGCCTGTTTGTATCCACGGATGTAGGCCTCAACTGGATTCGGTCAACCTCATCATTGCCGAATGATCTCGGCAAAAACGTCCGACTTAGCGTAACTGAGAATGGTGTGTTCGTTCACGAAAACAGTTGTTATCGAGTGTTGAATTATGGCGAAGATTTCGGCAGAGTAGGCTTCTCCGTTGGCGATGTTGGAGAAATATTCACTATGCTCGACGGAGTTGATTCAACACAGATGACAGTGGTAACATCTACGGGAGTGTACAATGTGACCGCGCTGGTTTCAGGTATTGAGTCTATGACAGATGCAGCGGACTATGCAACGATCATCGGCAACAACGTGACAGTGAATTCTGAGACAATCAGCGGTGATGTCGAGGTATCAATTGTGACTTCGGTAGGGAAAACGGTGTACTCACAACGCATGCATGTAGAGCAAGGCGGCAAATTCAGCTTCTACTTGCCTGTCGAGTTGTCGGCAGGAGTCTATTTCCTCGTTGTGGGCAGCAGAGTGTTTGTTGTTTTGAACCCCTAGGCTGATCGATACAGGGCGTTCCTCGTTTGTCCACTCCTGCTGCTGATCGTGCTATGAGGCGAGTCATAAACGCAAAAAGCCCTTAACCACGGGGCTAAGGGCTTATGTGTAGGGGAGCCAACTGCCGGACTTGAACCGGCGACCTGCTGATTACAAATCAGCTGCTCTACCAGCTGAGCTAAGTTGGCGCTGACAGGGCCACAAAGATAAGAAATCGATGTATTCAGACAAGTTTGACATAGCAGAATAGGCGAAAAGTTGTCGCAACCGGATATGGGTGTAGGCGTTCAAGCAGCATTCACACCCAAATACATGAGGTTGCATATGCTACGCAATGGACTGTTCGCCACGCTGGTCGTGGTTTTGATGTCCGTTTTCTCCGCTACGGCGGTGTTTTCACAAGGTCAGTTGACGATCGTTAGCCCTAAACAGGCGGACATCATCGAATCGGGAACGGAAATCCAGGTGGTCTGGGAGTCTTCGGACCTGGCGGCCCTTCAAAATAAGGGGGCTACCCTTGCCCTAGAGATATCCCCCGATGATGGTACCAACTGGTTCCTTATGCAAACGGGGATCCAAACGGATGTACAAGAGTTTGCTGTGATGATCGATATCGCATCTGAACCAACGATGCAATACCGACTCCGCCTGAGCGAAATCGATAATGGCACTGGTCCGGTACAATCCCCTGGGTTGTCAGCCCCGTTCGAAGTCTACGAGGGCTGCATCCAAACAACGTTCGAAAAGGGCCTGCAACAACAGAT
>DATGWS010000034.1:0-10022 GCA_035299365.1 Candidatus Didemnitutus sp.
ACCATTATTAGGAGTCTTGGGAAGCCCATAACCCATGCGTATTGAAGATTCAATATGCCTTACCCAATGTTTTCCGTTCGCAAACTACCCGCATCTCCAGCGGCATGGCCTGTATAAAATGTCCAATGCTAGTTTGGGAGAGCCTCAATGACATACTTCAACCTGATCGAACGTTTCACAAAGCGCAAGGACGCCGAGCCAATTGCAGGCGGTGAGGGCTGTCTTCCGGATGCCGCAACAGCGCCACTCGATGACTTCCGGTACCGGTTTGGCCCCCTTCAAGAACGTGAACAGAAGCGGCAGTATTCCACTTCCCAGAACCAAGCAATTGCCGGACTCATGTGGAACTACACCTTGCTTGGCGCAGATGCAAAACAACTCGCATCCTACAACGGCGTGCAAGGCGGATTCTGCGGTCAAGTTGCAAACACCGTCTGGATCTGGCCAGTGGAGTACAACTCCTACGGTCCAGCACAAACACGCATCATCACCCGTCCACAAGGGGCAAAAGAATTCGTCATCGCCGACCACCTAGGCTCTACACGTCTCACCCTCAATCAAACCGGCGACATCCTAGAACGTCTCGACTACCAACCATTCGGCAAGGAGATCAACGAAGCAGGGGAAGGGGCACGCACCTCCTACATCGGTCGCGAGAAAGACACCGAATCCGAACTCGGATTCTATGGAGTCCGTATGTATGAACCCGAGTATGGCAGGTTCATGAGTGTGGATCCGCTGTGGGATGAGTTTGGACATCTAACGCCTTATCACTATTGTGGTAACAGTCCTCTTGTACAGTCTGATCCTAGTGGAGAGTTCCCATGGGGAGTAGTGATTGGAGCTGCAGTTGAAGTTGCGAGCCAGATGTATTTCGAAGACAAAAGCCTTTCAGAAATAGATGTAAGTCGAGTGCTTGTAGCTGCGGTCGCGGGTGGATTCACGGGTGGAGTATCTTCACTTTCATCAGTGCCTTTGAAAGTTGGAGCGACTGCGGCGATCTCCGTGCTTGAAGGCGCAGCAAAGCGTGGATTGGAAGGCAAAGAAAACACTGCAAGCGATGTTGCCTTGGATGCTACGCTTGGGATTGTCGGTGGCGTTGCGTCAGAAGGCTTAGCTAAGCGTGCCCTTGCCTCATCAGAAGGCAAGGCTCTAAAAGAAACTTTGAGAAGAGAGGAGAATGTTTTGGAAGGTGGTAGAACTAGGGCAAGTCAGGTAGCCGCGGTGAATGGTGCACGGGAAGCCGTTGCTAACGTTGGAAGAGGGGGTAAGGAGGATGCGCTTGTGAGTGGTGGTAAGGAGACAATTCAAAGAATGTTGAACGTCCCTTCGACATCTTTTAGGAGAGACAATACAAACACCCGCACAGCAGCCGTGAGAGACAAAACATCAGTAGCCCCGGTGGTACGATGAAATTCTCTCAGTCCGTCTGGTCAAGAATACGTCGCCTTACGTGGCGTTTGATAATCTTGCTTGGAGTTGTTATTGTCGCTCAATTTGGCTCAGAGGACAAGACGGATAGATACCTTGCAAAGGCCTCGGCACTTCTTGGTGTTACTTTAGGGTTGTTCTTTGCTTACCTAACGAATGACATTCTGAATTCAATTGATGTTCGCACCCCAGGTCTAATGCCAGGGGTGGATTCTCCAAAACCAAACTGTTATACAGAACGTAATCAGGCCCGATTAGATGCGTATCTAACGGGCTCAATGATGTTGCTGATGGTTGCAGTGTGGCACCTATTGGACAACCCTATTGATACAACGGCGTGGCCCTTCTTGATTGCGATCAGCCCAATGATCTACCTTGCCGTTCGCAACGCATGGTGGTGGCATAAGGCTGGTAGTCGTTGAAAGGGGAGTTTGAGAGAGCGCGGACCAATCTCTTTCCATCGCCTGAGCTTTGCAATATGTGAGATGCCGTCTTGCTTGGTCGCTAATAGTGTACACGTGCCTTCACGTGCGAAACATCAAAGGACGGCATAATCTGGGCCAAGAACGCTTCGTACGCCTATGAAACCCACGGTCCGTTGCGTCGTGTGGAGATCGGTCAGGACAACGTGCAAGGCATCGACTACACCTACACCATCAACGGCTGGCTCAAGGCCATCAACAACCCATCGCTTGAACCAACGCTCGACCCGGGCAGAGACGGCAAGAGCGGATCATCGGAAGCACATGCACTGTTCGGTCGTGATGCATTCGGGATGTTCCTAGGCTATCACACTGACGACTTCAAACACACTGGGTCCTATGCCGATGCAGCCACCACCACTGAGTCCAGCAACACCTGGCACCAGGCGCCCCTTTCCTCTCTCTACAACGGCAATATCGGCGCGTGGCAATGGGGCTCTCGTACCTCAACCGGATACAAAGAGAACCTTACTTCTCGCTACCGCTACGACCTGCTTAGCCGCATACTGGAGATTCCACTCGCGTTGACCACATCATTCCGCCCGTAACTGACCGCCGCATCCAATGATATGCTGACTTGTTAAACCCAATGCTAGATTGAAGATGTCAAGGCGTTGGAGTGCGTTCGCAAGTGGTTACGGCAACGCGGATTGTGATGGTCAAGACAAGAGAATTCTCTCTAAGGACATTCTCTTGTTTGACGGCGGCTAGGACTTCTTTTTGAAGAAATCAAACAGACCCATCGAATTTCACCCAACTGTTTATCGTGATGCTTATGAGAGATTCGATTCCCCCTCTATTGCGAAGCGTGAGAGAGGGGGCTAGGGGGTGAGCTAAGCTCAATGACGGACCTGAAAGGTCGCCTGCAAGGTCGCCTGCAAGGTCGCCTGCAAGGCAGTGATCCCGTTGGGACTCGAACCCAAGGCCCTTTGATTAAAAGTCAAATGCTCTACCAGCTGAGCTACGGGATCAAAAAACAAGCCACGAAGTTACGAAATCGAAGCCAGAATCAGTTACGGAGTTACAGAGTTACGGAGTTACAGAGTTACAGAGTTACGGAGTTACAGCGTAACTAGTAACTGGTAACTAGTAACTCGTAACTGGCAGCTTCATGCTCTTTGTAAGAAACTCCTTCACCACCTCTGCAATGCCCGGGGCATCGAGCTGGAGGTCTGCGTGGAGTTCTTCTTGGGTGCCGTGGTCTACGTAGATGTCGGGGATGCCGTGGATCTTGAAGTCTACCGACCCTACATGATGCTGGGCAAGGTGCTCAGCAATGGCACTGCCAAAGCCGCCTTGGATCTGACCGTCCTCAACGGTGATGATGCGACCAATTCGCAGCGCCAGATCGTCGATCATCGAGTGGTCAAGGGGCTTCACAAAACGGGCATTCACAACTTCACAATCAATGCCCTGCGCTAATAGGAGCTCGGCTGCCTTCATGGCGTGGGATACCATCTTGCCAATTGCAACGATGGCTACGTCCTTGCCGGTGCGCATGGTTTCACTCTTGCCGATCTCGATGGATTGCATCGGACCTATCGGTGTGCCCACACCACTGCCGCGTGGATACCGAATGGCTACCGGACCCGCCGTGTACGAATACACAGCAGTGTACATCATGTTGCGCAACTCTTGCTCGTCCTTTGGTGCCATCACTACCATGCCCTGGATGATGCGCAGATAGGCTAAGTCCAATACGCCGTGGTGCGTTGGACCGTCTGCACCAACGAGACCTGATCTGTCGAGCGCAAACACAACATGGAGGTGTTGCAATGCAACGTCATGAGCCATGTGGTCAAAGGCGCGCTGCAGGAAGGAGGAATAGATGGCAACTACTGGTATCACGCCTTGCGTAGCGAGGCCGGCAGCGAAGGTAACGCCGTGACCTTCTGCAATGCCAACGTCATAGACCTTGTTGGGGAATCTCTTCTGGACAATATCAAGCCCCGTACCATCAGGCATGGCGGCTGTGATGCCAACTACCTTGGGGTTGGTTGACATGATCTCTACCATCGCTTCACCAAAGATCTTTTGGTAGGTAGGGGGCGGAGCAACTGCCGGCGGTGGCGTTGATAAGGCCTTGCCGGTGATTTTATCTACCTTGCCGATGGCGTGGAGGAATTGTTTGTCTCGCTCTGCCGGACCGTAACCCTTGCCTTTTTGGGTGATCACGTGGAGAAGGATTGGACCCTTCATCTCGCGGATGCCCTGGAGCATGGTAACGAGGTTGTTTACGTTGTGACCGTTCACGGGACCGAAGTACCGGAAGCCTAACGTCTCAAACAACATGCCGGGCGTGATCACGGCCTTCATGCCCCCTTCAAGACGATGAGCAACGGAACGGATGCGATCTCCTAAACTGTCCATGCGCTCGGTCATGCCAAGGATCTTTTCCCGAAGTCTGCGTCCGGCAGGGGAGGCAAAGATCTCGGAGAAGTAGTTGGACATTGCCCATACGTTGGGTGCGATGGACATGTTGTTGTCGTTGAGGACAACGATGATGTCGCTCTTCAGCACTCCGCAGTTATTCATTGCTTCATAGGCAAGACCACCTGTCATGGCTCCGTCACCAATAACGGCAACAACCTTGTAGTCTTCCTTGAGTTGATCACGTGCAGCAGCCATGCCAAGTGCGGCAGAGATGGACGTTGTTGCGTGACCTGCCCCGAAATCGTCGAAGATGCTTTCCGTGCGTTTGAGGAATCCCGAAAGGCCACCCTTCTGACGAATGGTGTCGAGCGTGGTGCGACGTCCGGTGAGAATCTTGTGCGGATACGCTTGATGCCCCGTATCGATCACGATCTTATCGTGTGGAGTGTTGAAGACGTAGTGCAATGCAACCGTGAGCTCAACCGTGCCAAGGCCGGCACCGAAGTGACCTCCCACGCGCGTGATGGTGTCTACTAGGCACTCGCGTACTTCGTCACTTACCCGCCGCAGGTCCGTCTCCGGAAGTTTGCGCAGGTCCTCGGGTGTGTCAATGTTCGATAAAAGGCGATAGTTCAACGTGTTGTCCTTGGGGTCTCCACGATCACCTGCACCGTGCGAGAGAGTTGACGTCCAACGGCAACGTCATTGGAGAAGATCTCGGTGCCTTCGCCCACTCCGTTGATGGAGTATTTGGCATCCTTGGCCCGCGACTCTAGAAACGCACGAACGGTCTCTGCACGTTCCCGAGAGAGCTTTTGATTATACACATCGTTGCCAATGCGGTCCGTGTAGCCGATGATGTTCACCTTTGATGAAGAGGTGATGTTGGGCAACACCATCATTTCTAGGATACGTGAATTGTCTTCGGTAAGGGTTGCTTTGTCAAAATCGAACAAGATCAAGGAGTATTTGTCAACGGTACGGTCTGGCAAGTTCTCTGTCTTCTTGCGAACACTCGATACGTAGTCTACAGGGATTGAACCAATCGCCGTTGCACTGTCACCCTTTACTGAACGGAAGACCATCTCGTAGTCTACCGGCACCTGATCTGCAGAGAGTTCGTTAGGGCGGATAGGCCATGAAACACGTTCCGGGCGACCCAGGCCGTTGATCTCGCGGAGCTGACGTCCGGCCTGCATTACACTAAGTGACCACGAGCTGAGCGAATCCTCGCTGTCAACCTTTGGATGGAAGGTCACAACATCCGGTGTTGATACACGCTGGTTATCAGCCGTGATCACAACGGGTGCTAACACGTCAGGCACGTTCGATGAAAATTCTACGCGACGGTTTTCGACAATTCCATCAGGATCGGTAGCAGCAGATGGTTTCGACGGTGTTGCCGAGGTCTTGGTGACAATGCGTGCTGGGTCAATACCAAATGCTGATACAAGGTAATTCTTTGCCCAGATAGCACGTCGCTCCGGCAGATCCTTTGTTTTTGCTTCGTTCTTTCCATCGGTAGTACCGGTAATCGTAAGTGTTGCCTGTGGATAGGCAATCATGCGAGAGCCGATGATGTTCAAGAGATTGCGATTGACTTCGATGGCATCGAGTGGTAAGGTCTCGGGTTGGAAGCCACCCTTTTCCGGCATGTGATCTGTTGTTTGCGAAGACGCATCAGGGAGTCCGTTCTCTTGCGCAAACACATACGGTACCAGTGGAAACATTTCGTTGTAGCGCACATCTTCTACGTTGAGCGCTGAAACGTTTACTTCCTTACCATCACGGTCGTATGCCGTGATGCGGTCTATCGAAGCACTCATCTCGCGCGATGACGTTGGTGTTTCCTTCTTGTCTGCAAATCCAAGGAAGACATTCACACCAATGCGAATCTGAGAGAACGATGTTGGCGAATACGTAGCAGAAGAAGAAAGATCGGAAAGGGGCAGGCGGTACGATACTTCCGGCTGGATGTACCACTGCGAACTATCGAGTCTGATAGTATACCCAAGTCCTATAAGGAGGGCAGTACGAACAGAACTCTCCGGAACGTCTGTTGCATCAGCAAATGTTTGCACGGTTTCGGTATTCTGTGCTGTAGCAGTTGCAGTTTGCGTAACCGTTGTACTGAGTGGGATGCCAAATTCAAGCCCAACAAGAGGATGCAGAGATAGATCGCCAAAGAGACCGTAGAACTCTGCAACGGGAGAGACCTCCAAGGTGGAGGAAAACGCGTCAAGTTCATTTACGACAGTTGTTGGTGCAACGATCTGCTGCACGGAGGATGAACCCGACATGCTGTTATAACCAATGCGACCCGAGATGTGAATCGTACGGGTGATGGGAAAGCCCATCAAGAATCCGAATGCACCACCAAGCCCCATACTTCCGCTTGTGAAACGGAGAGAATCATTCACGAAGGGGGCAAACTGGGGTTGTGTGCTACCGAATCCGCGCCATACTTGAACGGACGGCGAGAGCGGGTTGAGTGTGAGGCCACCGGAGAGTCCAATACGCAACGGTGGAATGACTTGAGCACTGGCCACACCCGTGGTGAGGAGGGCAACGATTGTAAGACGCAGGAGTCGATTCATGCAACAAAATTACGTTATGGTCGTACACACGCGCCGACCAATGGGTCAATGTGGACAACGAGCCAGAAACACTTTAGCTTGCAACACAGTAGCCCTTCAACGATCGTTTCCCCTTCCCTAGGTTTACGTCAATGTCACTCCGCTCATCTGCTACCTCAGCTTTCGTCCTTCTTACAATCGCAACGTGTACTACGTTCCCAGCAAAAGGGGCTGATGAGTCAACCGGTGGCGAACCATTTTCAATCGGTGTCTTTCTCGGGCCAAGTATTCCGAGCGAATCCGTAGAACAGGTCTATAATTCTATTGACACCACCGGGATTGGTACTGCGTTTGAAACTGCGTCGGGGTTGGGATATCATCTTGGTGCCAAAATGAGGTTTGGACTTTCCGATGACTTCAGTTTTTCCGGTGGAATCCAGTACACGCAATTCCCGGGACAGGAACAGACCGCCGTTCTCGATAATGGTACGCGGATCCAACTTCAAACAGTTACAACCTATGTTCCGGTGTATGCGGGAGTTACCTTCATTCCGATGCAAGGACTTGTTCGTCCGTACGTGGCAACGGAACTCATGTATTCGTACCGCAATGTTTCTGTGAGCGAAGGCAATAGTATTCTTGAGAACCTCATCACAGGTACGGGGCAGGATCTAGAGCCACAAACGTCACGCTTTGGAGCAGCCATCACGGGTGGACTAGAGTTCAATCTGGGTGGTCTTCGGCCGTTTCTCGAGCTGAAGTATAACTGGACGAATCTCGTGGGAAAAGAAGAGGGTGAAGCAACGATGTCCTTCCTCAACGTGAGTATTGGCCTCGTTTTTTGAACCACCAGTAGAACGGTATCCCGGATGTGAGAAGGATAACTCCCCAGAGTGAGTTGATGACCGGGGCACTCCCATTGTTGTAATTCTCAATGTCGGAGAAGATCGTAAAGCCAAGGAATGCTACTGCAAAAAGTATGAAGACAATGGGAACAACCGGATAGCCCCATGTCTTGTACGGTCGATGTGCATCCGGCATCTTGCGCCTGAGCACAAACACGCCATAGGCGCCAAGAGCGTAGAAGCCCCAGCTCACAAAGATCAACATGTCTGTGAGCATGTCGAACGTTCCGGAGAAGATCAAGACCGTGGTCCAACCCAACTGCAAGGTGAGTGACCGAACTGGTGTGCGGAACCTATCGTGAACCACTCCAGCCCCTTTGAAGAACATTCCTTCGTTTGCCATCGAATAATACACACGTGAACTTGCAAGGATGGTTCCGTTGGATGTGCCAACGGTGGAGACCATCACGGCAACACTGACGAATACGGCACCAAAGGTACCCATCATGATAAAGGCAGCATCACGAGCAACAGCAGATGATGTGCTAAGTGCGTCAATTGGAAGAATTGTTAGATAGGCGAGATTGATCAAAACGTAGACGCTGATACAGATTGCCGTGCCAAGCATCAGTGCACGAGGAACGGTAACCTGCGGGTTCTTTACTTCACCGCTCACATACGTCAGGTTGTTCCATCCATCGTACGACCATAGGGCCTTATTCATTGCCATGGCAAGTGCGAACATCAAGGCCGTGCCTACCGGAACAGCTGTGGTTGAGGAAGCAACAATGTTCCCTACGTTACCGGTCGTGCTGGTGAAGGCCATCACCACAAGAAACAGAATGGCGGCTACCTTGGCTACGGTAAAGAGACCTTGTACTCGACCACCTTCTTTTACACCAAATGCATTGATGAGCGTGAGACCTGCAACGGCACTAAAGGTGAGGAGTTTGATGCCGATCTGTTTCAGTGGATAGATCGTTGCAAATGGGAGTGAGATAGCCCATGCCGTTGCCGTTGATTCATCGAGTTCCCACAACGGAACTACCGTATTGAAGTATTCGGCAAAAACAAAGGTGATGGACGCGATGGAGCCCGATTGGATCACAACAAACAAGGCCCAACCGTAGAGGAAGGCCATGAAGTCTCCGTACATCACACGGAAGTATTGGTACTGTCCGCCCGTTACTGGGATCAGTCCGGCAACCTCGGCATTTGTGAGTGCTCCGAACATCGTTACAAGTCCGGCAACCACCCATACGCCTAAGAGCAATTCCGGCGAATGCAGGAAACTTGCCATTGTGGACGGATTACGGAAGATCCCCGAACCAATCATCCCACCAACAACAAGAGACGTTGTGGTGAATAGTCCAAGAGTTGCTACAAGCCCCTTACCACCCTTTATCTGCGTCATGCATTCCTCGTAATGTAGATTCGAAGATACGTTCACAGACAACTCCACGGTATCGGTGCATAACGGGTGTATCTTCGTAGACCATGATTATAGCTCTACTTATAGGTGCAGTTGTAGGATACGTCCTAGCGATTCCACCCGGACCGATAGGGATGGCATCAGTTCGAACCGGGCTTCGTGATGGATGGCATCAGGCAATCAAACTCAGTGTTGGTGCAGGACTGCTCGATCTGCTCTATTGCTCCCTAGCAATGTGGGCCAGTTCGTGGGTTGTAGACGCGTTGAAATCGATGGAAGGGGGCAATCCAATTGTTACCCTCTCTATACAGCTGGCCATCGTCCTCTTTATGATCGGCTTTGGAATCTATCAGATCCGCGAGCACCCGATAAAAGCTATTGACACAACAAAACACCGTAGGGGTGATGAACTTCTCAACAAGGTTACATCCAATGGACCCTTTTTTGTTGGAGTTGGATTTGCCGTAGCCAATCTTGCTAATCCAACCTTTATTCCGGCGGTGATGGCCATGACCACGTTCATTCAAAAGATGGGTGTGTTCGAGCAGACATTCCTGAACGCGATGGCATTCTCTGTTGGATTCGGAGCGGGCAATACCCTGTGGTTGATGACGCTAGTACGGTTGGTCTTGGCCTTCCGGGACAAGATGACGCCGAAGTTCGTTCATCGTATTCAACAGGGCACGGGTGTAACGCTCATCGGCTTTGCGGCATTCTATTGCTACCGTATCCTAAGTGCTACTCCCTGGGACGAGATCCGCAAAATCCTTGCCCCTGTTTAGGTGTTTTTTCGTAACGTCGCTTCCATGAATCTTTTCCGTGTTCTGGCAATTGTGTTGTTCTTCCTCCTCGCACACCATGCCGCCACGGCACAGGTTGCGTC
>DATGWS010000035.1:0-5597 GCA_035299365.1 Candidatus Didemnitutus sp.
CGTTGGAGCGCCGAACTTCTTATCGATCACTACATTGCGACCCTTGGGTCCGAGTGTGACCTTAACTGCGTCTGCTAGTTGATCCACACCGCGCTTAAGCGCTGCACGGGCATCAACATCGAACGTTATGATCTTGCTTGCCATAGTTATTCTGTCCTGATTGGGTTTCGAAATGATTGTTGAGTTGGAAAGGGGCTGATCTTACTTAATGACAGCGAAGATGTCGGCTTCGCGCATAATGAGGAAGTCGTCGCCTTCAACGCTGATCTCCGTACCGGCATATTTGCCGTACAGCACCTTATCACCTACCTGCACTTGAAGCGGCGTTACCTTACCATCTTCTGTTTGCTTGCCAGTTCCAACTGCAATGATCACTCCCTGCATCGGCTTTTCTTTGGCTGTATCCGGGATGATGATTCCGCCCTTGGTTACTTCTTCGGCCTCGGCGGCTTTAACAAGCACTCTGTCGTGCAATGGCGTAAGATTCATAGTTCCTCCATCTGAATAGAATTGTGAGACTGTACTAGAGCGCACATGACGAATGAGCTGGCACTCTTCGTGTAGGAGTGCTAACACAAGTGTGGGGTGCGAAAATAGGACATCTGAGCAGAGGATGACGTCAGTTCATGTCGATGCAACGTAACAGTCTATCATTTCAGGCACTTACAGCCAAGGTTGACGGTCGTACGAGCGTCTCAAATTGGTGCCGTACAGAGTTCAGACTAGGTCATCGGACATCATCCTATGCCCAAGCCACAGCAGAAGCGACGCTCTATCGGCGTCTGAGCCTTCGGAGGCTGTGGTCTTCGTAGCCAAGCGTTCAACAGCCGTTCGGTCCCACACATCGGAGTTCGGATGCGACGAGGAACCCGCAAGGTCGAGAATCACCGGCCGCAAGAGCGGATAGAAGACCTGTTCTATACTTCCGAGTTCTTGGGTTGGATAATGGGGTGCGAACTTTGACCACAGAGCAGTTGCAAGGGGGCGTCCGGCACAGCTCCATGGTACATCGCATTTCTTCCCTACCATTGGGCGCGACCGCAAAACCGGACGATGAGTTGTGATCAAACGTCGGAACCATCGCCCGCTTCTCCGAAATCGTGAGCCACGTGAAAAAACCGACCTTACCACAGACTCATCGAGAAACGTCATGGCCGAGTGGAGTCGAGCATCGTACACTGCTTGCGGTGATGCAGCAAATCCTCGGGTGTACCATCTAACGAAGAATTCATCTATCCAGTCTCTGGAATTGCCTCGGTTGAGCCCCGGCATTTCCTCCAAAGCCATCTGCAGTGCATTCACAACTCGTAATTCGGCCTCGTGTTGAATATCTCTGTTAAGGAGTGAAAAATCACGCACACGCATCGCATCAATAACGCCTGCGGCATCTCTCCCACATAACGCTCGATAGCTGCTCGCCAAGAGTCCGTTACCAAAGCCCCCTCGCAACAAGGCTCCATAAGCCCCATCTACAAGAACGGAATCGTGGCCCAGCCGTTCAGTGGCATTGTCAAAAACGAGTGCATGAATACCTGGATAGGAACCTTCCGTTTGCCATGCTGTTTGTTTGATCGAGGCGAGAACATCATCCCGTTTCCACACTTCATTGTTGAGCTCGCTGATACGCACAGGCACACCATCGAGATCGCACACCTCGCGGGCACGTTGCACGTCTGGCATCCGCAGCGTACCGTACGTATGGGCACTAAATGGCACATTGGCACCATGGAGCGCAGCCATGAGTGTTCTACTGTCAAATCCGCCACTGAGCCCAAGCACAACATTAGATGAACCTAGGTTGCGCAGTGCCGTTCGTAGTGCCGAGTCAGGATCCTGAATCGTTACAGGGGTTAACAGCGGGTGAAATGTCAGCGTCTCACCATCATACCTGAGCTCCATTCCTGATGGAACCCGCTGTATCTCATTGAACAACGTACGCTTGGACACACTTGTAAAGAGAGTCCACTGACAGGCCAATGCTTCAAGACACAGTGTATCCGAATGTCGCGACAATAGATCGATACGAGAGGCAAACTCAATGCCCCCTTCATCCTCCAACAAGCGCCAATACAGTCGGCGTTGCTCGTACGCATCCACAGACAAGCGAACCACGCCTTCAATGATCGTTGCTTGAAACAGTTGCTGATATGGGGCTTTCCCACTCCACACAACGGCCGATGTTGCCGTATGAACCGCTCCTGCGGTTGTGCGCAGCCGGTTATACAGATCAGCGTCTACTCTGCGCCCGGCACGATATCCATGAACATCGTTCATGAGGTGTAGCCCTAGCGTTTACAGAACTACGCCGAATAGCGCATCGATCACGAGAATGCCTGCAGCAGAGATGGTGAAGGCACGCACGGTGGCCTTACCTACGCCCTCAGCGCCACCTTCGGTGTTAAAACCCACATGACATCCGATAAGCGCCGTAAATCCACCGAACACAAGTGATTTGAAGAGTCCGCGAACTACTTCTCCTATGTTAAAGAAGTTCTGTACGGAGACAAAGAACGTAGCGGCACTGAAATCAAACAAGAAGCTGGTAAGGATAAATGCCCCGAACAATGCAACGGCACTCGAGAACACCGCCAAGACCGGCATCATTGTAATTGCGGCCATCACGCGCGGCATTCCCAGATAACGATCCTTATCGATGGCCATCATATCTAAGGCATCGATCTGCTCCGACACCTTCATAGTTCCAATCTGTGCGGCAATCGCGCCCCCTACTCTACCAGCAATAACAAGTGCCGTGAGAACGGGCGTGAGTTCGGTAAACACCACCGTTGCGATAGAGCCTCCAATAAAGGGGCGTGCAATTCCGATAAGGTTAAATTTTGCGAAGAGATTGGTTGCCTGGAGCGCAGCGATGGCGCCGGTGAAAGATCCAACGAGGATCACGAGTGGCAACGAATCAGAGCCTACGATCTTCATCTGTTCGAGAACAAGTCCACGGTCCTTGAAGATGCGCGGAATGTATCGAATGATGCCAAGAACAAGCAGAACGATCTGCCCGATCTCGGCAAGGATACTCATGGTGATGCGGCCTACACTGGCCAGGAACGTCGAGAACATCCTGCAATCTACAACGATGCCCGTCGCCACAGATGTGACGACGGGCATTGAATGTACTTTGACGTTAGTTCTTGGGATCAACCGCGACCGCTACCTGCACCGGTGCTGTCACCATGGCCGCCACGATCACCACGTCCGCCACCGTGAGGAGGAGGAGGAGGGTTATGACCACCACCCTTGCGGGTTGCAAGCCAACGCTCGAGCTTTGCGAGTTGCTCTTCCGTTAGGATCTCCTTCACACCGGCGATGAATGTCTCGTCGCAGATCTTCATTGCGGCACGAGCTTCTTCGCGACCCGGAAGGGCCTTGAGTGCTTCGCGTACTCGCTGATTAATCGCACGAAGTTGCGTACGAGCTTCGTCACGTGTGAGAGTTCCGTCTGCTACCTGTTGCTTGATTGCTTCAGCTTCAGCACGAGCTGCTTCGATGATTGCTTTTTCAGCAGCGCGGAGTTCTGCAAGAGCTGCAGAGACGCAGTCATGATGAGCTGTTTGAAGTTCAACAAGTGCAGCTTGTTGGCGCTCTGTAAGGTTGAGGCGACGGAGGAAATCCATGAACGGATTACGTACTGGTCTGCCCTTGTTAGGATCCGGACGCTCAGACATCATCATTTCCATTGTTGCATCATTGATCTCAAGCGGCGACGCATTGAGGTCAAATGATGTTGATGTTGCCGTCATGCCCATCGGATCTTCCGGTGTTACACCATTCTCACTACAGGCCGTTAGACCAAAGGAGAGGGCCGCAAACGCCGTAACGGCAAAGGCCGTCCAAACATTTTGCTTCTTCATAGTTCACTCCACAAAAAATGATAAGAATTCTTTTGCCCTGTGTGTTGGGGCCCTGAGACCCCCAAGTCGTCTGCACGTTTAATTGCCACCATTTACTCCCTTAGCGGCTCGCGATCCCGTGCTTTGAAGGGAAAAACCCCTACTCAGAGGTTGGGTTACAGGAGGAAGACGAAATATTTCAGAGGTTGAATTGCTGCCCCATCATGTTGCTGCTGTCCGTGCGGAGTCTGCCCGATCGAATAGCCTTTTTGAAGCTTGCATAGTCTCGTTCAACCTGATCTGCGTAGGCCAATGCGTAGCCTACCATACCATCATCGAGGCGCTCGCTCATGCCAACGTAGCCGGCAATCGTTGCGGCATCTCCACCCTTCGCATGCGCTCGCGCGAGAGCCCATCCACACAGTCCGGCATAGGCGATGAGGGTCTTCTTCTTCATCGACTCAAGCTCTGCAGATACTTTTTGGTCACGAAGCTGACGCACATAATACTGCCTACCGTTATCGTCAGATGTCCAGCCTATGAAGATATCAGTAGCGGCCTGCATCAACCTCTGGCCACTCACAATCCGCTCTCCTTGGTGGGCGTATCTGCTCTTGCCTTGTGGTTTTTCCAACACAGACCTACGGGCCTCCTTAATCTGCAGAAAGAGTGGGTCATCATTGTCGGCAAGCAAAAGCGTCACGAAGCACCGAGTGCCTACACTTCCAACTCCAACAACCTTTATCGCTGAATCAACTGGCTGATAGCGATCGAACAACTCACGCCTGTCAGAGATCAAGGACGCTCTATAGGACGTTATGATTTCCGCCCGAAGCTTATCGAGGTCCTTTACTTGATCCTGGAAATGGTAGATAAGGGGCGGATTATCAATGATTCTCGGCGTCCCGTCTACCACCGTGGTGAGCTTTGGGAAAACGGATTCGGATGTACGCGAGCCAGCCTCTACCTTCTTCTTCCCCAAACGTGACAGCAAGTCCTTGTCTCCCTTTACAGTAGCGATGATATCGTCGATCGTGATCCGTGCATACCATGTCTCAAGAACCGTACCTTTAGAATACTGGTCTATTCGCTCTCGATATGAACGCACGCATGAGCGAACCGCTTCTTTACCCGTGGAGTCTCCAAAATCAAGATACCGCGCAGCAACAACCAAACTTGCCACCAAACGCTTCATGTCCCATTCCCACGGAGCAGGGAAGGTCTCGTCAAAATCGTTGATATCAAAGGCAAGGGAGCGTTCCGGTGTTGCGAATCCGCCGAAATTGCTGAGATGACAATCACCGCAGACTTGCGCGATGATGCCTGGCGATGGCGCATTGAAGAGGTCCCTAGCCTGGATGATGGCCGACCCTCGATAGAAGTGGAATGGAGATTCCGACATTCTGCCATATCGGACGGGGATGAGCCCCTTTATCCGGTCCTTGTTTGACTCCTCAAGAAGCTTGATAATATCGTTTTTTGAGGATCTGGTCTTCCATGTTCCGTGATCGAGCCTACTACAAACGTCCCGGAGGAGCTTTCCTTGCTCACGCCTGTCTGAACGTGTGACCTTTTCGAACTTCATTTTAACCTCACCGGATCTTGAGAAGGAAGCAACTAAACAACACTACAAAAAGCCTTTGCACAATCTCATGATAGAAATCATCATTATGAAAAACAGAGGTTTTCAGTAACATGCGAGTTACCCAAATGCTCTTACAGTGATCACAGACAAACCAAAAAGTGTCATGA
>DATGWS010000036.1:0-11040 GCA_035299365.1 Candidatus Didemnitutus sp.
GATCAATATTGAGTCGACGATCACCTTCAACGGTATCCTGTCGATCACAAGCCCACAGAACACATTGGTGGTTGGAAGCCCAAGTGGCCCGAACACCACTCTTGATGTTCGTGATGGTGCTATCACTACTGCAAAACTTGCTGATGGCGCAGTTACGAATGCGAAGATTCAAAACGGTGCGGTCACAACAACGAAGATCGTTGACTTTGCGATCACACTTCAAAAACTCGCCCCGGGTCTTATCCCAACAACACTTCCGCCATCTGGCCCGGCAAGTGGAGACCTCACGGGATCCTATCCTGGTCCGCTGATCGCAAATGGCGCAGTAACAACATCGAAACTCGCTGACAACAGCATCACAACTCCGAAGCTTACGGACGGTGTTGTTACAACACCAAAGCTTGCTGACAATTCCGTTACGAGTGACAAGCTCACTCCAACTGGTGTAACAGCAGGAACCTTTGGTAACACAACGAACATTCCGCAAGTAACGGTAGACGATAAGGGTCGCGTTACCGGTATCGTAAACATCCCACTCGTGAACTTCCCATGGATCGTTCCAGCTGGTGGAGACCTCACGGGTACCTATCCAAATCCGCTCATCGCACCAAACGCTGTTACAACGAACAAGATCCTCGATCTGAACGTTACAACAGCCAAACTTGCTGATGGCGCAGTAACGAATTCGAAGCTGGGTGCTAACTCGATCACCGGTGATAAGGTGGCAGACGGAACACTCACCGTAAATGACCTTGCTCCGGGAACTATCCCAACAACACTGCCGCCATCCGGTCCTGCTGGTGGGGAACTCACGGGAACCTATCCTAATCCGCTGATCCAAAATGGCGTTATCACAACGGCCAAGATCGCAGACGGCGCGGTTAGCAACACAAAGCTTGGTTCGAACTCTGTAACAACAGATAAGATCGTTGACGGAACAGTTCAGGCCATCGACCTTGCTCCGGGCCTCATCCCAACGGTCTTCCCACCATCTGGTGCAGCCGGCGGTGAACTCACAGGCAACTATCCAAATCCGCTGATCCAAAATGGCGTTATCACAACCGCCAAACTTGCTGATGGTTCGGTAACGAACCCTAAGCTTGGAGCCAATGCGGTAACAACAGATAAGATCCTCGACGGAACAGTAGGTCTTGTAGACCTCGCGCCGGGAATCATCCCAACCGTCTTCCCTCCATCCGGTCCTGCAGGTGGCGAACTCACAGGTTCGTATCCAAACCCACAGATCCAGAATGGTGTGATCACCACAGCAAAGATTGCTGATGGCGCGGTAACGGGAACGAAACTTGCAGACAATACGGTAACCACAAACAAGATCGTAGACGGAACGATCGGTCTTGTTGATCTTCAGCCGGGTCTGATCCCAACAACACTTCCACCATCCGGTCCTGCCGGTGGTGCCCTTGCAGGTGCTTATCCAAATCCGTCCATCGCAACTAGCGCCGGCGACCAACTCCTTACCGCTATTAATAATGGCGCAACAACAGGTAAGCTCGCCGACAATCGCTTGAACACCACAGGTGTTACAGCTGGAACATACGGTGATGGAGCTGCAGGTTTTGTACCAAGAGTAACCATCGACATCTATGGTCGCGTAACAGCAGCCTCCAGCCAGCAGATCTTGTCGGCACAGCCTTCGGGCGCAGCCGGTGGAGACCTCACAGGCACGTATCCTGCTCCGCTTCTCAATGTAACGGCCGGCGCCGGTTCGCGTATGGTAGACGCTATCCGCACAGACTATATCGCGGGTGATGCAGACATCAACACGCCGAACAACCTTGTTGTTCTTGATGCAACCAACCGCCTCCCGGCAGTAAACGGTTCGCTTCTTCTTAATCTGAATGCAAGTGCTATCTCGAGCGGTATTCTTGGAATCGCCTACGGCGGTACAAACTCCAATACATCGCTTGTAAACAACAGAATGATGTGGTCCAACGGCGGTAAGATCGTTGAAGCTCCACAACTCACAGCCGGACAGATCTTCATCGGCACCGGTCCTTCTTCGGCTCCGGCCAACGGATCAGTTGTTGCAGGTCCAGGCGTAAGTGTTGTGTACTCCAATCCAAACCTTGTTATCTCCAGCCTCGACGCACGCCTTGCTCCGGGCAATGCCAATGACCAAACAGTACGTTGGGATTCCGGTCTCAATTCATGGGTTCCAAACGCTAACGTTCTAGCTACAGCGGCAGGAAACGTTACAACAAACGGCAACCTTGTTGTGAATGGTACAACGGAGCTCAAGGGTAACTCAGACATTGGCGTAAACCCGGGCACATCTAACTGGTTCGGTAAGGGTGCCGGTTCGGTGAACAGTGTTGGTTCCACTACATCCACCAACTGGGTGTACGGCACAACCAACATCAACACCAACGTTGATGCCAATACGAACATCGGCATGATGTCGGGCAACACTTCCAGCATCGTCCTTGCTGCCGGCACAAACGGCAACATCACGATGGAGAACATTGACACGGAAGTTCCTTTCGCCTTCATGTCTCTCAACCCACAACGTCAGGTACGCACGGCACTCGCCTCGGGCTTGGCTCTTGAGGGAATCCAGTGGCAGAACGGCGCCTTCCGTCTTGGTGGTGAAAACCCACTTACGAACCCGCTGCTTTCTACGCGCTACATCAACCTCAACAACCAGCAGCTGAACTTCACGGGTGTAAACGGAACACGCACGCTCATCAACCTGAACGGCGCCTTCCCAACAGTGAACGTAACAGCAACAACGAACATCAACACAACTGGTGCTGATCTTACAACGATCGGTTCGCCAACAAGCAAGACCATCATTGGTGGTGAGCTTGACCCACGCGGAGTTATCCGCAATCAAATGGGTGCCGTTGTTGTTCTTGATGAATTTGAACAATACGGTCAAGCACAGATCAACTTTGGTACTGAAGCCAACACCTACATCGGTAATCCAACGGGCGCTGGTCAACAGCAAAACGTAGAGATCGCCGTTGGTGGTGGAGTAGGTCCAAACGGTAACCTCAAGCTTATCAACATCAAGAACGATCCGCTGATCACCAACGTTCTCTGGCTCGACCCAATGAACAACGTTCGGTATCAGAATCTTGTTGATATGGCAGACGAAGGTGTTCAGTTCCATAACAACCGCTTCCGTCTTGGTGCAAGTGAGTCAGACATCACACCTAACCGCACCAATTCCTATGACGAGAATCGTTACGTGAATTTGGATGACTTCTCGGTCTTCTGGACAGACGGTAGCGAAGGTGTTGACGGCGTGACATTCTTGGAGTTCGACGGTGATTTCGCCGGCGCTCCACGCATCACTGCTACGTCACTCACAGAAATCAACCGTGCAGGTCTTGCCAACACCAACATTGGTAATAACGGCAACACAACGCAGATCCTCTCCAGCACAATCAACATTGGTACAGACGCATTCGCAACGGCAGTGAACATCGGTTCAACACTGAATGCAACCAACACCATCCTCGGCAACACCTACGTAAACGCAGTGAACAACGCGCGTACGCAGCTTGGCAACGGTAACGGTGGTGCAGCAGCAGGTCGCGTAGGTATCGGTCTCGATCCAACAACACCTACCTACAACTCAACACACGTTATCGCACCATACGCTTCGGATGTTATCCTGGACGTAAACGGTGTGGCAGGTCAGCCAAACGTGCGTATTGGTTCGCTCTCAGCAAACCACCCAACGCCATATCAAGCAACGGTAGACGGTTTGGTCATCGCAGACAATAACGGTGTCCTTCGTCGTGGTGCCTTTGACGTAGAGCAAGGCCTTACGTTCGCAGACGAAGGTGGCCAAACAGCACTCCGTCTCGGATCAACTCTTGCCGGTAATGGTGCAGGAACCAATCCATTTGAAGTAAATCGTACGCTTAACCTTGATCAGTTCTCACTCACATTCAATCGTGGTGCCGCCGCAGATCCAATGATCGTGGTGAACGGTGCAACGGATGACGTAACAGTGAATGCTGCTACAGTGGGTGTAACCGGTACAACATCGATCAACACAACGGGCGCTGCTACAACTACGGTTGGTAGCACAGCAACTGGTGGAAACGTAACGATCAACTCCGGTAATGACAACGACATCATCATCGAAGCCAACGGTGCAAACAGCGATGTGTACATCAATGACCTTCCGGTTGCTGTTGGTACAGAAAACGTTCTCATGATTGAGCAGCCATCGAATCGCGTTATGCGTTATCCGGGTGCTCCTGGTATCGCCATCGTGCGCAAGACGGCGGATGAATCAGTTGTCAACAGCGCGGTGCTGCAAGATGACGATCAGCTCTCCCTCAATCTTCAGCCAAATGCGGCCTATGAATTCGAAGCTGTTGTTGTCTTCTCAGGAAACAACGCTCCGTTCTCAAACCTTCGTGGTGCATTCATCGGTCCGGAATTTGCGGTCACCGATTTCTCATACACAGCCACAATGTCTGGCTCGCCCCTTGCCCCTTCCTATGGAGAGGGTGATGACTTCTCTCTGACACCACTACCGGTTGACGGCGCGTCGCCATCGGCCAAGGTAACGGTGATCTTCAAGGGTATCATTCTAACAGACGGCGTTGGCGGACCACTCCGCTTCCGTTGGGCACAAGACATCGCTGGTGGTGCAACGTCAACGGTGCATCGTAATTCTTACCTCAAAACCACGCGCATCAACTAAGGCGCGGGACTGATTGAACATGAACGTGAAAACAATGGAGAATCAGATCATGAATCGCACGCTCAACGTTCTGCTCGGTGCCGTTGCCGTTGCCTTGATTGGCGCGGGAGCAGCATCTGCACAGACAGGTTCGTTGCAGGGTCGTAGACTTATCCTTAACGATGGCGGTCTTACACCGGCAACGTATAATCGGATAACCCTCACAACACCTGCTGACGCAACTTTAACAGCAGACTATGGCTTGGTAATGCCACCTAATGATGGCAATGCCGATGACATCATCTACACGCCTGACGGGACAGGTACATTGCAGTTCACAGACGGCAATGGTCTCTTCTGGCGCCTACGCGGCAATAACACTGCCTTTGTAGATGGAACAAACAACCTCCTTGGTACCCTTGGCGGAACTACGGCCCCATTGAACATTATTACCGACGGCGTTATGCGGATCCGCATCACAGCTACCGGTAACGTTGGAGTTGGTACAAATACCACTCCATCTGGACTGTTTTCTGTAGGTACGGGTAACGGTCAATTGACCATCGACGCTTCAGGTAATGTTGTCACGGCAGGGAACATCACGATTAACGGCGCGCTCGTTAATGCGATTGGTGTTGCTGCAACAACCAACAACATCCTGGGTACTACCAATGTAGACGGTATCACCACCATCAATGATGGTGTAAGTGCCTTTACAACCAACATCGGGACAGGGGGCAATACAGGCCTTGTAACGATCGGTAGTACAACAAACGCCGTAAGCATCCTTGGTGCTACGAATACCATCACTGGTACAACGGCCATCAACACCACGGGCAATGCCTCAACAACGATCGGTTCGATCGCGAATACGGGTAACGTTATCGTTCGTGCAAACAACGACATCACAATTGATGTTGCTGCTACAACAAACGATCTCCTGCTGAACAACATCCTCGATACGCCACCAACACCAATTGATGACGTTCTGTGGATCACGGATGCAGGAAACGCTGTTCGCCGCACTTCGTTCAGTGGCCTTGCCAATCAAGGTATCATGTTCGAAGGTAATGAGTTCCGCCTCGGACACTCAACAGATGGCAGCAATCCTGTAATCACAGATCGCTACGTGCGTATCCAAGGTGCAGGGGCCCTCACATTCGACTACGGTACAGCTGCAACATCTACGATGCTCTCCATGAGCAACACGGGTAACGTTGGTATCTCCGTAACTGGCGGCGGTTCTACGACAATCGGTTCTGCAGCAGCTGGTCCGATCTCGTCACAAAGCGCAACCACGGTGAATTCAACCGCTGGTACGTCGATGACCAATACCACAACAACGTTCTTGACGAACATTGTTGGCAGCAACCTCACAAACACTGTAACCACCAACGCTCTTACAACGGCCGGTGGCACGATTACACAAACATCATCTGGCAACTCGCTCTACAATGCAACGGGTGTTGGTTCTGATCTCACGGTAACAGCCAACGATGTACTCCAGCTTAACGGAACATCAATCGATGCTAATGCATCGGCAGGTGTAACGGTTGACGCCGGTACAACAATGGCTCTTGCATCTGTTGGTAATACAACGATCACCACATCTGGTGCAGGCAGTGACCTCACAATGAGCGTCAATGATGTGCTCACGGTTGGTTCTGCTTCCATGGACTACAATGCTACAGGCGCCATCACAATGGACGGTAGTGATGTAGACATCTCCGGTGTTGCAACCTTCAATGCAGACGCTGCTGCCGTAACCATCAACACAACTGTAAACGGCACAACAACCATCGGTAACACGGTTGGTGGTGGTCAAGTAACAGTAAATGTTGTAGACGGGGCTTCAAATCTCGTTCTCAACGGCATCACAGAAGTTGCACCGGGTGCAACGGATGACATTCTTTGGATCACGAATCAAGCTGCGAACCAAACACGTCGCACAGCATTCTCAACACTTGTTGACGAAGGACTTCAATATCAGAACAGTCGCTTCCGCCTTGGTTCAAGTGCCGTAGATATCAACCCGATCATCTCCAGCAGGATCGTTACTGTTGGAGCAGCCGGTACGCTCAGCTTCAACACGGCCGCCTCGGCCAACCAAATGCTTGTTCTGAATAACAACGGCAACGTTGGTATCTCAACAACAGGCGCTGGGACAACAACCATCGGATCAGCAACTGCCGGAGCAATCTCCTCGCAGTCTGCATCAACGATCAATGCAACGGCTGGTTCGTCGATGACGAATACCACCACCACCACATTGACCAATACGGTTGGAACGAACTACCTGACAACTGCTGGCGGTACGATCACGCAGACGTCAACAGGGAACTCGCTCTACAACACAACGGCTGCCGGATCGGACCTCACGATCACGGCGATCGACGTTCTCCAAGCCAATGCTACAACAGTAGATGTGAATGCCTCCGGTGCTGTCACGGTTGATGCCGGCACATCGATTGCAAACACGTCCGGAACAACAACCACAAACACCGTTGGAACGAACCTTCTTACAACGGCTGGTGGTACGATCACGCAAACATCAACCGGCAACTCGTTGTATAACACAACGGCAGCTGGTTCCGACCTTACGGTCACTGCAATCGACGTTCTCCAGTTGAATGGTACAACGATCGACGGAAACGCAAGTGCTGCTCTTACGCTCGACGCTGGTACAACGATGGACCTTACGTCGGTTGGTAACGCAACTCTGAGCGCAACGGGTGTAGGAAGCGATCTCACAATCGGTGTGAACGACGTAACAACGTTGAACACAACCACACTTGATGTAAATGCTTCTGGTGCGATCACCGTGGATGCAGCACTGACAATGGCCTTGGCCTCTGTTGGTAACGCAAGCCTCAGTGTAACTGGCGCAGGAAGCGATCTCACGATCGGTGTGAACGACCTCACAACACTCAACACAACAACACTTGATGTGAATGCATCGGGTGCCATTACTGTTGATGCTGCTCTAACAACGGACATTACATCTGTTGGCAGTGCGACCCTCAGTGCAACTGGCGTAGGCAGCGATCTCACGATTGGTGTTAACGACCTCACAACACTCAACACAACAACACTTGATGTGAATGCATCGGGTGCCATCACTGTTGATGCCGCACTTACAACAGCTCTCACGTCGGTGGGCAACACGTCTGTCAGTGCAACAGCAGCCGGCAGCGACATCTCCATCACGGCTAACGACGATCTCTCGGCAACTGCTACAGACATCATCGTTACCGGATCTGCGACAACAACAGTCAACACAACTGGTACCGGAACAACAACCATCGGCCATTTGGCTGGTGGTGCCATTACTGCTCAAGGTAATGGAACGAACGGTCTTCGACTTCTTGGTAACGGTGTTGCTTCAGGTGATAATACCATCGTCATCGATCCAGGTCAGGTTGCAGCCGCTCCTGCTACTGGTGATGAGTATGACCTCATCCTCAACAACATCCGCACTGTTGCTCCTATCGAGGACCTCCTCTGGATCAATGGTCTGAACGAAGTCCGTCGCGCATCCTTCACAGCAACTGCTAACGAAGGTGTTCAATTCGAAACATCTGCATTCCGTCTTGGTGCAAGCGCCATCGACGTAAATCCGGTTGTATCGAGTCGCTTTGTAACGATCGGCGCCCTTGGCACACTTCGCTTCTCAAGCGCAGCACAAGCCAACGACATGTTGGTTCTGAACAACGACGGTAGCATCGGCATCTCCACTCTTGGAACCGGTACAACATCCATCGGTTCGGGCACAGCAGGTACCATCACACTCAACGCAGGTGGTGCAGGCAATGACGTAACGATCAATGCAGCTGATGACTTCTCGGCCACATCAAACGATGTGATCCTCCTTTCAACAGCAACTACAACGATCAACGCATCCGGCACAGCAACAACATCCATCGGTTCGGCTACTGCCGGAACGATCACCCTCAATGCAGGTGGTGCAGGTAATGATGTGTCGGTGATTGCTGCTGATGACTTCTCTGTTACAGCAACAGATGTTATCATCAACGGCTCAACTACAACAGGCATCAATACTACAGGCAACGGTCCAACAACGGTTGGTTCCATCGCCAACACAGGCGCTGTAGCAATCCGCTCCAACGCAGCTGGTAGTGCAATTACGCTCGACGTTGTAAACTCCGCAGCCAACAACCTTGTGCTCAGCAACATCGCCGCTACGGTTGTGCCGATCAACATGCTTTCGATCGACGGATCGGGCAACGTTCGTCAAACACCAATCACAGGTACAGCAGACGAAGGTCTGATGTGGGATGCCGTTTCTGGTGACTACAAGCTTGGTCACACAACGGATGGCTCAAACCCACTCCTTGTAGCCCGCTACGTTCGCATCAACGGCGGTTCGCTTACCTTCAACACGGCAGCCAACACCATGCTCAACTTCACCTCTGGTGGTGATGTGAACATGCAAACTGTCGGCACAGGTACCACAACCATCGGCAACGCAGTTGGAACCTTCCAGCTCGTATCGAATCAGCTCAACATCAGCACAGCCGGTGTTATCACAGATGCTCTCTCCGCTGTTGAGATCAACGACGATCTCATCACAACCGCAACCACAGTGTTCGGTGATGGTACAGGCGTAGACAACTCCACGTTCCACCTCGGTGCAACCGGTGTTATCACTGTGAATAACGGGGCTCCTTCTGACCTTGTTATCAATGAGTCTACGATCTCCCGTAACAACGCAGACATCGCGATCAACCCAGGTGCTGCCCAGCAGGTAACCACAAACGGATCGCTCCTCGTTGGTGTGAACGCCGTGGTAACAAACAACCTCACGGTTCAAAACGGTAATGCCGTTGTCACCTCAGGTAACCTCACGGTAACCTCCGGCAACTTCAACGTTCAAAACGCCGGCTCGAACAACACTATCGAAGGCACATTGAATGCCAATGGCAACACGGCCATCGGTAATTCAGCAACGGATGCTATCACGGTCCGTGGTGTTGTGAACATCAACGACAACAACGGTGGTGCTACAACGAACATCGGTACGAGCGGTACAACAGGTGCTGTTGTTATCGGCGGTACAACGAACACAACTACGATGGGCTCGATCACTACCTTCAATCGTGGTGTGAACGTCAACGTTGAGACCTTTACGGGTGTTGGTCCATTCAACCTGGATAACGACAACTACGTTGCCATCTGCACCAACGCAGCTACACAAACACTCAATCTGCCTAACCCTGCTACGGCAGCAGGTCGATTGATCGTTGTGAAGGTTGCCGGCGCCGGACAGATCAATGTTCAAGCAACTGGTGGATTGCTCGTAGAAGGTGTTGTGAGCTATCCTGTAGCTGGTGGTGGAAATCTTTCCCGCACATTCGTGAGCGACGGCGTAAGCTGGTTCGTGATCGGTAACTAATACGACGAAACTGAAGAAAGGCCCATACGATGACATCGAGAATCAAACGACTTCTTGTTGCCGGAGCTGCTCTTGCCTTCGTCGTTCCAACGACGTTGCTAGCTCAGAATCCGTCAAACGTTCAGCTCCACAACATCAACGCAGGTGCGGTTGGTGGTAGATGGCTCCTCCAACCAGGAACAGCTACGAGTGGTGTCTTTACGATCACAATGCCGAATGCCTCCGGTACCCTGATCGCCGGAACCGGCGTCATCACGAACAACCGTGTTGCTCGTTTTGATGCTTCCGGGTTCTTGGTGAGCGGACGTATCGTTGACGACGGCACAAATCCGTTGCAGCTGCTTGCGCAGCTGGACGTGAACAACTTTACGCTTACAAACGTTGCCGGTACGGAGGTCACTGTCCAAGACAACCTCCTTATCAATTCGGCAGGTGCTAACGATCTTACCATCGACGAAGGTGGCCTCACACGGGTTGGCGCAATCAGCATCAACCCTGGTACAGGTAACACACTCTCAACGAATGGTAGCTTGGTAGTGAACTCCGGTGGCGCAGCTGACATCACGCTTGCTGAAACGGGACTCTCCCGTGGCGGCAACATCGCTGTTAATCCAGGTACGGGCGCTGAAGTAACAACGGACGGTCTCATCCGCGCTGCGGAAGGCGTTCGTATTACAACAGGTGGTCTTATCGTAACCGCCGGTGGTGCAGATATTCAAGCAGGGGGCCTTTCGGCTCTTGGTGCTGTGAATCTCAACACATCAGCCGCTGCCAATACGACTACTGTTGGTAATGCCTTTGCCGGGAACACCCTCACGGTGAACTCAGCAACGGTAAACATGGCGAACCTTCCTGCAGGTGCCGGAACGGATGCTATCATTACAACAGACGGTACAGCTCTCCGCGAAACAACCATCGCCGGACTCTTCGGCGGCGCTCCTTGGGTTGTTGGTGGTAACAC
>DATGWS010000037.1:0-12932 GCA_035299365.1 Candidatus Didemnitutus sp.
GGGGCTTACCCTTGCTCCAATGATTCATGAGTTTGGATGGGGCATTGAGGATTGGGATCTCTTAGCTGCCGGAACTGTTGCCGGACACATTAATGAATGTGGTGCGCAGGCCTCGGGTGGCAATTTCTTGGGTGACTGGCGATCCCTGCCGGATATGGCGGATGTTGGCTTCCCGATCATCGAAGCCTTCCCGGACGGTTCGTTCATCGTTACAAAACACGAGGGCACGGGTGGCGCTGTAACGCGCGAAACGGTGAGCGAGCAACTGATGTATGAGATCGGCGATCCTGCGATGTACATCACACCGGATTGTATCGCTGACTTTGGAAGTATCAAACTCGAAGACCTCGGTAATAACCGCGTGCGTGTGTTCGATGTAAAGGGCAAGCCCTTTACGCCATTCTACAAGGTCAGTGCCAGCTACCTCGATGGTTTTGTTGCCTTTGGCTCGCTCACGTATTCTGCGCCTGATGCATACGATAAGGCGCAGGCGGCCGACAAGATCTTGCGCACACGCCTGGAACGACTTGGCCTTGAATTCGATGAGATCCGTACGGAATTCGTTGGCATGAACGCATGCCATGGGCCTATCGCCGCCCAGATCGCACCGAACGAAGTAATGATGCGCATCGGCGTCCGTGGAAAGGACAAATCAGCTGTAGAGCGTTTCGGTAAAGAGATCGCTCCGCTGATCCTTACCGGTCCTCCAAGTGCAACCGGATTCTCTGGAGGTCGGCCAAAGGCTAGCGATGTAGTAGCCTATTTCCCTGCTTTGCTGGATAAGTCGGTCCTCGAAATGCATGTCCAGGTCGATGCACTGTAAGTCTCTTCTTTCCATCTTCCTTCTTGTCCACCTCGTGCCAACGTATGGCACAGCAGGGGAGGATTCCCTGTATGTACCTCCATCGTTGTTCCGATATGCCGATAACCAACGATACATGATCACTGGTGGTACACCTAGGATTGAAAGTGATCTTCAGGCTGCCCCCACGATTGCCTTTGGAGTTGGACTCACCGGGCTGATCGTTGGACTGCATATCTATCAACGTAATGCGTGGTGGCCAGAGGGAGATAGTGCTGAGTTTCATGTGCAAGAAGATCTTGAATACGCACGTGGACTCGACAAACTGGGGCATATCTATACCACGTACGTGATGAGTACGTTCTGTGGTGATGTACTCATGGAGTGTGGACTGAATCAAACAGCAGCGATGTGGACCGGCGCAGGTATGGGTTTTGCTTATACAATCTATGTTGAGATCCAAGATGGATATGCAAAGGAATGGGGCTTCTCACCATCTGATGCAGTTGCTGATCTTGTGGGCGCAACATATTATGCCGCGCAGTATCAAATTCCGTTTCTGCAGAATTTCACGCCTCGATGGAGCTACGTTCCGGCCTCGTGGGTGGGCTACCCAGTAAGCAACAATCGACAGAAGATCTTCATCGATGATTACAACAGCACAACCTTCTGGCTGGCGTGTAACGTGAACAATCTCTTGCCCGCGGATGCTGCTGCCTATTGGCCGGATTGGTTGATGTTCTCCGTTGGTTATGGAATCAAAAACTATGATGTGGTAGATGCCAGTGGAACGCCTGTTGGAGTAACGAGACGATACTTGTTTGGACTCGACTACGATTGGGTAAAGATCATTCCGGAATCATCCATCGGAGTTGTGAACTATCTACGTCAGGCACTCAACTATATTCGCCTTCCCGGACCTACGCTAGAGGTCGGCGACGAAGGCGTAAAGTTCGGACTCTTCTATCCATTCGCGATTGTTGTACCACTCTGACTACAACTCCACATACCTCTGCACATCCTCGGATAAGTGTTATCGTTCCTACGCTGCACGAGGAAAAACTCCTTGCTACAACACTTGCAGTGTTTGATGCACCATGGCGTTCTGCCGTGCATGCAGAATTGATCGTGAGCGACGGGGGAAGTACGGACGGGACGCTTGATATTGCGCGACAATTCGCAGACATTGTTGTGGTCCATGCAGGTGATCATCGTCAAACGATTGCGGAAGGACGAAATGCCGGTGCAAAGGCCGCAACAGGTGATGTGCTGGTCTTTATCAACGGAGATACGGTGCCGGCTGATCGCGAGAGATTCACGGAATGCCTTCTCAACTTCGTTGATCGCCGTGGTCCCTATGCACGTGCATCTGCCTTGGCCTGTCCGGTCGGCTTCCGTCCCGTTGAAGAGAAGTTGGCGGACAAGGCTTTTCACGCCTTCTATAACAGCTACGTCTGGTTCCTGCTGTTGCTCAGAATTGGGGCGGGCAGGGGAGAATGTCAGGTTATCCGACGCCCCGTGTTTGAACTTGTGCGTGGATACCGCAGTGAATTGGCCGCGGGCGAAGATTTCGATCTCCTAGCGAGGATCGGTACCAAGGCTCGCGTTCAGTTTGCCTGGGACATGCTTGTGTTTGAGTCGCCCCGACGGTTCCGCAAGTTTGGGTATTTTCGTGTTCTCTTCGCGTGGACGATCAATGCCCTGAGCGTGATGTTCAGGGGGCGATCATCATCTGATGAATGGGAACCCGTACGATAACCACACAGCCCCTTACCCGGATCTATGGACTACAAAACCGCAGGTGTCAATATCGAGGCCGGAGAGGCACTCGTTGATTCGATCAAACCGTTCGTAAAGGCTACACGTACACCGGGTGTGCTGAGCGAGATTGGTCTGTTCGGTGGTTTTTTTGATGCCCGATTCCCCGGACTAGAGCATCCTGTTCTGGTGGCAAGCGCTGATGGTGTGGGCACAAAACTCAAGGTTGCGGTGATGGCAGGCGTCCATGATACTGTTGGACAGTGTCTGGTGAACCATTGCGTAAATGACATCCTTGCTTGTGGAGCGCGGCCTCAGTTCTTTCTCGACTACTTTGCAACTGGTAAACTCGAGTCGGGCGTTGCGCGTGATGTGATCAAGGGCATGGCGCAGGCCTGCACTGAAAATGGTTGCGCGCTTCTCGGTGGTGAAACAGCAGAAATGCCGTCCATCTATGCCGATGGAGATTACGATGTTGCCGGAACAATTGTTGGTGTTGTTGATAAATCCAAGATCCTCAACGGAAGCAGAGTGAAGGATGGAGATGTGCTTATAGGCCTTCCTTCAACCGGACTTCATACAAACGGATATTCATTAGCGCGTGCAGCACTGTTCCCGAGCTACTCTGTTGATCAGCATATCGACGAACTGGGAACCACAGTGGGCAAGGCCCTCCTTGCAGTTCACCGTTCATACTTGAATGTGATAAGCCCCTTACTTGACGCAGACCTCGTGAATGGTCTCTCGCATATCACGGGTGGTGGTATTGTTGGTAACACCTCTCGCATTCTCCGCGACGGTCTCGAACTTGATATTGCATGGGGCTCCTGGACAATCCCGCCGATCTTTAGGCTCATCCAAGAAGCTGGGTCCATCTCCGACGAAGAGATGCGGCACGTCTTTAATCTTGGTGTAGGAATGATCCTCGTTGTAGATCCAGCCAATGCTGATAACGTGATGACACTTCTTGATAGCGAAAGACCATTTGTGGTCGGACGTGTTGCATCGCATCAATGATATCATGACGCGCAGGACTCACGTCTATGGCGTTCTCCTCGTGCTCGTTTTTTCAGCTGTGTCCATGAGTGCTCAGCTTAGCATTCAGTTCAGTGCAGATACAATGCGTTTTGGAGATATCGGGCCATGCCTTGGAGCCCGCGATTCCTTTGAACTGATCAATACGGGAACTCGCATCGTGCCTTCTCCCGGTACGCGCATCATACCGGGCTTTCGTGTGGAGGCAGAGAATGATAATAACATCTTGCCTGGAGAGTCCAGAACGATCTATGTTACCTTTATCGGCAATACAGTTGTGCAGTCATATGCTGAAGTCTATGACGTAACCGTGCGAATTCAAGGAGAGGTGTCGTCGGACTCACTTTGGATCTTTGCACGGCGGGTTGCTGGACGTTGCTGCGTATTCCGTATTGACACGATCCGAGGATTTGCCGGAGACAATGTAGAGATCCGAGTGATCCAAGACAGTACAGCGTCGGGCGTGTTTCTCGCCGATGTCTCCTCTACGATGAATGTGAGATACGATCCAACAACTGTGGTACCATCGGGAACATCGCCTGAAGTGGTTGCGCAAAAGACCGGTGAGGTTACGTTCAGCGTCCGGCTGCGGAATGACAACGGAGTGTTGGCCTCGATTCCTGCACGTTTAACGCTGGGTACTGATGCCATTGGTGAGGCGCGCATTGCATGGCGTTCTCACTCTGACATACGGGTTATTGATACAACATATGCCGGTCCTGTTGAACTCCTTGGTGTTTGCAGAGATATTGGTGAGAGACTTTTTGATCCCCAGGCAGCACTACCGTTGATCTGGGTATGGCAACGAGTCCTTTGTATTGAGCGTGTTTCTACAACATCTCCAGATGTACATGTTTACGACGTCCAAGGGCGATGTCTGTTTACTGTTTTGGCATCTTCCGCAGGAGCAACGCGATTACAACTCGATCCCGGTGTGTATCTCGTTCGATGTGGCACGAAGACCACACGTGTTGTCTCTCAATGAATCAGCTCATCGTTCGTGCGGCACAGGTCTTACGAGAGACGTTTGGATATGATACCTTTAAGGCGGGACAGGAAGACATCCTCAATGTTGTTCTGCGCGGTAAGGATGTTGTAGGTGTGTTGCCAACCGGGGGAGGAAAGTCCCTTTGTTATCAGGTTCCGGCGCTCCTCTTCCCACATATGACCATTGTGGTTTCTCCCCTTATCGCCTTAATGAAGGATCAAACAGAGAGGCTTCGGTCACTCGGTGTACCTGCCGCATCCATTCACGGAGGCATGAGCGCAGGTGAGATCAATAATGTCATCCATGAAGCTCATAGTGGACGGATCAAACTCCTGTATGTGGCTCCGGAACGATTAGAGTCTGCCACCTTCAGACGTCAGCTCCGCACGATCCCAATCAGTCTTGTAGCTGTAGATGAGGCCCATTGCATCAGCGAATGGGGTCATGATTTCCGGCCGGCCTACCAAAACATCACCTCGCTTTTTGAAGACCGCGCACGAATTCCCATCCTAGCTCTAACCGCAACTGCCACGCCTGATGTTCGAGCAGATATTGCACGGTCCCTCGGACTTCATGATGCAGTAGAAGTTGTACGCGGATTTGACCGGCCCAATCTTTCCTTCCGTATCGAGCGCACGGCAGCCAAGATCGAATACCTTACACGAACTCTTCGGACACACCCCAACGAGCCGGCGATCATCTATTGCGGTTCTCGCAGAAGAGTAGAGAGTGTAGCAGAGGACTTGCGACGTAGAGGTGTCGCAGCCGAGGGCTATCATGCCGGTATGTCGTCACGAGACAGATCCGACGTACAGGACAGATTCCTCAATGGTTCTACCAATGTTCTTGCTTCTACCAATGCTTTTGGAATGGGCATCGATAAATCCAATGTTCGTCATGTCTTCCACACCGATCTTACTCTCACCCTTGAGGCATATTATCAGGAGGCGGGCCGAGCCGGACGTGATGGCCAGCCATCAACATGTACCCTGATCTATCAGCCGGAAGATCGTAGGCTTATGGAGTTCTATATCTCCGGCACGTATCCAGAACGCAAGCATGTAGCAGATGTCTACACGTACCTCTGCGATCGTGCTCAATTGCCACCTGGTAGTTCCAGTGATACACCAATACTTGCAGATGCAGCGAGCATCGCCGTTGCCGTGCACATGCCGATAGCTGAGGTAGGGGGCGTGTTGAACGTGTTGGAACGGTCCGGCATTGTTGTCCGAACTACATCGTCGGGAGCAGCGCGACTTCAGCTTCGTACTAGTGCCCCGCGATTGGCCGAGTTTGCAGCTGCATCACCTCCGGAACGTCGCCTCGTTGCTGATGCCATTGCGCGACTCATGGCCGGACGTGACGTTGGAGCAAATGTTGATTTTTCACTTAGTGAACTCCTGCGCAGAACGGCCATCACCGCACATGAATTTTCAGAGACCATGCGGACCATGCAGGTTGCTCGACTGGTTCGCTACATTCCGCCCAACACCGGAGGCGGAATTGTGATCTCCAGTGAACGCGTTGCACCCTCAATGTTGCCCATCGATTGGGAAACGATTCATACCAGAAGAGCACATGCCATACAGAAGCTCGAGGTTGTGGTTCGATATGCAGAAACACGGCAGTGTAAGAGGAACTTCATCCTCTCCTACTTCGGAGATCCTTCAACAACAGGTACGTGTGGAGTTTGCTCGTCGTGCACCGGAAGTGTCTCAGCGAGATCTGTTAGTGAGAGACACATGGACATTATTCAATCACTGATCCAAACAGTGTGGCAGTTGCATTCACGATATGGTCGGCATGTAGTTGTCGATGTAGTAACGGGAACGGTATCAGAAAAAGTCACACAGTACAGGCTCGATCGGTGCGTAACATGGGGAAGTCATCGCAGTCGGTCCAGACATGAAGTTCTTGAAGCACTTGATGAAGCCCTCGATCATGCATGGCTTGTTCGGACAGCAGACCTCTATCCTACGATTGGTGTTACCGAAGAAGGCATGAAGATCGCGGGCCCCTTACCAACTCCCTTGGGTTATGAAGCACGACCCTCCGAGGCCGACTCATCTGTTGCATTGAATGCCTTGCTGGCCTTGCGAGAGCGTGTATCTGCACGGGACGGCACTGCGGAATCAACGCTAGCCGGCAGAGAAGAGCTTCAGCGGATCGCAGCTGATAATCCTCGGATGGTAACCGATCTTGTCCCTGGGAAACACGGTAGTGGACTCTTCCTTGCTCGATATGGGGCTGAGATTATCCAGGTACTCAAGGATGTAGGAAAGGCGGAGATTCAATCAGTTCCTAAGGTGCGTGCCGATGCCGACGCAACCATGATCGCAGCACTCGTACGTCCGGGGTGGACGCTGCATCAGCTTGCTCGAGCTGCCCGCATGACTCCTCCCGCTGCAGCGCAGGCCATTCAGCGTGCAGTTGAGGCCGGGTTGGACATTCGGAGGGACGAGCTTGTACACGACGGTTTGTATCAAGACGTCCTCGACTACCTGCGCCACCACCGTTTTGCAAAACTCAGACACGTGCGTGAGCATCTGGGCGAGGATGTCGATCTTGCAGTCCTTCGCGTTGCTCTTGCATTTGCCCGACGCGATCTCTACTCTGAGGACTCATGAGAATCGTTATCACCGTAGTGCTGATGTTGACCGTGATGTTGTTCGCAGCACGCGCAAGAGAGACAGTCGTTGTCACATTGCAAACGCCGAACATCCCTTCAGCGCTTCGAATGTATGGAGCTACTCGTATCGTGCCGCAGAGCCTGGACCAACAGAAGCTTCCGGAACGTGTTCAGCTGAGATCACAACGTGATGCCTATGAATCATTGCTGCGGTACGTTGTACTCACCCTCCCGGACGGCGTAACAGTCAAGGACATCACTCTGATCGATGGTGTGGTGGACGTTCGTCCGCTGGCCACGATGAAGATCCATGCAGAGCCCCTTACAAATGACTCGTTGGCCTCACAACAATACGCGCTATCAGTGATTGGTGCGAAGTCTGCTTGGACCAAGGCCACGGGTAGGGGTGTTATTGTTGGTATCATTGACACCGGTATTGATTGGACACATGAGGATCTGGTTGGTTCTATGGCCGTGTCCGAAGCTGAAGATATCAACGCCAACGGTCGGTTTGATGACTGGCCATCGGATGTAGAGATCGATGGAGTTGCTGGTGATCTAAACGGCATTGATGACGATAACAACGGTGTAGCTGATGATGTTATCGGCTACGACTTTGTTGATCAAGACGTGCGGAATCTTGGAGACGACCGCACGAGGGATCCCATTCCATTTGATGAACAAGGTCACGGAACGTCAGTAGGGGGCGTTGTAGCCGCCACACCGAACAATTCCATTGGCATCGCAGGTCTTGCATACGGGGCTCGGCTTCGTGCACTTCGTGCGTTTGATGCAACAGGTAATGCTGAGGAGGATGACATCGCAAGTGCGCTTGTGTATGCTGCCCTTACAGGCGTGCACGTTGTGAACATGAGCTTCGGTGATGGTGTTGACTCGCCAATGTTGCGTGATGCTGTGAAGTTTGCGGCCTCAATGAATGTTGTCCTTGTTGCCTCCGCAGGAAACACGGGTACTACCTCGAGACAATTCCCAGCCGGGTACGATGAGGTGATCGCCGTTGGTTCAACAAACGAGGAAGATCGAAGGTCTCCGTTCTCGAGTATCGGCTCGTTGGTTGCACTTTGTGCCCCCGGGGAATCCATCGTTACAACAGCGGTAAACTCACGGTATAGAACAGTCAACGGAACGTCGTTCGCAGCCCCCTACGTTGCAGCGGCTGCAGCCATGATGCTTGAACGATATGAGAATGCGATAACGCCGGATGAGATCCGTGGTACACTGCAGGAACGTTCGCTCGATCTCGGTGAACGTGGATGGGATGTGTCCTACGGAGCTGGCAGGCTGAATGTGGATGCAGCACTTAGTGCCCAGGGGCTGTCAGCCTATGGTATTCGGCAACCAAGAAATGAAGACGAAGTTGACGCCCAACAAACACCAATGCTCACTGTTATTGGAAGTGTACTTGTGGCTCCATTTGCGTCATACACTGTTGACATCGGCATTGGCATCGATCCTTCAACGTGGACAACAATCGGTAGTTCTGAGGTAGCTGTAACGCGTGATACCCTAGCAATACTCGATCTCACTACTCGTAGCAGCGGTCTCTATACGGTTCGACTTCATGTAACGTGCAAGGACGGACGCACTCTTGATGATCGAAAGCGCATCACCATCGTGAATGATGATCCGCTGAAAATTGTCAAGGCCGAGATGGTTAATGCCTGGACCACTGACAGACGCACGCCGGTGATTAGTGTCCGAAGCTCGCGTTCTACAGCTCTCACAATGCAGGTAGCGGCAGAGAACACCATAACCTATAGCGACGTGAAGCGGTTCGTTCGGTCGCACAGTGTACTTGCGCCGGATAGCATCATCGCGCTCGATACAATCTCTGCACTCGTTCAATGCAAGACTCTCAGTGGGGCAACCGTGGACACAACATTGTCCGTTGCAGCTTCTCGAGAAGGGGCTCCTACCGTGAGTGGATGGAAGAGAACCGAGTCTGCCCCATGGTCGGGATACGTCCTTAACGATGTGCGTGATATCTATAGAGACGGACTTCCAACATTTGTCATGAGCGATCTCGCCTCCGGCTCATTTGGCCAAACATATACCATGCAGTATCGTGACGGGACGTGGGTTCGCCGAGACTCCATCGCCAGTACGTGGATCCCGCGAGGATTATGTGACGCAAATGGTAATGGACTTCTTGAGGTGCTCTGTCATATCGTTGGTCGAGCAGTGCTTTTTGAACAAGCAACGGTAGGGGGCTCTCCATTTGCCAAGATCATCTATGCCGACTCATCCGGACGTCAAAACGGCGCAGGTGTTGCCGATATCAATGGTGATGGTAGAGAGGAACTATTACTTCTCTCAGACTCAGGATGCACGGCCATTACCTATCGCAATAGCCGCTTTGAGCGCCTTGGCATGGCCCGCAATACATCAGCCCCTTCCTATGGAAATGTGAACAACCGTGTTGACGAGATTAGCGTAGCAGCGGGTGACTTTGATGGAGACGGTGCTATGGACGTGGCCTTCGGTGATACAGACGGAGACCTTGTGATTTCGGAATGGACCGGTCAGGATTTTGTAAACCGCCTCACACTTGAGACGAATGGAGGGGGCGGGTCAGGATTTGTAGCAAGTGGCGATGTTGACGCAGACGGCAAGATTGATGTAGTGTTCGGCGTACCGGATAGCACACAGCCAGATGCAGAGCGAGAGTATGGACGAGATGTGTGGACATATCGACTGCTGCGAGCACGAGGGAATGACCTCTATGAAACAGTGTGGACGGATCACATCGCCGGTGTGCGCTATGGTATCGGATACCGAAATGGCGTAGATGTGGGTGATCTCGATACGCGTCCAGGGGAAGAGATCGTAGTCTGCGCATATCCACGCATGTATGTGTTTGGGTACAATGCCTCATCGAACGCCATTGTCTCTCGCTGGTATGTACCTGACGTGGTGAGTCCACGGTTTCTGATGTACGACTTCAACAAAAACGGTTTGAATGAACTCGGGTATGGGGTCACGTTCCCCAATCTTGGCATCATGGCCGGCTTTCAATTCAGTGAGGTTGACACCACGAACCGTCACCCCACTCCAACATCCTTGCGAGGTCACTACCTCGATCAAGAATCGATTGCTCTCAATTGGATGCCCGTAGCGAATACCGCACGCTACAGCGTGTTTGCTAGCGTGAACAACGGACCGTATCGCATTGTTGACAGCACCAACGCAACAACACTTGTCACACTCGTGCCAACGACATCATCGACCGTCCGTTATGCAGTTGTGGCCTACCCAACGGATACGAGCATTCAAGCGAGTCAACGATCGAATGATGCGCAGTTTACGCTCGGATCGCAAACGCGGGCAATTGGATTGAATCGTGACACCATCACGAGAACAGAACTTCTTGCCGGTCTTCAGATCCAAGTCCGCTATAGTGCTGACATCAGCATTCAGCATATCGAACCAACGCAGTTTCTCCTTTGGGACAGAACATCGGATGTTGGAGTGGTACCTACACGAACAGCTGTTTCGGGAACACAACGTGAAGTACTCTTAACATTCCCTCCGGTAGACTACAACGGCTTGTTGTCCATCCGCGCACGACGAATCAATGACATAGCAGCGAAACCTATTGAAGACACGTCCTTTACTCTTTTTGTGCGCGACGCACCGGCATCAACTCCTGTGTTCGCTATAGCATCTCTTGGCGTGCGATCATCAACCATTTTGCGTGTTGCATATACAGCCGATGTTGATGCTACATCAACGAATCCATTGAACTACGCTCTCAGCCCAATCGGCTCAGTGCAGAAAGCTACTCGCATTGATGCCCGAACAGTGGAACTCGACCTGGATCCGGCAAGCCCCCTCACTGCTCGGGGTATGACATATTCTCTAACGGCAACCGGCATCATCGGAGATCCGATTGGCGTGATCACTACTGGAGCTGGCAACACCGCTACATTCATTGTAACCGCACCTGATGTAGAATCTGCGTTTGTCTACCCGCACCCAGTACGCCTTGCCCGTGACGAAGAGATCACATTTGGTGGACTTACACAAAACGCCACTGTTGAAGTTCTTGACGGTGCGATGCGAACGCTGATAACCATATCCAGCACGGAAGGCAACGGAGGAATACGTTGGAACCTCCGAACTTCAGCAGGTGAACGCCTTCCACCCGGCCTCTACTTCTACCGTGTTACCGGTACGAATGAACAGGGAGCGGAGGCAGAGCCGGTGCTGCGGAAGCTGGTGGTTGAGCGCTGACCCAGGGCTAAAGCCCTGGGTCAGCGGCCCTGGGTCAGCGGCCCTGGGTCAGCAGTCCGCGCAGGCCGCCCACGTCTCCGTTGCTGAGGATGGCGATCACGTCGTTTGGTTGTACGTGTTGCGCAAGAATGTCTGCGATATCCGTACCCCAGTGTGGATCTGTTGCGCGGTCTGGTGCGAGGGAGACTGCCTTGATACCCAAGGACGTTATCTCTTGCACCAACACGTCGGTATTAAGGCGTTTGTCAATACTGTATCGTTCAGGACGGTTCACCGGACCAAGACAAACAGTGCTTGCCCCTTTGAAACACTGCGCTAACTCGTGCTGAAAGAAGTTGCGTGTGGTAGTGTTGGAGCGGGGCTCAAAGACAACGTGAATGTTTCCGGCGGGGTAGCGTTGCTGAAGTGCCTTGATCGTTGCGGCGATTGCTGTTGGGTGGTGGGCAAAGTCGTCAACAACAGTGCATCCCTTCCAAGAACCGATCTCTTCAAGCCGACGTTTTGGCGCTATGAAATGCGCGAGACCCCGTTGTTGTTCTTCGGATGTGAGGCCTGCTACGGCTGTGGCTGCGATAGCCATCGTGGCATTGCGAAGATTATGTTCGCCCGGCATTGGAAGTGTAAATCGTCCGTACTCATCGCCGTTATGGAGTATTGTCCACGTTGTTGAACCGCCATCCTCGATGATGTCGGTTATCCGCCATGAAGCCCCTTCCGATGTGCCAACAGACTCTACCGGACAGGGGGCGTTTTGGGCTGCAATGCGTGCGTTTTGGTCTTCGGCATGTACTAGCAGCACGCCGGAACGAGGGATTAGCCGGACCATGTGTTGAAAGGACCGGATGATTGCCTCGGTGTTTTCGAAGATGTCGGCATGATCGAATTCGAGATTGTTGATAATGGCAATGGTTGGTCGGTAATGAATGAACTTGCTTCTTTTATCGAAGAACGCCGTGTCATATTCATCTCCTTCCGTTACAAAAACCCCAGCTCGAGTATTGTGGATGTCGGTTGGGACTGGCCTACAGCCTACATCGAAATTCCCCGGCACGCCGCCGATGAGGAACCCGGGATTGAATCCTGCAGATTCCAATAACCAGGCAGCCATACTTGATGTGGTTGTTTTGCCGTGGGTGCCACAACAGACGATAGACGTGTTTTTTGCAATGAAGAGCCTACGAACCAATTCAGCCATTGACGTCATGTCCCAACGAAGGTCTAGAACGAGCTCCAATTCCTCGTTACCCCTGCTGATGGCATTTCCAACCACCACTAGGTCCGGAACAAGTGTTTGTAAGCGGTCAGCTGAGTACCCCTCGAATCGAATGATCCCTGCCTGGTCCAGAACGGTGCTCATCGGAGGATAGAGGGGGCCATCACTCCCGGTAACATGATGACCCTGCATTTTGCAGGCAATTGCCACGGACCCCATGGCCGTTCCGCCAACCCCGATAAAATGGATATTC
>DATGWS010000038.1:0-4802 GCA_035299365.1 Candidatus Didemnitutus sp.
GCCAGCAATCATCGCACAAAACGCTGACGCAGGATCGGTGGTCTTTCAATCATACGAAGAAGATGTTGCGGCCTCTATCATGCCTCACACTGGTAAGCGTTCGAAAGCGCTCAACACGAGCGGCTCCACCGGCTTAGTTACACTTACGACTACGGAAAGGTCCATGAGTCAAGGTATCTTGATTAGAGCATGGGTAAAGGCTCGAAGCAATAACCTTTCGGCAACCTTCTCGCTCAACGGTGAAAGCTCTACTGCAGTCATTCGGCCGCAGGTTGACGGATGGCACCTCATGGAGGCAAAATTCACGACAGCCCAAGTGACAGGCTGGACGGTGGGTAGTACATATGAACTTAGTGTTGCCGTCAGCGGAGCAACCGGCACATCTTACATCGACGATGTGCGAAGCCAACCGCTATATGCCGCTTCAACGTGCTATGTCTATGATCCGTCTACGCTCAGGCTCGTAGCCCAACTTGACGATCAGCACTTTGCTGTAATCTACAAGTACGATCAAGAGGGCCGATTGACGCGAAAGGACCGAGAGACGGTTCGCGGTCGTATGCCGTTCCACGAAGTACACTACAACAGACCAACGGTTGCGTTCGGCGCCGACAATCCCCTTATGCTGACAAAGAACAGTGGTTATAGGAATCCGGGAGCCACACTATCAATCCCATTCGTTCCTAACGGCATCGGACCATCTGTCACTCCGTCGAAAATGGGCGGTTCGTTTGACATGCTTCAGTTAAAGATCAATCCTTCTCGCCTCCAATACAAGGTGCTTGGTTCGGACAGTGGTGATATACGCGCCGACTCAGCAAGCAATACCTCTCCGAAAGGGGGCAAGAAATGATTGGAAGACTCCTCGCAACAGTCGCATTATGTGTCTTCTGTGCAACAACAATGCAGGCGCAGGCATGGTCTGGCTGGACGGGCGACTTCCGGCCTGTGACGGAGCCCTGTAATCCTTGCAATTACCCCTCGAAGGAGTGGGCAGACGCTGAGGTGGACAGCGCTACAGTCCAACTCGATGGTTGCTCGTTTGTCGTACGGTACAAGAAGCGAGTTTGTGGTACCGATGGCTGCCAAGAGTTGAAGGTACTCTCTATCGTCCCGGTTGATCCCGTTCCGTGTACGGCATTTGGTCCTCAGAACGGAGACCCTCCGGGCTCCTCTTCAGACTTTACGAATGACATTCCTTCGCTTGTCCTCGGCAAACTCATCGTCACAAATTCGATGGAGTTCTTCCCAGACACAGCAAACAGAGGCCAGAATGGATGCTGGCGCATTATCAAACCGCGCTGCTGGCGCATGAGACAAATGCCTGGACGCGTCCCGTGTGCAGAAGATGGCTCCATTCCGCCGAGCGACGCTCCAACCGGGTGGCTGCCGTGTGACCCGGAGGATTGCTGCGTCAACGTTATGTATCCATTCCTTGGAGAATGCGATGTAGCGTACACGTTCTATGAGCCGGATGATCGAGAATACGTCCGACTTCATCGGCAAGTAAGTATTCCAACAGAAGAGCAAGGGTCAGCGAACGATGCAGCCCTTGGCAAGTTGGCGAGTCAGTTTTCTGACAAGCTATGCTCTTCATGTCCGCCCCCAGAAGAACCACCACCTCCGCCGAATATGTTCGCGCCGTGCATCAGCCGCTGTGAGCCGGATCTGATCAAGAAATACAAAAAACTTGTTGACCGCTTTAAGCTTTCACGAGCCGGCATCAATGAACCATAACCTTTCTTTCCTCGCTGCCTTCGTGTTTATAACATCATTTCCCGCACATGCACGTGAGACATGCACGGAGAAGGTGCGTACATGTCTAGAAACACATCTGGCGTGGCTCAACAGCCCAAGCTGGAAGGCAATAGACTACGTTGTTGAGACCATGACGGTGGGAGCCGCTACGTTCACGGATACAGTTCACATTGTCTCCGGTCCCGGATATTTCTACTCGGCATCACGAACCAACACCCTTGCGGTTGATGAAGGGAGTTTCGTATCGGTAACCCACCCGTCAAAAACTGTTCTTCTGCGAATGGGGCAAGCACAGCCTGCTTCAGCAACACAGATCTGGGAGAAGCTCATTACCGATATCATGAGCCGAAAAGTATTGAAGTGTGACATCACCCGCAGTCAGCTACTCTACGTTTCCGGTCCCACAAAGAAGAACAGTGCCAGCGCAGAATATTCCATGGATCAGTTGAGCATTGTCATCGACATTGAATCATGCAGTCTTGCTGAGTTCGAACGCACGTTCAGCGCCAACGGCCAGCAGCAGAGGCAGAAGATCACGGTGCTCAGTTCGAAGGTAATCGACGACACTGCAAAGGCGCGAGTAGATCCGCAGAGCCTTGTCTACGATTCCAGTGGCAAACTCAAACCAGAACTCAAGAACTATGTCGTGAAGGACCTGCGATGAACACCTTTATTCGAATGAGCAGGAGTGTTCCGGCTTATGCTTTGATCACTCTAGCGCTCCTTGGATGTGCAAGCACCGAGCCTACAGCTCCACCGACAACGCCACGGACTATCTCAGGGAAGGTAACGGCAAACCCTGCCGGCAGTGTTAGTATCGGCGTAGTTCTCACACTCGACGGATCGCGCACAACAACAACGGATGACTCATCTCGATACCGTTTTGATTCTGTTGCTGTAGGTGATCACGAAGTACGTCCATCGAAAACGGGAAGCACGTTCTCGCCTTCTTCAAGAGCTATAAAGATCTCGGACGCAGACGTGCCTAACGTAGACTTTGCGCAGACATCAACAGCAATCCCGGCAGATTCCGTCCACCTCGTTCGGATTCCGGCAGGAACGTTTATGATGGGGTGTGATGGAACGTTTCTGTGCTCCAGTGTATCTCAGCCTCGACACAAGGTGACCCTTACGCGTCCGTTCCTTATGGCCTCGACAGAAGTGACACAAGCTTCTTGGGAGAGGATCATGTCGACGAATGTCAGCCAATCAAGGGGGCCAACCAAGCCGATAACCAATGTAACGTATGATTCAGTAACAGTCTTTTGCAATCGTATGTCAGTGTTACATGGGCTTCAGCCAGTCTATTCTGGAACTGGAAAGAACACAACGATTGATAAAAGTGCGAACGGCTATAGACTACCAAGTCAAGCCGAATGGGAGTATGCTGCAAATGCAGGAAGTACGTCGGCTGTATCTGGAATTCCTGATCCGCTTCCTGGAAGTGATCTTGAACTCTACTATAAAGAGGTCGATAAGGTAGCTTGGTATCGAGGCTCAAGACAGGGGGCCCCCGACTCAACATCTCTACCTGTTGGACTTCTGATGCCGAATGCGTGGGGTCTTTATGACATGTTTGGCAACGTAAGCGAGCGAACAGAAGGTGAGTCGTATCTGTATTCCGCTGAAGACGTGACAGACCCGGACTTCATGCCATACATTGACTCTAATGTGCAGAAAGGCGGGGCAAACGGCAAAACCGACCGGGTCGAACGAACTGTTGCTGTTTGGTTTCGAGTTAGGGTTGACATGAGAGCGACAACTAAATACTTAGGCTTACGCGTTGTGAGATTCGAGTAAAACAGGAGACTTGATATGTTCCGTTTCAATATCTGGTTCGCATATTGTCTACTGGCAGGCTTTGTTTTAGCTGCTGCTCAGGAGAAGACTCAAGAACAAGTACAATATCTACCCGAACAGCTGTCACTGACTAAGCTGGTGGTCGGTGCTGAGTTGGTACCTCAAGAGAACGTTCCTATTGAGCTTGAGTTGGTCCCGTCTGATATCCCGGAGAACATTTGCGCTGCTCAATATCGCTGTTACCGTAGAGTATATCTGAAAGTGGATCTTTCTGTTGCGGGTAATGATAATCGACTACTTAGCAATGGTGACTTGTTTCAGTCGGACCTTTCATATCGGATTGCAACATATTCGGCTGATGAATTCGAACAACATGTATTGCCAATATCTGGGGACTTTGGAATTAGTGTTTCGGGCACTTCCTCAGACCATAACACACGTTCAGTTATTCGGCATGACTTAACTCAGTATATAGGTAACACTTGTGAAGGCGACGAGTTTGAACTTGGAAAGATTATAGTTAAGATTAATGACCTTGTATCATCTGTTGCTCCGCCTCATTGGACGCATGATTCAATTCGACTAGAAGTCTCCCTGATCATCGACTATTCGATGCATCCATTCCCGTTGTCAACTACAGCGCAGCTCTATCATTTCAATACGACTAACGGCGGAATCATCCCCAATGTCATTCGTCCTACGCAAGCAAATCAGATGCTGTTTGCGTGGAACTATGAAAACTGTACGCCGCACATGCCCCTTCATCAGTTGCAGATACTTCGTCTGTATAACACTAAGGATGAGTACCGGGAAGATCCTGAGTATTGCCAAGCAACTGTTGATTGGAACAAGGCACAAAACGTTTATCTCTATTCTACATCGCCTGATCAAGCGCTATCAACCAAGCTCACACTTACCGAGGGCACGGGTTGGTATGTGTGGAGGGTTCGTCCCATCGGTAATCTCTATGAGGGGGGGATGGCCAATGATTCGAACTACGGTGTTTGGTCGGTAGCAGCAGAGCAGGATGATGCATTGAATAATGGCCCGGGTGGACTTGCGATTGGTTCGCAATCTGGAATTACAAGCGGCAGTTCAGGTACAGCACTTTCATTGTACAAGGCATCGTTCTTCTATGAGCAATTCGATGCTGATAAGAACTGGCGTCATGATCGTGTGTTTGTCGAGGACAGGCAAGGGGGGAATGGTATTGCCGAGAGCATCACGTATGCAACAACAGCCCT
>DATGWS010000039.1:0-16771 GCA_035299365.1 Candidatus Didemnitutus sp.
TCCATGAGTTGTCCGGATGCAACACCGGGAACGCCGCTCAGCGTCAATCCCCGCGCGAGCGGATCAGGCAGATACGGAGGAGCTGCGGATGCACCGGGCACATACGGATAGTTGATAGCGTTTTCTTTTGCATCGCCAGCAGGCGGCACGTTGTCCGTTGCCTCCGGTTTGAGGTCGCCCGTGGCAGTGCGTGTGTACCAGCGTGAAGGAAGCTGTCCGCTTTTCTTTACGATGAGATCATACGTTGAAACATCACCCTTGAGTTTGTCGGTTGGCGTTACATCAAAGAGTCCGTGACGTTCGCAAGTTTGCTGTGCAGCAAGCGGCGGAAAGACATGGCGCTCTGATGTTTCGGTTGTTGCAACTTCATCGGCATCGTTCTCGCTGGCATTGTAGTTGCGAACAACCATACGTTCGAGTGACTCGCCTTCAACAGGGTGTTTGCGCAAGGCAAGCATTGGTGAGGAGATTGGATCCCACCGCAGATACCGAACGAGTGCCGTTGTGCAAGAGATGTCGTCGGGAGCAAGTTCGTTGAGCAGTGGTCCGTTGCCTACAACGTCTACCACACGTGCGCGCATGCGATATCCTCTGCCGTAGCGCAAACGCGGAAGCGAATTCTTGACAACGGTAACTGCTGACTCAATTTGATATTCAAAGTCAGGAGGGGGCGATGCCTTCTTCTGCTCTGGTGCCAATTCGTCTTCCGTGCCGATGTGTTGGCCGATAAGTGGAGCCACAAGACTCCACCCTTCCCATTGCATCACTGTCTCGTGTGCATAGAGTGCGCGCATCGAAGGTGTGTCGTCCGAGCCAACCGGACGAGACGCACCGAAGGTCATCACACCTTCTTCGTCAAGCACGGTAACTCCGGTTGTCTTGAGTGCGCCCGTAGCCTTGGGGAATGTATACGTTGCATTGCGACGCATCAGTGAGTGCCACTTCTTTGACACATCGTCCCACACATCTACACGGAAGCCCCGTAGCAGATCATCGGCATACAACGTTACTTCGGTATTCGAGACAAGCTTGTTGTAGTTCTGTGCATTCCTAATGATGGCCTTGGCAAGCTTCAAACCACGGTTGACGCGGATAAGCTGTAGCCCTGTTCCTCGTACGGCAGGAGGTGATGCGTCCGATGCAGAGTCGCGGGTGTTGAATGTCTTCTTTGCTCTGTGCAACATGCCACGTGTATACTGCAGCGTCTTCATCGCCGCTGCATCAACGTCCACCTGTATAATATCAAAGTGACTCGCATCATCAAGGCAGAGTACAGCCCCCTTGATCTCTGAGTCGGGTAGGGGGCGAGGCAGGAACTGCCAATATTGAGGCGCACCGGACCGATCGAGACGGTAGGCAACCCAAGGTGATGTGTTCTTTGTGCCAGGAAGTTGAGGTGAAGGGAAGTCAACCAAACAACGAACAATACTTACATCGTCGAACCCACTCGGGATCTCAAACTCCACGTGTTGAACGATCCCAAGCTTGCGAAGCATGATTGGGTACTCGCGCATGAGCGAGACAACCTGATGGAAGTCGTACGTTGGACGGGCGATCTTTGGACGCTCAACCCGACGTTGAACCTTAGCCCCTTTACCAACTCCCGGTTTGTCCTTGCTATAATCTCGAGCAGTATGGAAGACTTCAGCCATGAGAAGTCCACCTACCGGCGTGGACATGTTCACGGGCTTAAACATCATGGTCTCTGGGTTGGACGGAACCTCAACTTGACCGCCCTTGATCGTGCGAACGGGATTCTTTGACGTCTCGCTCTGATTCATGCGGCGTGCTGTGCTTGCCATGCCGTCTTTTTCAAAAGAGCTCTTGAGCTGACGCAGGTTGTTTTCGTCCTCGTCATTCGGTGTGAGGTCCTTCATGAGGTCCATCACCTTGGGAAGCGCAGCAGGCCCTCCGAAGCTCGACTTCGTATCCTTGGTAACGGACTTGATCATGTCGATCTTCGGAGCGGTAGCGAATTCTTTCGCAAGCTTTACATAGGCCGAATTCACGGATGCCAGAACACCCTTTACCGGAAACGAAACAAGCTTGTAGTTCGTGAATGGCTTGTATTCGAATGGGTTAACAAAGGTGGTCTTCTGAAATATGGCCTCCCATGTTTCGGGATCGGCCGGTTCATTCTTCACAGTCATCGAAGAGGGTTTCACTTTCAGTCCATCAAAGTCGAGGGTAACCTTGATGTTCTTGAGTGTCTCCGGCCAGTTGACCCAATCCGGATAGTCGGCCAACGTGCGAGGCGCAGTTGTTGCTTCTTGAAGTTTTGGAGTTACGCTGATCGCAACTGAGAGATATGTCCGACCATCACGTTGTTCAACGTCGTAGGGTACGGCCAACCATTGGAGTTCCTGTGTTGCCATGATATCAGGCCTCCTCGTATTCGAAGCTTGAACAATACAGTTCCCAAAGCGATGGCTCTGGGAGTGCGTCTTTGAACGTTGGGTCGCCGTCGGAACCCTTGAGCTGACGTTCCACTGTGACACCTACACTGAAGCTGATGAACAGGATCTCGATCTCCACTTCAATGGTTGCAACACCAAAGACCTTGCCGTTGCTTTGCCATGTGAGCTTCAGTTCAAAGAGAAGGCTTATGCGAATCAAACCAAGAATGGAAAGATTCCCGGTGAGACGGAAGTAGCCCGTGAGTTCGGACTGCTCCACCATCTTGCCTTCGATCTCTTTTGATTCGAGTTTGTAGTAAACTCCGGCCATTACGCTTGCGCCGCCGGAGGCTACTCCACAGTCGAACGAGAAGTTGCCTCCAAACTCAAATGCAGCTTCAAGCATTCTTACGCCTGATGGCGTGATCTCTATGCCGAAGAATCCGCCCCCTCCAAACATCATGATGGTAAGGCGGAACGGATTGTCCTTGGTGCAGAAAGCAAAGTAGGATGAGAATGGCCTGCCATCGAATGGAATGGTGATACTCATGATGAAGGCCATGTTCTGCAAGGAGAACACGCCAACGGTCACGTTCGGCAGACCAATGGTGAGCGATGCTGTGATGCCTGATGGTAATACGTTGAAGTCGAATGAGAATCCTACGCCACCACCGCCACCGCCCTTTGGAATAAGATCCTTGAGCTTGTTGACAAATGAGAGGGGGCCAGCGAATTCCACACTTGCGATGTCGGGGTTGATCGATGGCTTCTCGCCAATCTTTGCCGAGAACGACAGCTTGTTGAACGTGATGATGAGGAATTGCGCTGCCCCATCACCGATGAGATTGATGATAAAATTCGAAAGTGATCCGTAGAGTTTCACTTCCGGCGGATCGAGGTTGAGTTTCTTGATGAACTCAGCCTTGAGGTAGAGAATGGCCTTATCATCCTTATCCGTAGCACCGGGATTTTTCGGCACCAGAATATTCCCCGGCGAGCCCTTGATCTCCGTCTGCCATTCATACACCAGCTGCAAGCCCTTCTTCAAAGCCTCGAGATTGCTTGCCACTTCTTTGTATTTCTCTGCAGCTTCGTTTCCGGCTTCGATAAGGGGCTCCAGGGCTTTATCGATCTCGGACTTGAGTTCGTTAACCTTGTCGTCTATTCTCTTCTTCCATTCCTTGATGCGGTCTTCAACGGCCTGCTTGCCGGCGTTGATGTACCCTTGTATCTCGTTCTTAACGGCATCAACCTCAGCCTTAAGTGCAGCCTTTGCTGCGTTCACCTCAGCGGCAACATCAGCAACGAGCTTTTCAGCTTCTGCCTTTACTTCGTCGGCCTTGGCCTTGATATCATCTATGTCGTCCTTAATCCCAAAGTCATCCTTCTTATCAAGTCCCGGCATCTTGTCCATGTTGTTCAGAATTCCCTGAACAAAGTCGAGGACATCCTTCAGAGTGATATCGCCAAGGATCTTACTGTTGAGTAATCCCGCGAAGTACTCCATCGGATCGAAGTTGCCAACGGCTGCTGCAGAGTTTGCAAGGTCATTCACCTTGCCCTGGATCGGTCCCATCAAACGAGAGAGCGCATCAACGCCGATACTAGGTGCTGCTAAGCCCCCTCCCTTATCTGACTGAGCACCGAAGTCCATGTTCAATGCGTCTTGAAGCGCAAGGAACATCTGCGTGGGGTTCTTGATATCATTAACATTAACACTCGCACCCTTTGCAACGGCAGCACCGGCTTCAAAAGCGTGTGCTAGGTATTTCTCGTAGAACTTTACGGTGTTGGTTCCGCTGGTACCGAGAAGCTCTTGAACTTTTTCGATCGAAACCGTTGACTTCTCCATGCGTGGGAAGAAGCGCGGTGTGTTCACCGGGATGGTGTTGTTCGCATATCCGTGCAAATAGAATTTCGCCGTAGGGAATGCGGTGTCTCCTCGTTTGATGGACGGAGCAAAAGCAATCTTCTGTCCGTTGATCTCCACGGTCCTGCGTTGCATTTGCTTCACATACGAGCTGGCATCACCGGATCCGTCCTTACCACCGCTAAACGTTTGCATCCTACTCACACTATCCGATGCAGCACAATCCGGCGCGGTAAGGAAGGCAAGTGGTATACTGAACTGAACAGTGTTGTTGTCCCAGTCCGTGGCAATACAATTCCATCGTACGTCTTGCGGCGTGCCACCACCGATGTTGAACATCGGCCAGAAGCTATTACTAGAGAACAAGGTTGGTTGTGAGGCGATAAGGGGCTTCGGCAGCTCCAAGTTCGGCGTCATCTTTGTGGTGATGGTTACGCGACGGAATGGGAACTCTCTTCCTTCGTATTCCATGCCATCAAGTCCGTCCGCAGGAAACTCGCGAACGGGCTCCTTGAGAATGATGAACATGCGCTGCATCAAATACGCGGCCATGTCTCCGCGAGGCGTACGAACGAACTTGCGTTCTGTCTCCTTGATGAGTGTTGCCCTATTGCCGAACGGATAGAGGTACCCTTTGTAGGCAACGCGAACAAATGTATCTCTGCCCTGTGCGCCACGTTGCACCCAACCTTCAACTTCAAGATCATCGTCAGGATGTGGATCCCACGAGCCTGTGCCATCCATCCACGCACCAAGTGCTGTAAGCATCAGACGTTTCACCTTGACGGGTTCGGTCTCGGTGAACTTCATCCCATAGTTCGATGTGAGATCGACGATCTCACTGCGGTCTCTGCGATTGAGCGACGTGCGGAACGGACGTTCTTTGAAGATCGGCTGCATCGTGCGTGCCGTGCCATAGTCGGGCGACCAAATGGCGCGCACAGTTCGGAAGTACTCGGCGTTCTCATTCACCGTTCCATCTGTGTGCCTAACTCCTAAACGTGTGTGCCAGAGTTCTACCTTACGCTGATCAGGCGTGAGACCGCTTGATGTACGGTGTGCAAAGCCCGCGTATTTGTTGGGAGAGAGAAACAGACGGTACGGATATTCGATGGCTGTCTCATCAAGCTCCGGCCATTTGATAGGGGGCTTGATAAGCGCTGCCGCTATCACGTCGCTGATCGTGGTATCTGCCAGGGATGTTGCAAGGTCGGCCTGCGATTCGAACGCAGATTTTACACGCGATTGTTTTTTCGATGTCAGTCTGCTCGATGCGCCTGCATTAACTGTGTATTTCTTGCCGGTGGTGATGCCCTTCTTCTTTACAAAGAGCGTCGACACCTTTGTGTCCTTCGTTTCAGAATCACCAATGGATGCATACTTCAAGAAGGTACTCGAAGCCAACGAAGAGTATATCGACTCCACCTCGGGTGCTTTTGCGCTTGGAGACACTGCCAGCGTGAACTTCTTCCAATCGAGCAATCCTTCTATGCTGTATTTACCTGAGTATCCCGACGGGACCTGGAACGAAAGGCGGGACGGATGTGCCATTGCTGCATCGATCGGAGGATCGAGCAAGGGCTCATCGCTACTAGACTTCTTTGATTGATCTGCAGATGGATACGCCGATTGGTCTGCCGGCTTGTCTCCAGTGTAAAAGAATGCCCGCTCTGCAATGTGCTGGGGTTGGAAGTGGACAATCAGCCGAGAACCACTGCCGCCACCGGAGAATGTTCCGCCGGATTTATTGAGCGTGATGTTCTGAAATTCAAAAGTCAACACGAGCAAATCGTCCGGACGGATCACAGTAACGCGTGGATTGTTCGGCATGGTGAACTTGGCCTTGCCGAGTTTGCCAAGCGACTTTTTCACCTTACCTGTTAGCGTAGGATCCTTCACCTGAGACTGCACGCTCATCGTCTGCTTCAGGTCTACCTGTAGTGACGCCAGATGCATATGGTGCTTCGGCAATGCCGATGGCTTAACAGCACGCGTCAGAAGGGCAAGTTGGTAGAGCGGATGTGTAGACGTTGGTTCTGTTACTGCACCTGACACGGGAATCACGTAACGCTTTAGACCAGGGGCAACAATAAACCGCGTGATCTGAGAGCCTCTGCGTTCAAACTCCAATGGAGGAATGCCCTCTCTATCGCCAAGTTCAACGGATACACCTTCGATGTGCGTCCACTCGGCATTCCGTGTATATCGAGCAACAAGACCGTCGTGGCGCCCCTTTTCCGTCATCGCCCATGCATATCGCAGGTCGCGCAGTGGGAGTGTAATGCCGGCCTCTGCCACATGGAGAGATGTAGCCCCTTCACGAGCAGATTCGATCATCCCGGTGGTGCGGCCATCTGAGGTAACCTCTATCGAACACGCGTCGAATGACGTTGTGTTCGACACAAGTTGCCACTCAGCCAGACCAGTTGGATCGATCTTTATATCCCACGGTTGATCTCCGCGTTCAACGCGCACGAGAGTCCGTTTCCCATTCGCTCCGGTTGTGAGGGATGGGGCATCTTTTGCCATAGCCATCATCGAGCAACGCGAACCAAGGAGCGTGCGTGCGTCTGCTGTGAGCATGGATGCTGATGCAAACGTTAGCACCCATGACGGACGAAAGACTGCGGAACCCGTGGAGCAGGCTAACGAGGCATCTGAACCAATACGCGTTTGGATGGCATTGGTACGTGTAAGTCTAGCCGGAGAGGCGTCGAGAAGCCACTGAACAAAATCAACGTTTTCGCTTGAACCTAGAGAGAAAAACCGAAAGGTTGCCTGAGCGCTAACACCGCGCGTGATGTGAGCCTCAACATCCGCTCGGATCTGTGTCCCTGGAAAAAGAGCGTCGCGAAGCGAAACAACGATGCCGGCATCTGTCTCTGTTGCTGAGACAATCGGCTGCCCATCAAAGAGATCCGGATCTACAGACCAGCGTTCAACACCCGCCACGAGGAAGACAATGCGTCGTCCGCGTCTGACCATAACATACGATGTGCTGACCGCAGCCTGCACTACGCCAGCAAGTGGGGCAGCGGCAAGAGTGAGTGCTCCTGCGAGCTTGATCGCACTGCGTCTCGTGAGTCCGTATGCTTCCGGACGTTCAGCCATGGATGCAACAGAGCGCGGCTCCGCGGGGATTCGCGGGACATGCGAACGCTTCAATGATGAGAGCGATAGCCTATGTCGGTTCATTGTCCCACCCCTTCCTTGGTACATGACGCCCGGTAACCAGTGCGCAAAACAACGGCAACAGCACGACATTCCAAAGTGATAAACAAAGTATTTTTTCGTATTTCAGCCGCAGTCGTATGTTTGGAACCTCGCAGGGGTGTGTGATGAAAAATCACATCGTTTCATTTTCGGGGGAGGGTATCCCGATGACTCGCACTTTCGCTTATTCACTTGCCATCATGCTCATCTGCAGCATGGGAACCCTTTTCGGCCAATCGCCGGAAATGGTGAGTATCCGTTTGTCCCAGCCCCCTCCAAATCAGTTGCGAGTGGCAGACCTGTGGAAGGTCTACCTTACAAACACATCCGGCAGGCCCGTGAAGGTGTATCTGCACGGTACCGCTGAGGAGTCTTCAATACCGGATGGCATCATTGCCGACGCTACTACAAGGATCATTGAGATCCCGAGCGGACAGACTGTTGTTACCGGCTCGATGGTGCAACCGGTCAAGATTGCAGAGTACAATCAGAAGTATCGCGATGCCCTGCTTCGCACAGGCACTGTACCAACGGGTGACTATCAGATCTGCTGCGAAGTGATCAGTGCTGAGACCGATCAAGTCCTTGGAAAGGATTGCAAGTTCACGACCGTAAATAGGCTCTCACAGCCAATTTTGATCGCACCGCCGGACGAATCGGAAGTGCCGATGGACTATCCTGTGTTTACGTGGATGTCCTCTGTGCCTCCTGGTCCAGGACAACGCATTCTCTATCAGGTTCGCATCCACGAGATGTTTGCAACACAAACTCCACAAGATGCGGTTACCCGCAATCCGGCATTTCTGGATGTCCGAGATCTCTCTCGCACTATTCTGCAGTACCCAGTGTCGGCGCGGAAGTTCACGGTTGGACAGAAATACGCTTGGGTTGTTTCAGCGTATGAAGAAAGTGGGTCGAGTATCATTAATCTCGGCGTGAGCGAAGTGTGGACGTTTGTCTTCCGTCCATTTCGTGGTGATACCTCTCCGCCCGATCGACCAAAACCTCCCGTGGTCCAGGCTGAGCTCTCAGAAGTATGTCCGGGTGAAAACTGGGACTTCGAGATCGGCTCTCTAGCGTGTTGGTCGGTAGAGGGCGAAGCATTTACGAATGATCCTGTCAAAGAAGAGCACCCGGTGCTTGGTAGCCTCGGCCAAAACGGACTCTATTGGGTTACGTCGTATGGAGTGCTTACCGGCGATGAAGCCATAGGACGTATGCAGTCGCAGGAATTCCGCATTCAGACAAGTATGGTTGGCTTTGTTGTAGGGGGCTCCTTATCTCCCGACGCTGCCGTGGAGCTCTTTGTGGAGCGTACAGCGAAAGACACGTTCAAGCTTCCTGTGCGGAAGCTCCCGGGTCTGCCGGGGGAATTCTATCTGGCGTATTCAACCGGACTCCCTAACGTACGAGCCAGTGCAAGTGAACGGCTTGTTCCGATAGAATGGGATGTGGTGAGATTTATCAATCGTGCGGCCTACCTCGTGGTGAAGGATAGCTCCAAGGTTGCACATGTGAACGTAGACAACTTCCGATTCTTCGACCGTGAGAAGCTCGATTCGATAAAGCTGCCGGTGCTCGTGATGGCAGCTGGGGAGCGACACTCGCTTGTTGCAACGCCAGAAGAGAAGAGCCCCCTCAAACTTGTGAAAGAGCTTGGGATCAGCGCGGCGGATCTCAAGGCCGGCAATAACGGACTCTTTACAGACGCAACGATCAATCATGTAGCTACAGGCATCAAGGCCAAGAAAAGTTGGGCAAGCAGCTATGTTGCTGATCAAAAGACAGGACAGACAGAAGGTGATCAGGTTGCCTATGATGTAACCGACATGAAACAGTCCGGCGGTGCGGGCACCTATATGAAGGGCTTCCCCCTTGCCGCTCTCGATCCGAAAAATATCGTGTGGGGATGGGGAGACAATCTGAGGCACGCAGTAACAAAGGCGTATCCAAGTGTTGTCTCCGAACCCAAGAAGCTCTCCAAGGTGAGTAATGTGCTCGCTCTGGCTGCCGGGATGGACATGTCCTTTGCCGTTGAGAAGGGTGGCATAGTGAAGGGCTGGGGGCTAAATGACTACTGGCAATTGGGAGTCAATGATAGAATTACCAAGGGTGAGCCCACGTCCCTGCCAGGTCTCACAGGCGTCATTGATGTGGCCGCCGGATCACGTCATGCTATGGCTCTTACGAGTAAGGGCGATGTGTATGTATGGGGCTATAACAGGACGTTTGAGAATGGATTTTTTGGCGGCAAGATCAACGCAACAACGGGTCAGCTCGATGGAATTGACAATCCGCCAACTCCACGCAAGCATCCAATGCTTTCGGGCATCAGAGCAATTGCCTGTGGCCACTCTCACTCTCTTGCACTTACGATGTCGGGCATCGTTGCAGGTTGGGGCGTGAACGGCAATGGTCAAGCAGGCTTTGACGATGACTTCCCATTTGTGCCGATACCACTTCCTATCGCTATTGATCTTGGAGGAGCCCCTTCCATAAAACGTGTGAAGTCTGTGATCGATATCGCAGCTGGTGACGCACACTCTATGGCTCTTACCAATACTGGTGAAGTGTTTGTGTGGGGAAGCAATGCCAGTGGACAGCTCGGTGACGGTACAACAACAGACAGGCACGTCCCCAAAAAAGTTGAGAGCCTTAAGAATATCAGAGCAATTGCAGCAGGGGGCTCCTTCTGTCTAGCACTCGATTCATCCGGAGTTGTTTGGGCATGGGGCAACAACATCCTTGGTCAATGTGGTGATGGAACGCGGCTTGGACGCCTAACACCCGTGAAAGTATCGCGTGTTGATGCTGTACAAGGCATTGTTGCAGGCGGAGCACATGCCATGGCCGTGCGTGCAGATGGTTCACTTTGGACATGGGGCCAGAACGGCCTTGGACAAATGGGTGAAGGACCCGTGATCGATCTTGTACCGGTGCCTGCAGATCCACCGATAGGTCCACTGCGCGTTGAACGTCTTGCTATGCCATGAAACACGTGAGCATTCTGATCTTTATTGTTGCAGTCTCACTTGCGTCGATGGTCGCCGTTGCGCAACCCGCACCGCAAACTGGGTCTCCGTTTGTCGTTTTTGGTTCCGACCAAGGAGACGCACCGGTGATCCTTACAGGCGGATACCGCCTCCTTGGGCAAACCTCGAACAGATCGGGTTCGTTTCAGGAGAAGCCCCCTGACTTCTGGCGTGTAGAATTCACTCCGTCGGCCATCATCTATGGTGTGCCGATCACCGCTAATCTGCTATTGAGTTCAGAACAACGCGATGTTCGTCAAGACATCAATGCATTCTCGATATCACTTGATCCTGACGCCGTTAAACGCATCGTTACGCAGCGTGCCTACCGAGAATTGGAATCATACGCGATGTCCGAGGTAGGTTGGATGTTGGGTGAATATGAGAACGTCAAAGATTCTCTAAAGCAATATGACCCACAGCAGCTCGAACAACTCGAAGCGATGCGTCAGGTTGAACAGTTGCGCGATGTTTCCAACGGCAACATCACCAACTATGAAGATGTGCTCACAAAGCTTGGTGTGATGAGTGATGTTGAGAGTGTAATGGCCTCGTTGCCAAAGATCGGTGTGGGTACCGTGTTCCCAACCTTTACGCCACTCTCACTCAGTGGAGCCCGCATCATTGGTGGCAATCTCGAGTGGAACCCTGGTGGTGTGTTCTATCTCCATGCAGTGTACGGGACAACACAGCGCCCCTTATCGCGCATAGATTCTTCGCGTACAGACACAACGATCTATCGCACCTCGGATAATTCTGATTTCGGTAGGATACTCTACGGAGGTCGCATTGGGTATGGCAGTATCACTGGCAACCATGTAACATTGACCGGTGTGTATACTATCGACGACAAGTCCAGTCTTACCATAGCCGATACGCTTTCAGCACTTACCCCGCAGAAGAACATTCTCTCTACCATCGACTTTCGTGTTGAGCTTATCCCCGGGATCTGGTCATTGGAGGGAGAGGTAGGGGGCTCGCTGACAATTGGTGATCTGAATTCCCCACAGTTTGGTACGTCTAGCGTGCCTGACTTTCTTCTTGCTGCGGCAGACTCCAATGCGTCATCGTATGTTGACTGGTCCGCAACAGCAAGTACGGCGGTCAATATTCGCAGCAGCGGAACGAGATTCAGCGGCACTGTCCGTCGCATCGGAGCTGGGTATAGAGCACTTGGCGTTCCAAACCTGCGCGTTGATGTCCTTCGATTTGATGTGAAGGTAGATCAGGCGCTGATGAAACGTCAGATGTCTATTGGACTCTTTGCACGTCAAGACCGAGATAATCTCATTCCAATCAAACGATCCACGTCTACATTGCTCTCCATCGGTGCTACACTCGGACTCAACTTCCGCGGTCTACCATACCTTCGACTCTCCTATGCACCTTACGTCCAACAAAGTGATGCATCCGATACGCTCCTGCAGTACGTAAATCGAACAACCATGTGGAATGCATCAGGGGGCTATGCATATCGCATTAGTGATCTCAACGCAAGCACCAACATCACATTCGCCCGTCAAGACGCAGCAACAAAAAACAATCTTTACGACTACGCCGTTACCTCCGTCATCGCCAGCCAATCTGTATCGTTGCTAATCCCACTTTCGCTCACCGCCGGCGTTGGATGGATCCATCAAGAAGCAGTTGCCTCGCCAAGCACAACCATCATCACCATCGATGGTAGCGCTTCCTACATCCTTTCGGACGTCCTCAGCGCAAGCGGTGGCCTCACCCTCGCTCTTGATGACACGTACGGAGACCGCACCGGCTTCTTCCTCGGCGTTACCGCCCGCCTTGGCCAATTCGCAGATGTAGACCTACGAGCAGAACGCACCCTCTTCAATGAACGTCTCACACCTCCGGTGCTTGGCGGAGCGTATCAGGAGAGCGTCCTGCGTTTGACTATTTCACGAAGTTGGTAATCTCGATAGAGTGCTAGATTGTTAGAGTGCTAGATTGTTAGAGTGCTAGAGTGTTAGAGTGTTAGGCCCTCATCTGGTCTTTTGGGGGTCGTTGTTGATTGCGAATTGCGGTAGCTATAGACGAACTCATTAGCCGGCCAAGCTCATCAAGAAGACTATCGATCGTTTGTTTCCATGATCTCGGTATTCCATTCCTTTCAGTGAAGTGGATAGAGAGAGATTCTGCTTCTCGTATCTCCTTATGAGCAAGCTTCAGTTTGTGGATGAGGTCTCGCCGACTTTGGCAGCTCTGTGCTTCAGAGATATTGTTCATGACAGCTAGGGCGACGCCCTCTGTCTGATTCCCAAGACGAAACAGATGTTGGTTGTTTACGACCCTCACTACTTCAAACAGATAGATCGATAACAGGCGCGATTTTATCATTGATGGGGACGTCATCCTTCTATGTGCTACCAACACCACAGAACGTGACTCTACCAATCTAGCACTCTAACAATCTAGCACTCTAACAATCTAGCACTCTACCAATCTAGCACTCTAACGCGTCTCCCAATACAACTCTTTCCTCAGCTTCTGCACCCACTCTTGTTCGAGGCGTTGCTTCTTTTCGAATGCAGCCATCTGTTCGAGTTGTTTGTAGTCATCGTCCACGGATGGGGTGTGGGCAGGGATGATGCGTTTGCGGTAGAGGATGTGGTAGCCGGGTTTTGTTGGGTCTGCGGCATATGGGGAGGGATCTGAGACAGCGCCATCCTTCATCGTGTTGATGGAGGTTTGCATTTCTTCAGGGAGGCGAGCGAGCTCGATCTGACCCATGGAACCGCCAAAACCTTGCGTTTCTTTTTCGTCGCTGAATTCGCGGGCGAGCGTTTCAAAGTTCTCGCCTTTTTCAACACGTTGTTTGAGTGCAACGAGTTCGGCTTTTACACGATCTCTGTCTTCTTCGCTTTGACCCACACGAATAAGGATGTGTCGCGTGGTGATGGACGTGGCGGTCTTGCTGATGAGCTGGATCACGTGCCAGCCAAAGGGTGATTCAACGGGCTGAGAAATCTCGTCGGGAGAGAGGTTGAAGGCAGCTGTTTCGAATGCGGGTACAAACTTGCCACGGTCTACTGTGCCAAGATCGCCGCCGTTAGAGGCAGAAATAGGGTCGCCAGAATATCTACGTGCAAAATCACTGAAGGAGCCCCCTTTCACGATCGAGTCACGGATGCGCATTGCAAGCGTATTTGCTTCCTTGTTTTTTTCCTCGGACGCCTTAACATACTTGACGATGTGATAGAGGTCTACGCGTTCTGGAACCTTGGGGAGTGAATCTCGGTACTTGGCATAGAATGCTTCAACATCGGCACGTGAGGCCTTCACCTGACCGAATTGTTTCTGCTGCATCTTTTCAACGAGCAAGCGCTTGCGAATCTCATCGCGGAACTCACGACGGATGCGCATCATGCTCATGCCATACATATCCTCAATGCGCTTTTCAGAGCCAAACTGCTGGATGAGCGTTTGGATCTGGTACTCCATTCGCTGCGTGATCTCTTCATCCGTAACCTCGATACTGTCCTCGATGGCCTTGGTCATGATGAGGCGCTCGTTAATGAGCTGGTCGAGGATTGCCTGACGCAACCGTGCATCCTTGCGATCGACCTTGGGGTCGCGCTGGGCTAACATCTCCATCTGACCATCTACGTCGGATTTAAGAACGATCTCGCGTCCAACGATGGCTATGATGCCTTCCATTGAATCTTGGGCTGACATCTCTGCAGATGTCCCAAGGACAAGTAGGCATGTGAAGACGATGCAAAGGTTGCGCATGGGGCTTTTCATTTCGTTTTAGCTGACGAGGCTTTGCCCCAGATCTTGTCAATAGCCGCATTGTCATAGACAACCGGGTGAATCTTGCGTACGCCGGAAAGCCAGTTCTCTGTGAGTCGTTTTTGCAGCGCGTCTTGATAGGCAGGTGCCAATTCGCTCAGGGCAGCTTCAAACGACTTCTGTTGAGGAGGAATAACGGCGTCGAGGCGAATGATGGCCCATCCGGCTTCGGATGCAAAAGGTCCTATGATGTCGCCAACCTTTGTTGTTGGAGTGATCTTTGCAGCCACTTTGGACGTTTTGGGTGAAGCGGACTTCACTGCTCCGCTCTTGTCGCGTCCACCCTCACGTTGGGTATACTGAGCTGCAAGACTGGCGATGTTCTCGCCCTTCTTAATGCGGTCACCCAGGGCCTTTGCAAGTGAATCGCTGAGTACATAGAGTTCAGTGAGATCGTACTTCTGTTCCGTCATCCAGCGCGAGCGAGTAGAGTCGTAAAAGACACGAGCATCAGTTGTGTCGAAACGAAGCTTGCTCCACACTTCCTTTTCTTCCACCTTGAAGAGCAGGATGCCGTCATTGAACTCTTGCATGAGGGAGGCGAATTCTGGATACTTCGATTCTAGGTCCGCAGTGGCCTGCTCAAGTGCAAGCGGATCGGCTATGCGATTCATTGCACGTTCAAGACCCGTTCGGTTAAGAGAGTACCCACGCATGTCAATGCGAAGACGAAGTGAGTCGCGGAACTGACCAACGGTGATCGGTCCGCGCGGCATCTTGTAAATGATCTGCTCAGACTGATATGGTGTGAGCGAGCGCGACCAAGTGGTGTCTTGCGTGTTCTTCGTGGTATCGATGGCGCTCATGAACATCATCAGCGTTTGATCCATCCATTGATAGCCGTAGTGCTTTTTCACAGAATCGAGAACGAGGCGCTTGTCTTCTTCGAAGTAAAGTCTGCGGTACGTGCGCTTCGCTGCATCTCGCTCTTGAACAGGATCCGGCTTCTTTGTTGAATCGCGGATCATGATGTGTGTGCCGTAGATCGTTTTGACCTTGCCAGACAATTCGCCGTCTTTGAGTGCAAATACTGCGTTCTCAAATGCCGGCACGAGGCGCGAACCATTGGCGTCCATCCCACCGGAGCGGGAGTATGACGAACCTAGGAAGCCACCCTTTGCAGCAGATGTTTTATCGTCAGACAGTGCCTTGGCGAGGTCGCTGAACGCATCGCCGGTTGGCTCGATCTTCATTGCTCTGAGGGCGGCTGCCTGCGGCGCTGGTTTCATCTTGAGTATCGATATCACTGTGTCAGCAAAATGGTCGGTTGCAGCAGAGTCTCTTCCATCCTTGGCAGAGAGAAGGATGTGGCGGAACTTCACCTGGTCACGGGGCTCCTCACGGAACACCTTCACGACGAAATACCCAAAACGGGAGTTCACAGGCTGCGGACTTACTTGCCCGGCCTTCAACGAATAGGCTTCATCTTCAACGGCCTTGATGATCGAACCGCCGGATATCCATGGCAGCATGCCACCGTTGGCAGCAGTCTCTTTATCGTCCGATGAATCCCGCGCAAGTTTTTCAAAGTCTGCGCCCGAGTTGAGCTGGGCAATCAGCCGCTCTGCTTTGTGCTTGCTTGCAACGGTGTCCCATTGTTTTGTTTTTGGGTCAGAGATCGCGCAGAGGATAATCCCTATCTGCAGTTCCTTCATTCTCCGTCGGGAGAGTTGGTCCACGCGCACGTCCGCAACTGCTTTGTCGTAGAAGAAGGTCTCAGAGAGCAGTTTGCGATTATTCGCAAGGTCTACCTTCACTGCGGAATCATTCGCTAATCCGCGGTCATGTGCGTCTTGTACCTTGAGCCGGTAGTTCGTGTAAAGTCGAAGGAACTCTAGAGCCGTATCGCGCGGCACAGAACTCAGCTTCGTATCTCTGCGAGAGAGATTCTTTTGGAAGGCGCGCTCTACGTCTGAGAGAAAGATCTTCTCAGATCCCACTGTTGCGATCACAGTAGGCGCGGTAATAGTCTTTTGCGGAGCCGCGGACTTCTTGCTCTTCTGAGCGGAAGAGATGGTGGCGATGCACACAAGACCGAGGGCGATCGAGAGAACACGAGTATTCGTCGTCATGGCGGAGATCGTCATGAATTGGGTACACTGGGATTGTGAGTGGATGCGAACGTCACAGACGCCCGAACCACAAAAATAGTCAGGCAAGTAGTGCCGACCCTACTTTCCAAATATCTCCGGCCCCCATGGTGAGCACCATATCGCCTTCGGAAACCAGGGTCTTGAGCAGGGCAGGAATGTCTGCTGAGGCTTCTACGTAGTGCACGTTGCGGTGCCCGGCGTCTCTGGCAGCGTCTGCAATAAGCTTCCCGTTCACGCCCGGAATGGGTGCCTCGCGGGCCGGATAAACGTCCGTAAGGATCAGAATATCGGCCTCATCGAAGGATGTGGCGAACTCGGCATAGAAATCCCGCGTCCGCGTAAAGGTGTGGGGCTGGAACACGG